>JAKVBA010000142.1 GCA_022447525.1 Gammaproteobacteria bacterium
CCTTAGTTGTTTTCAGGTATTTCACAAACCGTCTCGGCTTGTTGGGCTTAGGGAAGGTGCGCATATTGGTGCTCGGAGCTGGAGAAAGAGCTTCAATTATTGAAAAGCGTATGCGCAGAGACGTAGACAGAATTGGGTTTGAATTAGTTGGTTTTATCCCTATTCCAGGTGACAATCGCGAAGATGGCATTAAAAAAGAAAAAATAATCCATCTAAAAGTTGATGAGAGCTTCCAGCAGTTTATTGCGGACAATGAAATTGAAGAAATAGTTATTGCTTGTGACCAAAGGCGAGGAACTTTACCGGTAGAAGTTCTGTTTGATTGCAGGTTGCGTGGTATAGAAGTAACAGAACTTCTAGATTTCATGGAACGCGAGACAGGGCAAATTGTAGTGAACCTGATGTATCCTAGTTGGGTCATATACTCAAATGGTTTCCAAAGTCAGAACTATTTAAGAGATGCGTTAGATTACACTCTCAACGCATTGTTAGCGTTTTTCATATTTCTTTTTGTTTGGCCAATTATGCTGACAACAGCACTGATAATCTACCTTGATGATGGTCGCAGAACCGGCGTCTCTGTGTTTTACAAGCAAGAACGAGTGGGTTTAAACGGTAAGCTTTTTAAAATCATTAAATTTAGAAGCATGCGTCCTGATGCTGAAAAAGACGGCGCTAAGTGGGCTAGCAAGAATGACGATCGCGTTACCCATATCGGCCACTTCATTAGAAAATACCGCGTTGACGAATTACCCCAGCTTTTGAATGTGTTTAAAGGCGAAATGGCGTTTATTGGCCCTCGTCCAGAAAGGCCACAGTTTGTAGAGCAGCTTGTTAGAGAAGTGCCTTATTACAATCAACGTCACAACGTGAAGCCAGGATTGGCGGGTTGGGCACAGTTGAATTACCCGTACGGCGCAAGTGTTGAAGATTCCATGGAAAAGCTTAAGTTCGATCTTTATTACGTTAAGCACCAGAGTTTACTACTTGATATTTTAATTTTGATAAGAACCGTTGAAATTGTTTTATTCGGGAAAGGGCGATAGAAATGAAGTTAGATGGTCGCCTCAATGCGATGACTGTAGATGTAGAGGATTACTTCCAAGTATCTGCCTTTGAAGATGTCATCAATAAAGAAAGTTGGGACTCTCAGCAGCTTCGAGTTGGACAAAACACTCATCGCTTACTTGACCTTTTTGCCGAGAATAACGTGAAGTCGACATTTTTTACGTTGGGTTGGGTGGCTAAGCGTTGCCCTGATGTGATTAAGCGAATTGTCGACGAAGGCCATGAACTTGCAAGCCATGGTTTAGAGCACCAACGAGCAACGACTATGTCGCAAAGTCAGTTCAGGGAAGATGTTTATGCAAGCAAGTCCATACTTGAAGACGTGGGTGGTACGTCAATAAAAGGCTATAGAGCACCTAGTTTCTCAGTTAACGACTCGAATACTTGGGTATACGAAGTACTCGTTGAACATGGTTTCGTGTATTCATCTAGCACCTATCCAATCAAACACGATTTGTATGGCGTACCACAGTGGCCAAGATTTATATACGAGCGTAAGGAAGGTATAACCGAGATACCTATTCCTACTATTCGCAAGAAGGGAGTAAATGTGGGCATAGGCGGTGGAGGCTTCTATAGGCTTTATCCTTATTGGCTTTCTAAAAAGCGTATTATGGCGTTCATGGAAGCGGAAAGCGCTCCGTATAGCTTTTACTTTCATCCTTGGGAAATAGACCCTGAACAGCCATTCATCAAAGAGGCAAATTGGCGGTCCAAGTTCAGGCATTACATTAACCTCTCAAGAATGGAATCCAAAATTGAAAAGCTGTTAAAGGATTTTAACTGGGGTAGCATGTATGACGTTTATATCAAGTGATAAGTCTAGAGAGTTCCCTAAAGTTACATTAGCCCCCACGCATGCCGGATACTTTGCTGCCCTGACGTTTTTTTGGCTTTTTGCTTACTTCAGTACTTTTGAACGTATTATAGCCACATGGTTTGAATCGACCACATTTGAACATGCGGTTTTAATTGCGCCTATTTCGGTCTGGCTAATATACCGTAAGCGATTTGCTTTCGGGCTTGCGCGTAGAAATCGGTTAGACGCTTGCTTAGGGTTGCTTGGTTTATTGGGTGCGGTAATAGCTTTCATTATTGGTAAGTTATCGCTAATAAATGCACTGCAGCAATTTGCGCTTATGTCGATGCCTCTTTTCTTTGTATGGGGAATTTTTGGCTTTGTCACCCTACGTCATTTGTTTTTTCCACTTTTTTTCCTAATCCTTTCTGTGCCTTTCGGCGAGTTTATGATTCCGCATCTTCAGGAAGTGACAGCAGACTTAACTGTCATGATGTTAAAATTGGTAGGTGTACCCGTTTATCGTGAGGGGTGGTATTTACAAATTCCTGAAGGACTGTTTCATGTTGCCGAAGCCTGCAGCGGTATTCGCTTCTTATTTTCTACGATAACCATTGGCTTACTTATTGCTCACTTGGAAATTCGCTCCAGAATTAAACAGGCAGTTTTTCTAGTCTGTCTAGTTGTTATTCCTATTCTTGCCAATGGTATGCGCGCTTTCATCATGGTTTATATAGGCCATGCAAGTAATATGGAAGCAGCCGTTGGATTTGATCATCTTGTTTACGGATGGGTGTTTTTCTTCTTTGTTACTGCCTTGGTGCTCGCATTTTCGCGCCTCTTTTACGACGAAAAGAATGTGCCTAAATTTAGTGATATTACAACGAAAGTGGTTTTGCCCAAGAAGCGCTTCGCTGTAGCTCTTATTTTAATAGCATTAGGCCCTGTTTTCATGGGATCTTTCTACAGTCAGCAAACACAGGCACTGGCGAAAGTGAGTGAAGATGGAGTAGCACTAACCGACATTAAACCACTATCAGGTTGGCAGCCAATTTACACGGGATTTGACGAATATCGCTTTGAGACAATTCAAACTAATGGAGCGACTATCATACTGCATAAAATTGCCTATTTGACCGAAAAAGAAGAGAAAGAGTTGGTTACATGGAACAACAAGCCTTATGACCCTGAAGTTTGGTCGGTGGCAGGGTCTGAGACGCAAGTAGTAGATAAAGCGCAGCAGCGCTTCCACTATAGGTATTTAGAGCTTAAAAATGGCATGGGCAAATCGATTCACCTGGTTTACATGTGGAAAATTGGAGATGTATATACTGTAAATCCTATTACTGTGAAAGGCATGCAAGTGTTGAATAAACTTTCTCTTAATGATTTTGGTGGTGTGGCATTATATGCTGCATCTGAAGGGGACGTATCACAAGAAAGCTTGATCGAAGCGCTGATAAAACTAGAACAACAAGAGAGTGAGTGAACAAGTGGATATTTCAGTAGTAATTCTGTCTTTTAACTCTGAAAAGCATATAGGTAAATGCTTAACCGCGCTTTATGACGCGTTACAAAGTGCAGAGTTAACCGGCGAAGTTTTTGTCGTTGAAAACGGCTCGGTGGATAATTCACTTGAATGTATTAACCAATACGCTGACAAGTTTGGTAGCGCGCTTCACGTAATAAATCTTGGTGAAAACACCGGTACAACATTTTCAAGAAATCAGGCATTAAAGCGAGCATCAGGCAAGCACGTGTTAGTTTTAGACTCCGATGCCTACGTTAATGCAGAAGCACTTAAGCGATTAATCAGTTACCTAGAGCAAAATAAGCAAGTGGGCTTAGCTGTGCCAAAAGTGACTTATGCATCTGGTAATTTCCAGCTTTCATGTGACAAGTTTCCCACGCTATGGGGTAAAGCAAAGCGTTTCCTATTTTTGAAGAAGATGGAACAAAAACCCAATGACTTATCTTTAGTCAGCGATCCCCTAGCGGTTGATTATGCTATATCAGCATGTTGGATGTTACCCAAGCACGTCGTAGAGAACGTGGGAATGTTAGATGAAAATATCTTCTATTCCCCAGAAGATGTAGATTACTGTATTCGTA
>JAKVBA010000143.1 GCA_022447525.1 Gammaproteobacteria bacterium
AAACACCGCCACCGGCCACTTCGTTAGCGTGCATCTCATCAGTAATCATCAAGGGATTTTTTACCAGAAGATTAACATCGCGATATAAGCCACCGTAGGTATTAAAATCAAGCAATGTAAGTGGCTTCGGGCCTGTAACGTCATTGTCACGGTTATCTAAGCGCACGCGGAGGGTATTCCTTCCTGACACCAGGTAAGGGCTTAAATCGAAAGTGAATGGTAAATATCCACCTAAGTGAGTACCCACTTTCTCATCATTAAGCCAAACCTCTGTAGCATTCATTGCTCCCTCAAAACGAATAAATACCGCTTGCTCAAGCCACTCTGCCGGCACTGAAAACGATTTTTGATACCACGCAATACCTTGCCATTGGTCATTTACCACTTCAGGCTCTAACCGGGGAGTATGTGGAAGAGCAATATTTTCCCATGCTTGGGTTATTTGCTCAGGCGTAAGCGCCTCATCCGCCTTCTTAAATTTCCAGTCTTGATTGAAAGGAACCACTTCACTTAGAAAAGGCGATGAAGAATGCGGTGGATTAGAAGAAGACGTGAAGGGCTGACACGCGCCTAACCACAACAGACAACAGAGTAAAAAGCTAAATCGGGAAATAGAAGTCATTGCTCTAGCCTAGATGAATTTAAAAATAGACAAGCCTAGTTGGCTTAAACGCAAAAAGGCACTGCCCTTATATGAAAGAGCAGTGCCGATACAACGCACTTACATCGCGTATTGGAAGCCTAACAAATAACGGCGTCCCCATTCAGCGTATTGACGTGGTCGGGTAGGGTCGTTGTCAAAGTATGACGTAGACGCTTCATTCGTTAGGTTCTGACCTTGTAACATTACTTTTAAGTTTTCGGTCACTTCGTAGGCAATGCTGGCATCAACCGTGGCTTCGTCGTCTATAGTGAAAACGGCACCTGGATCCCAGCTACCTACGCTAGTGTATGCACTGCGGTAGTTATATGACACCTTCGCATCAATACCTGCTTTGTAATACCAAAGAGTTAAACTACCTACATTTTTAGATAAGCCACCCATGATTAATGGGTTATTTTCAGGTTCAAACTCAGTCACATTCGTATCTGTATAGCTGTAGTTGGTATAAATTCCCAAACCATCAAAAGGCTCTGGCAGCATGTTAAACGCTTGCTGGTACATCACTTCAACGCCGCGAATCTGGCCACCATCACCGTTCACAGGGCCGGTAAATTGGTAACTCTCACCATTGATATTAAGTGTATCTGTAGCTGCACCTACATGACTCTTTAGGTCTTTAAAGAAGAGTGACACGGTAAGAGCAGCATCCTCAGCAAAGAAATATTCATAGCCCAAGTCAACTTGATCCGCGATGAACGGGTTTAGCTGGGGGTTACCGCCAGAAGCAGTGTTAACCGTAGAAGATGTGTTAAGTTGTAAGCCTGTACGCATTTCAATGAGAGGCGGACGAGATATAGCACGTGAAAGTCCAAAGCGAATTTGCGAATCTTCCGTAATGTCAAAACGTAAGTTTAGCGCAGGCAGCACCTCACTATAGTCATGGTCAATCGATACCGCAGTTAGCTCTCCCCCGTCAGCTTGCTGAAAACCGGATGAAGTAGATTCGGTACTGATGTAACGCACACCTACATTACCCGTGTACGAGATACCGCCAATTTCACCTAACAGATTAAACTGAACATACAATGCAGTATTAGTTTCTTGAACATTCCAGCTATTAAGTATATCGGCATTAGTCTGGGTATGCTGGTTGCGGTTATCTATCCCGCCAAACGCTTCCTGCGCTACTTCTGACCAATTTCGTATGCTGTAAAGCGCAGGGACGTCATAGCCTTCACCAAGCTCGTAAGTAAAGGCGTCTACATTGGCACTGCTATTGGCTACACTTTGTTGCCAGCTAACCACATCATTGTCTTTTTCTCTATCTGTCCAACGCCCGCCGAAGCTCATGGCATCAATAATTCCCCACTCGACTGGCCGAGCGAAATCAAGCTTGGCAGTGATCATTTCATCTTCTAACAGGCGGTCGTTGTCCACTTGCATGTAGTTAAGGCCGTAATCTGTAGCATCGCTTATGTCATAACCGGTGCCAATGGATAAGCGGTCAGTGGTAGTGTCCCAGCTATAGTCCATGCCATTTGCATCCGCATCAGCATCCCAATACCACGACTGAATATTCACCCAGCGCGAGGTAATTGACGCTTCTGAGTAGCCGATATCCGCGTTAACTTTCCATACATCGCCAAGCCATTCAGCATTTAAGCCTGTACTGACGAGTTCGTTTTTCTGGAACCAAGTAGAATTATTTGCAGTGTGGCTACCGCCCCACAACATTCCACCTGAAACAATTTGTTCTGAACCATCGGGTTTAGTTATGATTTGCGGCGGGTTGCTGGCATTTGAAATGTTCCAGTTATTTAAGCCGCCCCAGTTACCCCAACCGTCGAACCAGACTTGATCTTCTCGTTCTTCAATATCAAATTTGGAATAGAAGAGGTCATATTTTAGTTCTAAACTTTCATTTGGTAGCCATTGAAGTACTGTCATTGCACCAACTCGTTGGTTGTCACCTCCTTTCGTAGCCGTCTGTGCTCCCCAAGGGGCCGCTTCAGAGATGCCATTACCATTAACATCACCTTGTTCAGCCGGAACATTATTGTATTCCCACGAGGTAACATCTTTTTGTAGAGAGGGTTGGTCTTGAACGGCAACGCCAAACGCAATACCAAATGTATCTGAAATAGGGTCGATATAACTGAAATTAGCGCGATAACCTTGGGAGTCGGCTGTGGGGATATCGTCTGCTAAAGGGTAATCCATCAAGTGCCCGCTGATATTTACTGACCTTTGATCTTTGGTCAAGGGTTCTACGAATTGCATGTTAACCAAGCCTGAGATACCCCCTTCAATATTACTTGCTAAAGGGCTTTTAAAAACTTCAACTGAGCTAATAAGTTCCGCAGGGAATTGTTCAAAACGAACACTACGGCTTGGTTCACCGCTAACAATTTCTCGGCCATTCATGGTTGCAAGGTTTAGACGCGGCCCCATACCTCGAATAGAAATCTGACTCGCGTTTCCGCGATCACGGTCTGCTGCAATACCCGGTAAGCGAGCGAGAGCATCAGTGATTGTCACATCGGGAAGTTGTCCCAGGTCATCTGTGGAGATAATTTCTACCGTCGAATCAGCTAACTTTTTGTGCTGTAGTGAACGGGTTAATGTGCTACCGAAACCACGGACAGTGATAACTTCGGTTTCGCCAATATCAGCTTGTTTATCAGCATCGGCCGCTTCTTGTGCTGAAGCAATGCTGATATTTAAGCATTGCGCTACCGCAAGTGCAGTCAAACCTAACTTGAATTGTGTCTTCATTCTATTACCCCCAAGGTAAATTTTTTAATAGTGTCTTGAGTCGTGTCGAGTGTGTTTTTAGCGTCCTGGTAGGCGATTGTAGGGATGGCTACCATAAACAGTAACAACTTTATAACATAGTTGGGTAAACGTTTACCATAAAAATATTAAGAGAAATTGAATGTTTTATAGACGGTAATAAATAGTAGGCTGTAAACAAAGGAGACTATTGAGGTAAGTTTGAACGCTGTACGCTATATTTTTAGCGCTCTGTAATGACTTTTTGAATGAAGAGTCTTCACTTCAATACAGAGCTTTCAGGTCGTTTAGAGAACAGTGCGATATAGGAGGAAGGAAAACGATAATGGCCTAATAAAAAACCAATATTAGGGGTTATCGTTTTCCTTTATGCCAAATAGGAGAGCCCGATTTGGTTTTCAGGGACGCTCTAATGCGATGTCCGCTACAAATTAACTACAGCGGATACGGTCGACGGCGGCTTTCCAACCATCATAGGCTTGATCACGTTCTT
>JAKVBA010000144.1 GCA_022447525.1 Gammaproteobacteria bacterium
AACTTTTCCTGTTGGCGAAGATGACTTAGTTTGCTTGGGTTCAAACCAAGGCCCATTTCCTACAACTTTTGTTGTAGATGGAAATGGTTATTCATTGCAGCAAGACAACTCACTGGCTGAGGGTTTCACTAACGCTTACAACTTCAACCCGTTTAATCCAATTCGCCGTGAAGTTGAGCGTTTTAATATCGGTTTCAAAGGCAACTACGATATCACCGAAGATCTAACAGTATACACTGACTTTGGGTACACCTCTTCACAATCACCTCAAATTATCGCACCGTCTGCTGCTTTCGGAAGCACCATTAACCGCGTTAACTGTGATAATCCACTCTTGACAGCAGAGATGAGCTCAATCATTTGTGCAGAGGGCCGTGTGGACGAAGATGGTTATGCACAGGCGCAGATTCGACGTCGTTTCGTCGAGGGTGGTGGTAGAACTGATGATCGTACAAGAACAAATATTTTCACTGTTAACGGTATAAAAGGAACTATTGACGATAGTTTCGATTGGGATTTGTTTGTACAGTACAGCGAAACACGATTACAGCGGACACAGTTTAACCAAGTTACGTTAGCAAACCTGCAAAATTCATTGGATATAGTGTCTGATCCTACTTCTGGCGACCTAACTTGTCGTTCAGTAGTGGACGGAAGCGACCCCAATTGTGTGCCGTTTGTAACAGCTTTCAGTGCTACAGCAGAATATGACCCAGCGCTACGTGACTATTTGGATACACCTACTTTAACCGTCGGCACTGGTAAGCAAACGATTGTTGGCGGAACCATTAGCGGTGATCTTTATGACTATGGGATAAAGAGTCCTTTTGCGGACGATGCCATTGCAGCCCTGTTTGGTTTCGAGTTTAGAAGAGACGAACTGGTACAGCAAGCTGACGGTATCGCAGCGGCTGGTAACCTTGTTGGGTCTGGTGGTGCAACAGTTCCTACTAACGGAGAAACTCGAGTAGCAGAGTATTTCATCGAAGCTTCTGTACCATTGGTATCAGGTGTAACTGGTATTGAGCAGCTCAGCCTAACAGCTGCTTATCGATATTCGGATTATGAGTCAACTAACAATCTGAATAATAGCGAGGGTGGCGTTTTAGACACAGACACTTACGCGCTAGGACTTGCATGGGTACCAGTTGACGATGTTCGTGTTAGAGCACAGTTTCAGCGTGCTGTTCGGGCTCCTAATATCAACGAGCTTTTTCTTCCACAAAACGCAGGTTTGACCTCGTTGACAGACCCATGCGCAGGTTCTTCGCCTACGGCTTCACAGGCTGAGTGTGCAAATACCGGTTTGGCCTCGGAACTGTACGGAATTGTTCCTCCAGATTCTGGACAACTTAATGTTCTCACTGGCGGTAACCCTGAGCTTACTCCAGAAAAATCCGATACAGTTACTTTTGGCGTGGTTTATCAACCGTCGCAAATCGATGACTTAATGATTTCACTGGATTACTTCGACATCGTAGTAGAAGATGCTATCGGAAATGTTCCTGCCGCAACGTCTTTAGAGCAGTGTTTAACAACAGGTCAGGCAGCCTTCTGTGACTTAATTCAACGTGGTCCTGATGGCTCGCTTACTTTCTTCCCTAGAGAAGAAGCATTTATCGCGACTGCTTCTGCGAATATCGCAGAATTTGGCACAGAGGGCATCGACGCTCAAGTCCAATATAGCTACGATTTAGAAGATTACGGTAACTTATCGTTCAACTATAACGCCACTTACCTAATGTCAATTGACACTACGACTCTTCCTGGCACTGCAAGTTTTGACTGCGCAGGTTGGTACGGTCAATCATGCGGAAATCCAAACCCCGAATATCGCCATAATATGGTAATAACTTGGGTTACTCCATTAGACGTGACGGCTTCACTAGTGTGGCGCTATTACGGTGAGAGTGATTTGGTAGGTGCAGTCGACAATGGTTTCGTTTCGGAGGGTGCGACTGGTGCGATTACTAAAGCTGACCCGGGTATTTCTACTGAATTAGAGGCCGAAAGCTACTTAGATCTTACGGCGTTCTACGATATAAATGAAAACTTAACGGTACGTGCTGGTATTAACAACCTATTGGATACGGATCCGCCAATAGTTACAACTTTTGGCACACCTGGTACAGGAACTACGGTTGAAGCAAACACTATTGCAGGTGTTTACGACGCAGGTGGGCGAATGATGTTTTTAGGACTAAACGCTAAGTTCTAAAATCAAAATGAATATAAAAAAGCCCGCTTTGCGGGTTTTTTTTTTGAAAACTGAAGCTTCTCAAAAGGAATGTTTGTCAACATACTTATTGATAAACGCTGGTAAATTATAAAGATTGTGGCAAATCAAATATGGGTAATAATTTAAATAAAGATCTAAGTTTGGCACTGCAAAATCGGCGTAGAGGGAATACTGAATATGCTTTGAAAATACTTTTATCAGCATTTGAAAAAGATCCAGCTGATGTCTACGTTAAGTACAATCTTGCAGCGACATTCGGTGATTTGGGGTATTTTCAACGAGCACTTGAACTATGTGAGGAACTTGTAAGTGTTAAATTTCACAACTTTCATGTGTTTTTAGTTCTGGGCAGGGCTCGCTTGGGACTCGGTCAAACTGAAGGTGCAATGAAAGCATATCAGAGGGCGAAAAAGTATAACAATAGTGAGCCAATACTATGCCGTGAGATAGCCCAACTTACTTGGATGATGACAGGTGATAAAAAGGAAACATTAAAGGTTATTAGCGAATTCGAGTTGAGCAACTTTAAAGGGCCAAGTCTAAAGGTATTAGAGGCTGAAATTTTAGGACATATCCAGGAGTTTCGAAAACAATATGACTTATTAGCTTCGCTTATGTTGAGCTTTCCAGATGACCGCCAGTTACAATATTTATACAGCAGAAGCGCACTTAAAAATCGAGAGTTTGAAGAAGCGTTGAGTTACTCATCATTGATTTATGAGAACAATAAAAGTAACAGTGATGTTACGATACACCATTTGAATTGTTTAATGGCTTGCGGCGAAGAGAAAAGAGCTAAAAACGTTGTAGAAAGTGCCTTGCGACTCCATCCAAGAAATCAACACCTAATAGCTATTCAAGCGATTATCTGGAGAATACTAGACGATAGCCGATACAGACAACTCTATAATTATGATTTATTTGTTCACCAGCAGCCTCTAACTACCCCTTCGGGGTGGACTAACTTAGAATCTTATCTAACTGACCTAGAAGATTCGCTCAACGACTTACATCGTTTTCAGAGCCACCCTTTTTCACAATCGGTGAGGCAAGGAAGTCAAGTCTCCCATATCAATAAATTTGCAGACAAAGCATTGAGAGCTTATGAGCAAGCATTAAAGAAGAATATTATCGAATACCTAAACAGAGCGGTTGGAAAAGACAAAGCATCCTCGCTATCTCCAAGTGTCTCATCTGCTTGGTCTGTTAAATTATTCGAAAATGGACATCACACGAATCATGTCCATCAAGAAGGTTGGCTATCTTCTGTTTGCCATTTGACTCCTACAAACTCTCAGGGACACAACAACCAAGGCTGCTTAAAATTGGGAGAGCCCGGTTTTTGGACACCTCGAAACGTGCCAGCAGAGAAAATTATTAAGCCACTTAGAGGACATGTTGTAATCTTCCCTTCATATATGTGGCATGGAACAATACCTTTAATAGCTCCGGCTGAAAGGCTAACGATAGCCGCTGATATAATACTCAAAGACGATATTTAAAAAAATGAAGTTAATAGAATGATGGAACGAGTGTCGGTTATTTAATCAAATAGACTGTGAATCCTTAGTCGACAATGCCCACCGCTTGACTCATTACACCGTTCCATGTGAGTATACTACGTTCGTAGTACTGACTATT
>JAKVBA010000145.1 GCA_022447525.1 Gammaproteobacteria bacterium
TACGGGACGCTGTCCCATATATCAATATTATCAGGAATCCTGTTTTTTCTGGATTAATTAAAAAGAAGCGGTTCATAAGTCTCTATATTTCTTCAATTTTTTTCTTTTATCAGGTTTATTTCCCTTTGTTAACTGGGACGGCGTCCTTGTTAATTTTTAATGTCGAATAAAGCGATGTCAAATCTCAGCAAGAGCGGATGATTGGCTACCAAACAGGATGTTCGGGTCTCTTTTCGAGTATATATCTGTTTTCAACTTTAGCAAGCAAGTCAGCTTAACTGGCTTAGTTTGATTACTGGCTAGGTTGGCAGATCAGCTGGTCGATTCGTACTCAAACCAAGGTTTTCCCAAATAAATTTAGCATGCGCGACCATGCTTTTTCAGCTTGGGCTTCGTTATAGACGCTTGAGTCGAGTGAACACCAGCCGTGGAGTGTGCCTTCGTATACTTCGATTTCGGCTGGGATACCTGCTTGCCTGTAGGCTTTGGCTAAAATGGTTTTGGTGTCTGGGGATTTTTGATCGTCGTTTTCAGCAACAGCGTGCAGCATTTGAGCTGGGGTTTGGGGAATTAATAGATGAGGACTGTCTTCTTTATCGGTAACCATTCTTCCGGCGTGAAAAGTCGCACCCGCGCCAACTCTGTCAGGCACTGCAGCGGCAGTGCGCATGACTAACGCCCCTCCCATACAGTAGCCGTTGGTACCGATCTTTTTGCTGGTATCGACGCTCTTTTGTTGGTCTAAAAATCCGATAAACGCTTTAGCGTCTGAGAAAGCGGCCTCTTGTGTGAGTTCTCTAGCGTAGCTAAACAGCAGCTTGCGTGTATCAGGGTCGCTGAAGCTGGCGTCTTCGGGTACGGCTGGCACTTTAACGCTGCGGTAAAAAGGGTTTGGTACGAGCACTGCGTAACCCGATTGTGCTAGGCGCGCTGCCATGGTGCGGAATGCATTACGCAGGCCTTTGATGTCAGTCCACATTAATACCCCCGCGTGTTTGCCTTTTGTGGGGTGAACAAAATACGCCTCGGCATCGCCATCGGGTGTTTGAATAGTGACATCATTTTCGGTGATGTCCATGGCATTGGCGGTAATAGGTGCTAACGCTAACAGGCTGGCGATCGCAGTCAGCTTGCCAAATTCACGGCGATTGATTGCGCCGCCTTGTTGTTCGAACTTCTTGTTATCTAACTCGGTTAATTCATCACACATAATGGGTTTACTCTGTTTTTAGAATGATTATTGAGGTATTGGTAAGTCACAGACGATAACACACACACAACAGGCATTGGTTCACACCAAAGTATGGCAGATACTTTGATGTCGTTCTTGCTATGACGAACGTGGTTAGAGCTTGAGCACAAAGCATTTTTTGATGAAGTGATATATGGAGGCGAGAGGTCCTAGATTAAGTTTCTAAGGCCGTTGAGCGGCTGATATCGTCCCTGATTTTAGCTGTTAATTGCAACATATGAGCGCCTGGGATTAAGGTTTAAAAACCCATTTGCGTCATGGCAAGATCACGCATTATCTCCTCAGAGCCACCGCCGATCGCTTGAACTTTTACCTCGCGATAGTAACGCTCGATGGAGTGACCTCTTAAATACCCTGCTCCACCTAAAATTTGCATGCCCTCTGAGCAACAGAATTCCAGTGCTTTTGAGGCAGCGAATTTAGCTTTACAAATTTCCGCCACCGGCATTTCGCCGGTATTTGCGATGTGAGCTAATTGATACAAATAGGATTGAATCATGTCAATTTTAGCCGACATATCGGCTAATTTATGACGGATTACCTGATGTTGAATTAGAGGTTTGCCGAAGGTGTCGCGCTCTTTCGCCCAAGCTACTGCGTCATCAAAGGTGCGCTTCATCATGCCTAGCATTCCGGCAACCATGGAGAATCGTTCGAAGTTAAAGTTATTCACGATCTGTAAAAAGCCCGTGCCCTCGTGACCAAGCAGACTCTCTTTAGGCAGGCGTACATTATCGAAATATAAGCTAGCAGTGTCACTGCTCCACCACCCCATTTTGCGTTCGATTAGAGTTCGGTCAAAACCGACCGCGTCGCCTTCCACCAAAAATAGTGAAATACCTTGCAAGCCGGTACCAGAGGTTCGTGCGGCTACCACAAAATAGTCTGACCTCATACCACCGGTTATAAACGCTTTGGAACCGTTTAAAATCCAATCGCTGCCGTCTTGTTTGGCTTGCGTTTTGATTCTTGCTACGTCTGAGCCACCTGAGGGTTCGGTAATGGCCAGTGAGGATCCTTTATTACCACACAACACCTCAGGCAGTACCGCAAGTTTTATCTCTTCACGAGCGAGCTTGGCAATTGGGCCCACACTGATACTTCGACCGCCTACGGCAGCTGGTGGCCCACTGGAACCGCATTTATTGACCTCTTCAGCAAAGATAGCGCGCATGATGCAATCTTCAAATCCTAAGCCGCCGTATTTTTCGTCAATTCCAAAACCAAATACGCCCATAGCCCCAACTTTTTGATGGAGCTCCCATGGTATTTCACCGTCTTCTTCCCACTGATCGACGTAGGGACTCATTTCCGTTTCTACGAATTTTCTAACCTGTTCTCTGAACGCAGAGTGTTCTTCGGTTTCGAATGGGTTTCTCATTTTAATTGTCTCGTAACATGCTGATTAAATCGTTTATTAAGTCAATGGTACCTTTGATTAATTTTATAACTCCTCTACAAGACCTCGTAGCACATGGACTCTAGGCATTGGTTCAGACGCATTATTACTGACTTCATAGCCGTGGTAATAATGGCGATGCACGCTTTGGAACCAGCCTAACATTGGCTAGAGATTCTTTTTTACGCTTCGTTGGTTTTTGCCGTCGCTTGTCGTATCCGAACAACAATCGTAAGACCAGAGGTCTTCTCAAATCAATCACAGGCCCCATAGGTTCCTAAATTTCAAGACGACGAACAATGGCATCTATTTTTAAAAAACTGACATTCGATACCATACAAATGGTTGATCGAATGCCAATTCGCTAGTCATTTTCGATCATTGATTAAGCCGCTTGTTCTATCTATTATGATTGAAAAGAATAATACTTAGTCGGAAGACTAATCAATCTGGAGTGATTATGCGGTTAAGCCATGTCCCAAATTTGCGCCTTTTAAAGCCCTTATTGATAGTGTCTTTGTTTTTGTCGGCAATCGTGGGCTGCCAATCCAAAACACCTCACTCTGATAATTCCAGCCAAGCTACTCTGACGAAGCAAGCCGCGGCGTCCAATCGGAGTATTAATAGTCCAGTTGCAGACCCAAAGCTCGATAAGTGGGTTAACCAATCTATTATTGAACGGGCGGCGAATGATGGCTGGCGTAGTCATGGTCGAACCTACGATGAGCAACGCCATTCGCCATTGCGTGATATCAATACCGAGAATGTTAGTAACCTCGGCCTAGAGTGGTATTTTGACCTTCAAACTGATCGAGGTATCGAAGCAACGCCGATAGTACATAACGGCATGATCTATGTTACGTCGGCACAGAGTGTGCTATTTGCATTGAATGCAAAAACTGGCGAGCCAGTTTGGCAATTTGATCCAAAGATCGATAAGGCGCAATCAGCCTATGCTTGCTGTGGTGCTGTGAACCGCGGCGTTGCCATTTGGGGAGAATCGATTTTTTTGGGTACGCTTGATGGCAGGCTTGTATCCTTGGATGCAACGACAGGCTCAGTTAATTGGGATGTTTTAACTATAGATAAATCACG
>JAKVBA010000146.1 GCA_022447525.1 Gammaproteobacteria bacterium
AATGAGCGATTTACGGTCGCCCATCGAATAACTTACCATGGCCAGCTACAGACAAGGAGCGGACGCAACAGATTATTGAACAGCTACTTCTGCTTTGCGCCAATCGCTGGCAATCCCTGCATAACACCATTTACCTGGTTGTTTTACTGGCCCTGTTACACTTTAGCTGGTCTCGCAAAACCGGCCTGCAGGAACCGTTAATTTACTGGGCAATAGCCTTGCTGATTTTGCTTCCCAGACTGCAATACCTCAAACAGCGTCTGCAACGGGCACGCTTATCCCGCAATAGCATGTAAATTTTACATAGGATTAAGTGAATATTTCTTCATTTACTGGGAAGCCTTTTGGGTAGAAAATGTAATTACTTGTTTTATATAAACTTTTTATTCGGCGTGACATTTGAAAGCTTAGGGTGAAGTGAATACATTCACGTTGTGCGCGGCACAACCCCAAAGTGGAGCTAACCTATGTTTGTAGAATCTGTTAAAACACCGGGCATTGCGCACCTTTCCTACCTGATTGGCAGCGATGGTGAAGCCTGTGTGATTGATCCTCAGTTAGATACGCAGCATTATCTCACCCTTGCCGGAAAGCATGAATGCCGGATCACCACCATCATCGAAACCCACCGCAATGAAGACTTTATCTCTGGCGCGGTAGCGCTGGCCAACCAGACCGGTGCTGATATTTACCATGGTAAATACGCTGACGAGCCTATCGAATATGCCCGCAAGGCCGGTAATGGCGATAAATTTGAGATTGGCAAATGGACACTCGAAGTTATTGCAACGCCCGGCCATACTAAAGACAGTATTTGTGTGTTGGCTATCGACAACGAACAGGACGGTCAGCCTATCGGCGTATTTACCGGCGATACCTTATTTGTCAGTGAAGTCGGTCGCACAGACTTCTACCCCGAGGAAATGGAAAAAATGGCTGGCCAGCTTTATGACAGCCTACAAACGCTGGCCAACCTGGGTGATGACATTATTGTGTACCCGGCTCATGGCGCAGGGTCGGTGTGTGGCTCAGGCATGGCAGAACGTGAGTTTACCACCATAGGCATTGAGAAACGGCAAAACCCGGGCTATCAATGTACCTCTAAAAAAGCCTTTATAGAGCGTAAGTTAAAAGAGAATCATTATATTGCTCCCTACTTTAGCAAAATGGAGCAGTCTAACGTTACCGGGATGGATACGCCTTTACCGCCAGTGGCGTGCCAGAAGCTGGCACAGGATGCTCAGTCAGCCTGGCAGAAAAGCGCAGAACGTCCCGGCGTGCTCATTGATGTAAGAAGTCATGCCCAGTTTCGAGACTGTCACTATCCCGGCAGTCTTAATTTGCCGGGCGGCTTACTCAGCGCTTATGGTGGTTGGTTTCTGGACTACTCCACACCAATCGCACTGGTGGCAGATTCCCATCAACAGGCAACCGAAAGCTCCGAACAGCTGTGGCGGATGGGCTACCAGCAGATTAGTGGTTATCTGACCATGGTACCAAAGCCAGATACCATTGAGGCTTACCATCGTCAGCATGTGAACGCCGTTACTGCAGATAAGGTTGATGAGCGCATTAGAGCACCACGTGCTAACTGGCAACTGCTGGATGTTCGCAAACAGGAAGAGGTTGAAAACAACGAATTTGACCAGGCAAAGCATATCTACTTAGGCTATCTGCCGGAAATGTGCCACCAACTGGATAAATCCCGCCATTATACACTGGCCTGTGGCAGCGGTAAGCGCGCCACCGTAGCAGCCAGTTATCTGCTGGCACAGGGTTTTGAAAACGTGGATGTTTTTATTGGTTCAATGCAAGCCTGGCAGAGCTACCAACAAGGCGCCTAACAGATTTACATCTGCATCGCAGAGCGCATCCTCACGGCAAGGAAGCCGGATGTGTTAGCCTGAATGGTCAGGACAGCTTGTGTGTATAAGAAATATTAACGCTATGTACTACCCACCGTGTCAGATGTATTTAAGGCTAGTTGAACGTGTGTCAAACGGGTACTTTTCAGAAATCAGTGGAGTAGTTGTCATCAAGACAGGCAAGTTAACTGGTCTTTGGTACTGAAATCTGCAATAAGATATGTGAAAGCCCTCACCCCAACAATTTGCGTGTTTAAGTAATGGTAGGTTTTTGTGGTTCATGCACCAAAGTCGAAGTCACGTTGAATGGTATAGTCGCAGAATGCGTCAATGCTTGGTGGCGCACGAAGTGGCGGCGTACGGGGATTATTGCTCGCTTCCGGTAAATTGTGCTTGTCCAAATATGACAAGATTTTATTGATAATGATCGCGTCAGTTATGCAAGCAATGACCTTTACGTTAAATTTTTCGCAAACCTCGCATTGGGTAATGTCGATGTTGAATACGCGTTTCAGTCTTTGCGCCGGTGACCGGATTACCAAGACATATTGCGGGAATGATACGGCTTTTCTGAATCTTTCAGGTGTTCTGCTAAACGAGGACTATTCTTACTACGTTGTGAAGCAGTCACCTCGGCACGAACTATAGCATTGGGAGCAAATACCCCATAAAACCTCGTGAGGTTAAGTCGAGGTGGTGGTATCAAAGCAACGAGTTTGCCGAGAAAATCCCGTGGAGAGAATAACACGAGGGTCGTTCCGTCATTGTAAGGGGTCTTTAGTTTATACCTCACCTTACCTGAATCTGTAAGATTCAATCGTTGTTCACTTATGGCTGGTCTTGAGATGTATCTGCACAGGCGTTCCAATTTATCGGTTTGGTGACCGTCTGCGAATACGCCAGCATGTAAACTGAAACCGCCTATCTGGGCTAATTGTCCGTAGTGTTGTTTGTCTTTGGCGGGCAAGGTTTGTAAGTTAAATACTTTTTTGCCCATATCTGGCCCAAGCAATACGATAACTAACCGAGGCCGCTTGCAAGGGCAATAAGCTATTTTCATCATCCATGGGAAAATCGAGAAAAGCATTGTCCATATCACGCTGAATGAGCCTGGCCTTCTCTAAATAGGCCGCAATGCGGTGGCTGATGTTGTCAACTATCTGTTCCATATCGCTATGGCTCGGCGCTTTGACGAGCTTGAATTTGGTTTGCCCTCGCTCTTCTGTAATAACGCCCTCGAGGAAGAGCATATGGAAGTGTATATTCAAGTTTAGCGCACTTCCAAAACGCTGAATGTACGTTACTGCACCCGTCTTGGCTTGCTTTTTCAAGTAACCTGTTCGATGGATGATGTCAGTTGAAATCGTGCGATGGATGATTTGCATGACTTTGCTGAGCTCTTTGGGATATCTGGCAAGTAGCAGCCTCAATGGGATAGGTAGACTCAACACCCACTGACGTATGGGATAGCCGTTAAGAACGTCGTCAACCAGTAACTTCGCACTCTCTGCCATCCGTCTTGCCCCGCAAATAGGGCAGAAGCCCCTACGTTTGCAACTGAACGCGACCAGCTTCTCATGTTTGCAGTCGTCACACACGACTCTGAGAAATCCATGCTCAAACCGACCACACTTTAGAAATTCTGCAAACTCTTTATCTACATGAAGTGGTAATGTCTTTCCTTGATGGGAAAGGTACTCCAGAAAATCTGGATAATATTGCTCAACCAATTGGTATAGCAATGTTTGCTCTGGCCGATGTCGTTTATAGGTATGCATGTTAATGGCTAACAATGGCGTCCTTGCCAGGGATTGATAGCCCAGATTGCAGATAGTTTTGTTGTTAGTCTACTGGTCTTTGAGATGGAAAGT
>JAKVBA010000147.1 GCA_022447525.1 Gammaproteobacteria bacterium
TAACGTTGTTTTTTTAGGTTTCGAAGTTGGTTTTTTAGTTGCTCGCCTTCTCTCGCACTGTAACCAGCGCGCATTTTTGAGTTAATGTTGTCAATACGCTGCTCTATGCCTGCGCATTGGTATTTAGAAGGAGTAAAGTTAGAGCCAGCAAACGAATATGTGGCTGCTACTAGTAGTAGAAGTAACGTGTACGTCTTTTTCATGATCATCCTTGAAAAATTATATGATTAGCAATTTTATTTAGCTAGGTTGTACTACTGCGCTACCGTGGCTGCGTTTATATAGACACCCTTTAACTTGATGTTTTCAGATTGGCGAGTAGTTGTCAGTGTTTTTATCTTATAACTATGTATAGAAATTCAAACCTACTCTAGCCAACTAATGGTTTGTGTATAACGGGGAGTTGTAGTCTGATTACACGCCTAGATTTATGGCGGTGTTGAAGGACTAGCATGGTAAACAGAAATGGAATTGGCGCGAAGCTTTTTATAGTCGTAAGCGTTGTACTTTTTAATAGTTTGGGTGTTTTATACTTCACGCGGGATAGTATCAATTTACCTAAATTTCTCCATCTCGCCTTTGGCTTTGTAGAAGCTCAACTTCAGGGCAAAAATAATCAAGAAAGCCTTTTACCTGATGCTTTGCGTTCACAAGAAGAAATTTCTCATGGTCAAAAGGGTTTAGAAGCTAAAAAGAATCATGCCGATTATACCCAAAGTAATTCTGGCATAGGTGAGCATGAAGGCCCTCACACATACAAATGTTTGAACAAGATTAAACCACCCGAAAGAAAAACTATTTATACATGGACAGACGGGAAAGGTGTTAAGCATATAAGTGACTCTCCTAGAAAGCTAAACAGTGGTACTTCGGTAAGGGTTGCTAAAACAATTGATCCAGAGGCTATATCGCTAAATTTTCTCTCTCATAATTTACCTTTTAATGTTCAAGGGGCAGTGCGGGAAAGAGTACAGCAAGCAATAGATGCCTTTGCGCATGTTACACCCGAAGAATCAGTGGTTCCTGTTGTAGCAAATATAAGGAGCTTTAGTGATAAAGACGCGTACGAAAAATATAGGAAGCGTTTTAATCTTTCGACCGCGACTAGTTCGGGTTTTTACTCAGCAGGCCGAAATGAGTCTGCTATTTTAATTCGTGATAATGAGCAAACACTTCAAACTATAACTCATGAGATAATGCATACCATTAATCGATATTGGTATGGTCAAGTAGCGAAATGGTTGAATGAAGGAATGGCAGAATATTCAGAAACCCCGGGAATTTTAACCAACAGCTTGTGGGTTAATCACTTTAAAAGTAATCAGCCACTAGCCTTAACCACACTCTTTGAGGGAACGGAGAGCAGTTGGCGTAAACAACCACATCAATTCTATGCTTCTAGCTGGGCTTTCGTTACCTTTCTAATAAACGAGAATCAAGAACTCATGAGCCGGCTTCTGTTATTAGAGGCGGAAAATGGCTGTAAAGAGCTTTCCACAAGGGATATCCAATTATTGTACGGGGGAAGTATTGCTGCGCTGGACAATGATTTTAGGCGCTGGTTTAGAAGTAATTATTGATAAAATAGTCTTCCAGCATTAACGCCACTCCTCCAACTGTTGCAACGCTTTAATACGATCACGTTGCAGCGCGAACGCTTCAAATACGTCATCAAAGTTTGTGTTGCGCGGGCTTAAATTCGGAAGAGCCAAATTGGCTTGGCTGAAAAATTCTGCTTGGTTATTCCGCCAACCTTGCTTCCACCAAGAGATAATTTGTTCACGAGAACTAGAAAGCTTCAAGCCAGTGGGTAACTTGTCTGATTTATTAGCGTTTATGCTCGATTTCGTTGGTAGCAAATTCCACAGGTCGTTGTTAGGCCATCGTGCAAACGGAAACGCGTGATCGATAGCGTAGCTAGATAGCCTCAAACGCTTACCTGACCAGCAGCATGCAACATTTTCACTCTTTAGTAATTCGTTAACGCGCTTTCGAATCCTTGAAGTGGTGCGTTCTGGGTCGTCCCATCTAAGCGCATTGAGGTAATCTACTTTAGTAAGTGGCCTTTGTTTGTTTTGGCTGTACCCAGCCATTAAAGAAGACCATTCATTAATCAAAGTCGGCTCTATCCATACGCTAAACTGCGTTAATGAATCCCAAATATGAGTAGGAACATAGAACTTACCCAGTGAAGACAAAAAATCGAAGTCTAAGAGAAGGTCGGTTTTAGGTTTTCGAGTTTGATTAAGTTCAACATGAAAAACACCTTCATCAGTGCCAGGTAACGTAATGTATCTAGCCGGCATGTTTTTTACAGTCGATGCTATGTCTTTAAGGGTTCGATAAAGGGCTTGTACTGTAAGGGTGTCTGAATAATGCGCCCCAATATAAAAATCATTGCTAGAAAAGGCTTTAATTTGCTGCCAGCCGTCTTCCTTGATAAATCCTAATCCTCTGCTCGCATTACTGTTTTGCTGCATTTCGAACTTATCAATTAAGGGTTTGTAAAGCTTCAGCCAATAGAGTGCCACCAGTCCAACAGGTAAAACTACATGCTCGTTTGTTTGCTCTATTACAGCGCCTGGATGGCCTTCAGCGACTCTAAGCAGTGTTCGTAATAGTGCTATCTTATACGTTGATGATTTACTGTCGTTTATTACGATGTTTCTAATTAAAGGAAATGCACCTGTACCATTGTCAGGCAGCGTCAGTAAAACCGTTTGCCACTGAACATCAGCGCGACCTAGCTCATCGTTTGACTTTTCAGGAGTAAGCAGTCGATAAGTAAGCCCGAACTGGCTAGCAAATTTAGCCAGTTCATCTGCTGAAACAGGGTACATGGTACGTTCGTCAGCGCACTTGCCATGTCGCAGCGAGATAATTAACGTGCCATTAGGCTTTAGTAAAGAAGATAGCTTTCTAAAAGCCCGTTCTCGCGACGATGGCGCGATGTGCATCCAAACTGCACTTAGAAGTATTAAATCAAATTTAGTTTGTAAGCGAAAAACTTCAGTCAGTTCGGGTAGTGTATCTGATATCCAGTGAATTGGGTTTGAAACGGTATAGCCTTGCGCGAGCTCTCTAATGCCAGTTGCGGGCTCGACCGCAACCACACCCAATCCCTTTGAGGCTAAATAACGCGCATCACGTCCAGAGCCTGCACCCACATCCAGCACCATTCCTTCTTTAGGTATGGCGTATAACCATTCTTTGTGAACAGACTCAAAGGGTACGCTATCGTATTGTTTCGCAAGTGTCGAAGCGTTAGTTGAGTAGTACGTTATATTTTGGGTCAAACCGCTAACTTATTGCCAATCCGTTGAATTTCCATTTCTAAAGCATTTGAAGAATAAACTCAAGAGGAGCTTATTCTTATACAACGTATATGTTTATATGCACGACTAAGCAAAACAGCCAACCTACCAAAATTTTGATCCAGCGCAAAGTCGAAAGTGCACCACCCAGTATACATTAGCTATTAACC
>JAKVBA010000148.1 GCA_022447525.1 Gammaproteobacteria bacterium
TCACCCGCAAACTTTTCTTTAATTTGATATTCATTGTTATTTTTGTTGGATTGATTATCGCCATTGCTGGTCAGGATGACGACCCGCTAACGGTCAATAAGGACAGCGCGCTTTTCCTTACTTTGAACGGCAAACTCGTTATTGAAAAAGAAAGCATTGATCCTTTTGAGCAATTTTTGCAGGAATCACTAGGTAGCGAGCCCGAAAACCCAGAAGTGCTTGTTCGCGACGTAGTTAAAGTGCTAGAGAATGCCAAAAAAGATCGACGTATAAAAGCCCTTGTTCTGGATCTACACGGGTTAACAGGCGGCGGTTTAGATAAATTGCGTAATGTGGCCAACGCTATCGACACATTCAAAGAATCAGGAAAACCCGTTTACGCAATTGGCGATTATTTCTCACAAGATCAATATTATCTAGCCGCTCATGCTGACAATATCTATCTAAATCCCATGGGTGGCTTGATGTTCGAAGGTTACGGACGTTACGGCATGTACTTTAAAGACATGCTTGAGAAACTCAAAGTTACCACGCACATATTCCGCGTAGGGACTTATAAATCTGCCGTTGAGCCTATCATGCGCAACGACATGTCTGATGAAGCAAAAGAAGCGGAAAAGCAATGGTTAGACGGCTACTGGGCGCAATACAAGTCTGACGTTGCGTCAGCTCGCGGTATTGACGAGTCTAACTTCGATGAAACCTTGGAAGGTCTATTAGCTAAGTTTGAAGCTGCTGGTGGTGACTTTGCTCAGTATGCCCTTGAAAACAACTGGGTAGATGCTTTAAAAACTCGCGAGGAAGTGAGAGTTGAATTAACCGAATTAGTGGGTGAAGGTGATAACGAACACGGCGTAAACCTCACTACATTCAACACTTATCTCAAAGTAGTGAACCCACCCATGCCTGTTATCGAATCAGACATGGATAAGATAGCCATTGTTGTTGCAAAAGGGACTATTTTAAATGGCAATCAAAAAGCGGGCACCATTGGTGGAGATAGCACTGCACGCTTACTCAGAAAAGCACGCTTAGATGACAACGTAAAAGCTGTTGTTCTTCAAATTGATTCACCGGGAGGCAGTGCATTTGCTTCTGAAGTGATTCGTCAAGAAGTATTGCAGCTCCAACAAGCCGGCAAGCCGGTTATTGCCTCTATGAGTACTTACGCGGCGTCTGGTGGCTACTGGATTGCAGCAAGTACCGACAAAATTATTGCCAGCCCAAGCACTATTACAGGTTCTATTGGCGTGTTCGGCATGTTCATGACATACGAAAACTCACTCGACTACCTTGGTATCCATAGCGACGGGGTGGGTTCAACAGAGCTTGCCGGGTTCTCAGCTGTTCGCCCTCTTGCACCTGAATTTGGCCAAATTTTACAGCGCAATGTGGAAAACACTTACGGCAATTTCTTGTCGCTCGTATCTAGTGCACGTGACATGTCTGTTGAAGACGTTGATAGCGTTGCGCAAGGTCGCGTTTGGATAGGTGAAGACGCAATTGAATTGGGCCTTGTTGATCAATTGGGCACCCTCGAAGACGCTGTTACTGCCGCGGCAGAATTTGCAGAGCTTGAAAAATACGACACTTTCTATGTTCAACGTACCTTAAGTGCACAAGAAATTTTCTGGAAAGAGTTTTTCGGCCAGGCTATGACGTTTGTAGGAAAGTGGCAGTTTGCTAACGCCGACTCTGCATTAGTTAACGAATTCAAACGTGTGCTCCAAGAGTTTAGTCTGATCAATAAGCTTAACGACCCTAAAGGTACTTATGTTTTGTGTTTACCTTGTGATGTTGAGTAATATGCATTAAAAACAAGAAAGCATAATCATACGTATAGTGAGGCAGCAAGATCGCTTCAAATGACCTAACTAATGAACAGCGTCGCGTTATATCCGACGCTGTTTTTTGTTGCTATGAGCAGGCTGAGCAATATTTTAAACGTAGTTTTGACCGCCCAACCATCACTTTTAGACGCTCAGGTAAAAATGCAGGCACTGCATTTTTGCAACAAAACCGCGTTAACTTTCACCCTCTTCTTTTCAAAGATAATGTCGATGCGTTTCTTGAGGACGTGATCCCGCATGAGGTCAGTCATTTACTGGTATGGACTTTGTTTGGTAGGGTCCAACCCCACGGGAAGGAATGGCGATCGATTATGCTGGGTGTTTTTAAGCGCTCGCCATCAGCTACGCATCAATTCGATGTAAAGCAGGTAGCCAAAACCTTTCTATATGAATGTAATTGCGATACATATGCGTTGAGCACGCGAAGGCACAATAAAATTTTAAAAGGAGCTCAATACAGGTGCAGGAAGTGTCAAAGCCTACTTAAAGCATCGTAAGCGCTTTGCAGTTCACCAAATAACTCCTCATTTACCCTGTCTAACGCTCGACTTGGTGAAACTTGGCCTTTTGTTAGTTAAACCAATGCTTGGTAAAAGCATTGTCTAAGTCGTTAAACGCCGTTTTAAGAAGCTGCGCGAGTTCTTTGTACTTAGGTTTAGACTTTGCTTTACTCACACTAACGCCTTGCGTACGCATTTTTGAATGGATTTCTTGGTACCAGCTTTTAAGTTGTGGCGGAAGGTATTGGTCTGAGCGATGCCCTAGCCATAACAAGCCCTGCATAGGCAGGCTTAAGAAAAAAGCGCCTATGGTAATAGTTTGAGGGAGATAATCTGTGCCAAGGTTTTGATACAAAAGTGCGCACGACACCATCGCGACAGGCGGCATTGTTTTAATCGCAAATTTGGTCGCAGCGACAACCCGGCACTCTGGAAAAAAGGCGTAGAGCTCTTTTCTGACAGGCCATGTCTTCATGTACTGCTGACCGTTTTTCAACATTATCATTACTGATTGAGACATGGCTCACCTCTTCTTTTTTAGGTACGTACTTCTAAATTGTAAACGGCTTTTTTGGCATTACAATTTTATTGCGCTTTTTTCACGCATATTGCCAGTGCTATTCTCGCTAACCACTGTCACTTAATTTTATCAAACAAGAGGGCTTAATGGATCATTAAGTTTCATTGCAATCTTGGCGCGCTTTAATTAAAAGCCGAATATTATCTGTAGATTTTTGTTCTGCATTTCGATGCAGCTATTAGGGCACAAACTGCTTAACTCATTCTTGCTCGTAAAGGTACTACAAAGTTAAAACGAGCTTAATAATTAAATGGTATAAATTGAACTTATCTTTAAGTGACATTTTTCTCGCTTAAAGGCATCATATAGCGCTTAAGCCCAAACAATGTGCAGAATGGCTTTGTTGTTATTTTAATTAAACGAGTTAATGACACACCTTCAGATGCTGCACTGGCAAACAACTATAATAAAAGTAACTAGGTGTTGTGCTTGATTTACGAATTTTCGCCCCTACCTAGCCTTCTAAGAGAATTTTATAAGTAACCCACGGCGGGTGAATTATTTGGAGAGGAAAATGGCAGAAAGCAGACACGTCCGTCTACTT
>JAKVBA010000149.1 GCA_022447525.1 Gammaproteobacteria bacterium
CCTTAAATACAGCTGACACAGTGGGTAGTACATAGCGTTAATATTTCTTATACTCATTCCCCCTCATTGCGTATTGTCCTGGTGCCAAGCCAAATAACATTACATCACCATTTGGTAATCTTCAGGTGATATTCAGGTTATCTAGGGGTTATACACTGATATTTCAAAAAATGAGTCAAGCCATTTAGGTATAACAGGAGACCATGAACGATGCGCCCAATTTTTGAAAAAAGTTTGCTTTTGCTCCCCGCTATTGCTGTATTACCAATCACTGCGTTTGCCGATCCCAATGATCGTCGCGGCCGTCATGATAGCTCGGTGCCTGAAAGAAATATTGAAATAGAATATACCAGTGTCGGGGATTCCTTATCTAGTACCGGAGACGGCTCAGTAAAAACATCGGGAGTACTGATAGAAGCAGAATACGAGCAAAATAATTGGGGCTTTACTTTTGGTTTCGAGCGTTGGAACTACCAATGGACCAAGCCTGAAGCACTGCCATTTATCAATGGTATAGGCACTGACCCCTGGAGCAGTTTTACTACCCTGCAACTTGGCTTGGAATACGAACAGGAAATCAATGATCGCTGGGAGCTGGTTTATTATGTTGAAGCCGAATCATCTTATGAAAAACAAACGGCGGGCTCGAATGAATATGAAGTCGGCCTGGATATTGGTTATGAACCGTCTGATAGCTGGAGCTTTGTATTAAACACTAACTATGAATACCTGGATGCAGATGGTGGTGAGTTTGGCGTGGATTTAGAAGTTACCTGGAATGATCACAGTAAGGAAGGTTGGTCTGGAGAACTTGAAATAAGCAGTGAATTTCCAGAGTCTCGCCTGACATATCATTTTTCCAATGCGTTTTCGACAACCCTGTTTTACAATGACAGTGGCACCAATACTATCAGGCTGGCTGATGATAGCCCGGTCACGGGTATGCAGGGAGGATATCTTGAAGATGAATATCAAAGGGTTGGCGCAAGGTTTGCCTATGAGTGGGGCCATGAGGGTTATCTCTCGCTTTCCATTCATAAGAACTTTAACAGGCAGATGGCTTTTCTCGATAGCACAGGAACCATTGAGAGCAATTTCAATTTTGAAGATGCTGTCGGAATGTCATTGATCCTTTCAATAGAGTTATAAACTGTTTTGTTGGAAACAAACTAAATGAGAATATTGCTGATTGAAGATGACCAGATGATCGCGGACTTTATTGTTAAAGGATTAAGGGAAGCGGGTTTTTGTATCGATCACGTCGCAAACGGTCAAGACGGGTTGGACCGGGCGCTGAATGACGGATATGATTTGGCCATTCTCGATATCATGTTGCCGGGCCTTGATGGTTTATCGATTATAGAAAGGATGCGCCAGCATAAAATTGAGACACCTGTCATTATCCTCAGCGCCAAACGCTCCATTGACGATCGCGTAAGGGGCCTGCAAAGCGGTGGTGACGATTACTTGATCAAGCCTTTTTCCTTTAGTGAACTGCTGGCACGCATTCAGGCACAGTTACGGCGTGCTAATAGTTCAGTTGAAGCCAGCAGCTTAACCATGCATGATTTATCGCTCGATTTACTTTCTCGAACCGTCACCCGTGAAGGCAAAGACATTGAACTTCAACCCAAAGAGTTTGCGTTGTTAGCATACCTGATGCGCAACGCCGGCAATATAGTGTCAAAAACCATGATCATGGAGCGTGTGTGGAACTACAATTTTGATCCCCAGACCAACATAGTGGAAGCCCGTATCAGCAAATTAAGAGAAAAAGTAGATAAAAACTTTGCCTTTCCCTTGATCCATACCATACGTGGCCTGGGCTATACCCTTAAAAAAGCAAAATGACCGTTAAAAAATAAAATGAAGCTATTACCCAATACACTGGCATTCAGGCTGACCTTTTGGTACACCCTGGTTGTCATCATCTTGATAACTATTGCCTTTAATGCTTCTTATTTTTTACTCAGCAAAGCGCTTGACCATGATATGGAGCAGGATCTGATCGAAGATATCGGAGAGTTTCGCACCCTATATCAAAAAGCCGGGCTGGCAGGGGTTAAACAGGAAATTAACCGGGACCTAATGAAGTCAGGAGAAGAAGAAAGAATTTTTTTTCAGTTGTTTAATCAGCAGGGTGAGCGAATGTATAGCTCGGATCTCTCTTATTGGGCATTTCTGCCAGATAGCCGTGACTGGGTTAAACGAGTCATTTCTAGCGAGCAAGTTATTTTTCAGGCCATGGTAATGCCTGAGGAGGAGGTCGAGGTTAAAGCGGCTTATGGCTTAATCGCGCCTGGACTCGTGTTGTATTTTGGTGAGTCGACAGAAGATACCCAAGAGCTTATGGAATTATTGTCACAGGTTTTTATTGCCATGTTGTTAATGGCCATTCCGTTTGCGTCAATGGTGAGTTGGGTGGTAGCCGGGCGTTCCGTCAAAGGGATAAAAGAGGTCAGCCGGATCGCCAGTGCAATTGAAAAGGGCAATTTACAGCGACGGGTATCCGTTCTTTCACAAGGCAGTGAAATTAGTCAGCTGGTTGATACCTTTAATGCCATGCTCGACAGAATATGGCTTTTAATATCCGAAATGAAGGAAATGACAGATAATATCGCCCACGATTTACGCAGCCCTTTGGCGCGTATTCGAATGATATCAGAGTCGGTCTTATCCAATGAAAATACTCCCCAGGTTTTTAAAACCGCAGCGTCCGATACCATTGAAGAATGTGACCGGCTATTGCAGATCATTAACTCTTCCCTGGATGTCGCAGAGGCTGAAGCCGGTGTTTTACAAGCGCCTAAAACACAGGTAAATGTTTCAGGACTGGTACAGGATGCCTGCGAACTTTTTGAAATTATGGCCGAGCAAAAAGACATCAGCCTGCTTTGTCGTCTGGCAACAGACTGTTATATCCAGGGGGAGGCCCAAAGCTTACAGCGCATGCTGGCAAACCTGATAGATAACGCCATAAAATATACACAGGCCGAAGGAAAGGTGGTTGTGGAATTAAGCAGAGATTGTCAGCAGATTGAAATTAGCGTATCGGACACAGGCATTGGCATTCCTGAAGGGGATCAAGCGCGAGCGTTTGACCGTTTTTTTCGTTGTGATCAAAGTCGCACGCTTGATGGCTGCGGCCTGGGATTAAGCTACTCCAGGGCTGTCGCCCACTCGCATGGCGGGGACATATTGTTGAACAGTAGTGAACAAGGCAGCCAGTTCACTATTCAGCTGCCAATTTAAATGGGCAATGCCCCCTTTTTGATGAGCAGACCCTATCTTTCAGCTTTATTGCGAACAAGATTTACCCTCGAAAGTTCAACTCGTCCTGGCTTTGATATTTTGAGCTATGCTTAAGTACATAGTATGAAGTAACCAACATTCTAGCTTAAAGAGTCGCTGTTCCATTTCGTCACCTTCTCATTAATATGGATTGT
>JAKVBA010000015.1:0-34174 GCA_022447525.1 Gammaproteobacteria bacterium
TGCACTTATCGATTTAGCCAGCGCCTTATCCGCTTTATTGGATGGCCAAGCTATACCGCTCAGATATTCATCATTTATATATTCACAGATAGCCAGAGAATCCCAAACGGTAATGTCGCCGTCAACAAGAACCGGAACCTTAGCTGAATCCGAATATGATTTGAGTTTTTCAGTAAGATTAGGCGCCCGCAAAGAGACCCTTACCTCTTCGAATTCGACGCCAAACGCAGTCATTAGCAACCAAGGCCTTAGTGACCAGGTACTGTAATTTTTATTGCCAATAACAAGCTTCATCAAAAGCCTTTTAATTTTAGTGATAAATCAGTCGCACTGGTGGCATTTTTCAAAGCCACTTCTTCAGTGACTTTATCATCTCTGACTAATTGCATAAGGTGTTCGTCAAAACTAAGCATACCCTCAACCTTATCACCGCCTTTGATCAAATCTTTCACGTCTTTGATGCGCTCTGGATCGACCATTAATTCGCGAGCAAGAGGGGTCACAGTGAGAACTTCACAGGCTACAACCCGGCCTTTACCCTCTTTCTTTGGCAAAAGCCTCTGCGTGACAATAGCTCGGAGATTTTGCGATAATTTAGTTCTTATCGTTGCTTGCTCGTCGCCCTCAAAGCTCGATACCATTCTAGTAATAGCATCAGCTGAATTTGGCGCGTGCAGAGTACTGAACACAAGATGTCCTGTTTCGGCAGCTGTTAGCGCAATTTCAATACTTTCAGGGTCTCGCATCTCACCCATCAAAATAATGTCTGGATCCTCTCGCAATGCTGCTTTCATCGCCAAATCAAAATTTGGGACGTCTATCCCAATTTGACGTTGAGAGATTACACAACGTTGCTCAGTAAAGATGTATTCAACGGGGTCTTCGATAGTAAGAATGTGCTGATAACGCTCTTTATTTACCTGATTCAATAACGACGCCATTGATGTCGATTTGCCCGAACCCGTAGCGCCAGAAAAAATAACCAAACCTTGGCGCATTTTTGAAATAGCTTGAACTTGAAGTGGTAAGTTAAGAGCGTCCATGTCGGGTATATTATTTTCAATCACCCGCATCACAACAGCCAATTTACCGAGTTGTCGAAACATGTTTACTCGCACTCTATTTCCGTCGTTGTCGCTCAATGATAAATCCACTTGGTTTTCATCACGAAACAACTCTAAATGATGTTTGGACATAAGTGGATAAATCAGTCGCTCAATCATTTCGTCACTCATCACAGGTGAGCCTTTAACCTGACGGATACGGCCATCCAATCGCATCATAATTTGATGCTCAGATCTAATGTGGATATCTGAAGCTTTAAATTGGCAAGCAGAGCTAACAATGCTTGTCAAAAACTCCAAGGCCTCTTTAACCTGAGGTGTGTCGGGCAGATTAGAATTAGTAGTGGAGTTTGAACTGGCCATAGTTAACCTTTCTTATTCTTCTATTTCATGAACCTTATTGGCAAAACGCTTCGAAACGAGCAGCCGCTGAACCATTATCTAAGCAGGCTTTTACTTTTTCAACTGCTTGTTTCAAGCTGAGTTCAGGCTCAATGAAATTGAGTATATTGGCACTCGCCAGCACTAACGAGTCTCTTGCAATTCCAGACTGTCCGGTTAACACATTTTTTCCCAATTCCAAACATCTTGCGACGGCAGCGCACTGTTCCTCTAAAACAGGTCCAGCAAGTCTTGACGTTGTGCTATACGGCGTTTCCATATGTATCTTATGATCATCAGCATTTCCCGGTGGCTCTTCAGAAAAAACATACTTTCTTAAGGGTTTATTTAACGCGGGAGCCAACCCACCTTCTACCCCTTTCACAAGTAAAACAGAGTCGAACCCAGCTTGAAAGGCCATTTTTGTATAGATATTAGGGTAGGCTTTATGTACATAACCTAACGCCAAGCTGGTCTTTTTACGTCCTTTAATTGGCATCAGCACTCGCTCAAGTGTTGTGATTGCTGTTCGTTTTATCATTCGACCTCTGAGATTATTTAGCTCATACAAAGAGGGGGCATATTGAGCTTGATCGACATAACAGAATCCGAACTCACTCAATGTTTTGGAGCAGGATTGAACAGATTCAGTGGTACCGCAACCAGCCAGCTCATATACTTTGTGAGCGGTTACGCCAAACTTAGGACCAACAGACCTGACACCATGAATTACCACATTCAATCCAAGCGCTGCCAGAATCGGTGGAATAAAGGGTGTCATAGTCAAAGTTCGCACATAGCCATCAAAAGGATCCGCTAGAACCAGCACGTCATCCTCCTCAGCTTCTACTGAGTATGTAGCCTGTATCAGCGCATCAAGTATTCCGGCGAACTCATCCAAACTCTCTCGTTTCATTCGTAAAGCGATCAGAAATATCGATACCTGAACTTCATCGATCTCACCCTGGAGGATACCTTGAGCCACATTTTGGGCTAGTTCACGAGAAATATCCCGCCCTCTATCTGGTCCTACGGCAATATCCTTAATAGCTTGAATTATTGAATTTTGGAAACTATGTCCTTTTGCAGAGGCCATGTGAATTAGTTTTTTAGGCGGCATTAACAGGATGATGCCACAAATTTTGATGATTAAGTTAAAATAAAGCCATGGAAAATTACCCAATATTTGTCCGACTTAAAAAGCAACCATGTTTAGTGGTTGGGGCCGGACCTGTCGCTCTCAGAAAGATAAGACTGCTGCATTCAGCCGGGGCAGATATTACCGTTGTAGCGCCAGAAATTTGTGAAGATTTGCGTGCGGAAATGTCGGGGCGAGTCGACTTTGTCGAGCGCGGATTTATTGATTCGGATATCGATGGCTACAGATTGATTACCGCTGCTACAAACATACCAGCGGTAAATCGACGAGTAAGTAGGCTAGCTCAGAGTAAGAATATTCCCGTAAATGTGGTTGATAGCCCGGAACTTTGTAGCTTCATTACTCCCTCGATTATAGATCGCTCTCCAGTTCTAATCGCTATTTCCACCGGTGGTGGAGCACCAGTACTGGCTAGGTTATTGCGGGGGAAAATTGAAAGTATAATACCAGCTTCATATGGGCACTTAGCTCGAGCAATGGCCTCTTTCAGAGATGCATTAAAAATCAAACTTGCAGACGAGCGGGAGCGACGGATCTTTTGGGACAAAATTGTACAAGGTTCGATCGGTGAATTATTTTTTTCAGGAAGAAATGAAGAAGGAACAAAAGAGTTGCGAAGCGCCGTGGAAAAAATTAGTAGCGAGATCAATTTTAGTGGTCGCGTTGCACTTATTGGCGCTGGACCCGGAGACCCAGACTTACTCACCTTTAAAGCAGTGCGTCTGATGCAGGAGGCCGATGTAGTGCTTTATGACCGCCTTGTAAGCGAGGAAATACTAAATCTATCAAGACGAGATGCCGATAGAATTTACGTAGGCAAAAAGAGAGCTGATCATGCAGTTCCTCAAAACCAAATTAATCAACTTTTGGTCGATCTCGCGAAAGAGGGAAAAAATGTGGTTCGACTTAAGGGAGGAGACCCCTATATTTTTGGACGTGGGGGCGAAGAAATAGAATTACTGGCAGAGAACGGCGTTTCATTCCAAATTGTACCGGGCGTGACTGCTGCCAGTGGCTGCGCAACTTACGCTGGCATTCCTCTCACCCATAGAGACCACGCTCAGTCATGTTTGTTCGTAACGGGCCACCTCAAGGATGGAACAGTCAATCTAGACTGGAAACTATTGGCAACACCAAACCAAACGGTGGTTATCTACATGGGTTTACTCGGTCTACCGACCATATGTAGAAAGCTCATCGCCTATGGAGCCAGCGAGCATCTGCCAATCGCCCTAGTACAACAGGGGACAACCAAAAATCAAAAGGTGTTTACTGGAACTCTAGGAACAATGGAGCAAGTAATTAAAGGGCAAAAGGTGCAGGCGCCCACGTTGATTATCATAGGCTCAGTTGTCTCTCTCCAAAAAAAGTTACGCTGGTTCAATGCTAACCAATAGTACTTATACTTATACCCAGCGACGATCGACAGCATACTTAACCAAGCCCGCTGCCGTCTTTACGTTCAGTTTGTGCATCAAGTTTTTCCTATGGGTGCGCACGGTCTCGACACTAATAAAAAGTTTGTCGGAGATTTCTTTATTAGTCATCTCCTTTGCTATGCAAATAATGATCTCTCTCTCGCGAGCCTTAAGGCCCACGTATTCGCCATCCATATGCTTATCAGTATACTTGTATCCCTGCTCTACTGCTTTCTTGGCTCTGGCGCTCAGGTACTGGCCACCCTTCAATACCGTTGAAAATGCATCTTGAAACTCCTCTAGCGAGGCCTCTTTTACAATGTAGCCATTGGCACCCTCAATCAGCATACTGTTGATATACTCAATCTCGTCTAATAAAGAATACGCTATTACTTTCTGATCAGGGTTTTTGCGGCAAACTTCTCGTGTGGTATCAATACCATCCATCCCGGGCAAACTAACATCCAGCAATAAAATATCCACTTCATTCTGCGCTAAAAAATCGAGAACAGAATTACCATCGTTGGCAGACCCAATTACTTCGTAAATTGGGTCATCTTTTAATAGATTTCGCAGCCCCAGAGCCACCAGATCCAATTGATCTGCGACGAATATCGAATATTTTTTATCCATAGAAGATGCACACTTAAATACACGTTAAACTTGCCAGAGCGGACAGACCTGCTCCAGATAAATATCCTTCATTCTACCTAGCAAACTATGATTTGCAAAATATCTATCATGTTAGCTTCGAAAAACACCTAAGTCGAGAAAGCATAATCGTATGGTACAAAAAAGGCCCCGCTTAGCGGGGCCTATTGGGTGCAGTGTCGCGAACAACTTTTACGCTGCAACTATACTGACATGCTGTCGGTTCTTTGGGCCTTTCTTTTCAAATTTCACTACACCTGTTTCAAGTGCGAAAAGAGTGTAGTCTTTGCCCATACCAACATTTTCACCAGGGTGAAAAGTGCTGCCACGTTGACGAACTAAAATGCTACCAGCGTTAACTGCTTGACCAGCATAACGTTTAACGCCCAAGCGTTTGGAATTAGAATCGCGACCGTTACGAGAACTACCGCCTGCTTTTTTATGTGCCATTGTATAACCTCCGCTTAGCTAAGAATTATCCTTCAAGGAATTCTTTCGCTTGTTTAACCCAGTCATCACGTTCGATTCGACCTTTGAAGTTCAACTCTTCGTCGATTCGGGCGATGTCGTCTGCCTTGAAATCAGCGATTTGTTGGAAAGTAGTGATACCAAGCTTTTCCAATTTACCTACGATCACAGGCCCGACGCCAGAAATTTTGCTCAAATCATCAGCACCTTCAGCCGCTTTGGTTTTAGGGGCTGGTTTCTTCTCGGCTTTTGGGGCTACTTTCTTTTTAGGCGCCGCTGCCTTTTTAGGCGCCGCTGCCTTTTCTGGAGCCGCTTTCTTTGAAGGCGCTTTGCCACCGATAGCCGTAATTTCGATCTCGGTGTAGTTTTGACGATGACCCGTGCGGGTACGAGAATTTTGACGACGACGGAACTTTACAATTCTGAGTTTCTTACCACGGCCGTTACTCACGACTGTAGCTTCGACGGTTTTATCCAAAGTTGGCGTACCTACCTCAACTTTAGCTCCATCACCGATCATTAATACGTGATCTAGAACAACCTTATCGCCTTCTTCAGCTTTAAGGCTCTCTACTTTGAGTTTGTCACCTACAGCGACGCGATATTGCTTACCGCCAGTTTTGATTACTGCGTACATAATCTAAAATCTCCAAGCGAGCGATTTTCGTCCGCTTTAACAAGACGTTCTGTAGGGGCATTTGAACAACTCTTTGGCTCAAACTCTTTCTCCCAAAATGGGCCCAGAGAACAGGAAGGCGGAGTTTATTGTCTAAAGCCCTTGGGGTCAACACTTTAGAGAGAAAATACGATGTTTTTAGTTGGTATGAATTTACATCAATTTTCACCCCATTATTAACATTGGTTTATACTACTAACCATGAGCATATCGAGCACCCCGATCAGTGATACTAAGGCATCAAGAGTGGACATCTCTTCTATTGTTGACCTTGTTTCAACTGACATGACACAAGTCACTAAAGTAATTAGTGACAATCTAGACAGCGAAGTTGCACTTATTAAGCAGCTAGGAGCATACATTGTACAGGCTGGTGGAAAGCGCCTTCGTCCTGCGGCCTTACTGCTGGCGGCGAAAGCAACCAAACCTGAAGAAGATACAACTCGTGAGCAGGTTCTTCTGGCTGCAATCATTGAGTTTATTCATACAGCAACTCTACTTCATGACGACGTAGTGGATGAATCGGAATTGCGTCGAGGGCGAGAAACAGCCAATGAGGTATTCGGCAATGCGGCCAGTGTCTTAGTCGGAGATTATTTATACTCCCGCTCATTTCAAATGATGGTCGAGGTGGGCAGCATGAGAGTGATGGAGATACTCTCCAGAACAACCAATCAAATTGCGGAAGGAGAGGTCATGCAGCTAATCAACTGCGGTTCGGCTGATACAACTGAACAGCAGTATATGAAAACTATTCAATCCAAGACTGCGATTTTATTCGAAGCCGCAACACGCCTTGGAGCAGTAGTAACTCAGCAGGCACGGCCAATTGAGCTAGCTCTAGCCTCCTATGGCCTGCATTTAGGTACTGCGTTTCAATTGGTAGACGATATTCTCGATTACACTGCCGATGCGCAAACTTTGGGCAAAAACCTTGGCGACGATCTCGCCGAAGGTAAACCTACTCTGCCTCTGATCAATGCGATTGAACGCTCAGAGGGGAGCGATAAAGAGATTTTAGTGGAGGCGATAACCAATGCCAGCCGAAAAAATTTAGCCGGAGTACTTAATATAATAGAGAAGACTGGTTCACTTGCATACACGGTCAGAGCGGCTCGTACCCAAGCAAAAATGGCGCAAAAAGCTCTAGACCCATTACCTGAGTCACCCTATAAATCAGCTTTGATATCGTTGGCCACGTTCTCTGTGGAGCGAACATTCTAGCATCGCATAAATATTGATCAATGATCGCACCGAGATAAATAGGCTCATCATGACTAAAGTAGTCACCGTTATAGACTCCGATAACCAAGGTATACTCTCAAGCCTGAGAGAAGCTTGGGAATTTAGAGAGCTTGTTATCATTCTCGCTATGCGAGATATCAAAGTACGCTATAAACAGACTGCGCTGGGCGTAGCTTGGTCGGTGCTCCAGCCTTTGTTTATGATGCTAATCTTCAGTATCCTTTTCGGACGCTTGGCAAAAATACCTTCGGATGGAATTCCATACCCCGTCTTCGTATTTTCAGGTTTATTGATTTGGAATTTTTTTTCTGCTGGGATAGCCAGTTGCAGCAACTCTCTCGCCGGTTCAGCGGCAATGGTCAGCAAGGTCTACTTTCCGCGTATGGTCATTCCAATCGCAAGTATCGGTGTTAGCCTTGTTGACTTTCTTATCTCGTCTGCATTGCTACTAATACTGATGACGATTTATGCAGTGAACCCATCATGGCAAATTATTCTTGTTCCATTTTTCGCGGTGGGTACCTTTACATCGATGTTGGGGATTGGGTTGTGGCTATCAGCAATAACGGTTACCTATCGTGATTTCCGCTTTATTGTCCCTTTCATGCTACAAATTTGGATGTACATCACTCCCGTTATTTATCCAGTCTCATTTATTCCCAGCGACTATAGATGGTTACTTTATCTCAATCCTGTGGTTGGTTGGGTTGATGGTGCCAGGTCTGCCTTTTTAGGAACACCCATTAGCTGGCTACCAATTTTCATTTCATTGCTTATGAGCTTGCTTTTAATTATGGTTGGTTTACGTCATTTTACCAAAGCCGAGCAGCGTTTTGCGGACGTAATATAACAGGTTTAAAAGTAGCAATGATTAAAATTGATGGTGTCTGGAAACAATACAAACTCGGCAATACAGTCGATTTTACTAAAACATTTCGTGAAGTAATCGCAGAGAGATTTTCGTCCCCAAAGACTTCATCAAATAAAAGCGAATCATTTTGGGCATTGCAAGACATCAATCTGTCAATTCAGTCCGGTAGAACACTGGGGCTGATTGGCCATAACGGTGCGGGCAAAAGTACTCTGTTAAAAGTACTTAGTCGCATCACCAAGCCCACCAAGGGAAAAATTACTATACACGGAAGCCTCTCAAGCTTACTAGAGGTAGGAACAGGCTTTCATCCTGAGCTCAGCGGAAGAGAAAATATTTATTTATGTGGCTCAATAATGGGTATGAGCCGTCGAGATATTGATCTTAGATTTGAGCAAATAGTTGACTACGCTGGCGTAGAAAAATTTATTGACACCCCCGTAAAACGTTACTCTAGCGGCATGTATGTAAGACTAGCATTCTCAATAGCAGCTCACGTTGAACCGGACATATTAGTTGTCGACGAGGTCTTGGCTGTGGGGGATAAAGAGTTTCGAGAAAAGTGTTTAGGCAAAATGGACGACGTCGCTCAAAGTGGCAGAACTGTGATTTTCGTCAGCCACAACATGGCCTCTATTTCATCGCTTTGCCAAGATGTGGCATGGATGAACCATGGTGAAATTATTGAAATTGGCCAATCTAACAAGGTGATATCTTCGTATGAGAACAGCCTGCATAAAGACACAGTAAAAAACCGCGCTAACAACATATTCAAAGGTCCATTAGCGGAAAAACTTAAACTGACATCAATGACAATTCAAGGAAAAGTCGATGTATACAGTACAAGGGTTAATGCTGACGAGGAACTGGAGATCAGTGCTAGCTGGGCCGTAAAAGAACGACTATTGAGACTAAGTATCTACCTGGTGTTCCATGTGGGCGAAACTCGTATCATGACTTTAGTTGATGATAAATTAGGTAAAGATGCAAATGGTGAATTCACTACCATTTTCAGAGTACCCGCAAACACCTTTCGAAACGCTGATATCTCAATCTCAGTAGACGCTTTGGAGCGAGAGAGGGGCATGTGGTGTTGGGCAAAGGGTATTGGTAATATAATTTTTAGCAGCGACGACAATCCTCACCCTGGCTATAGTGAAGATTCTTTATTCCACCGAGGTAGCGGGGAAAGAATAATCTTAGATTAGAAAACGAATCGGTTACACCTGACGACATACCTAGTCAAAACCTCTGCAAAACCAGACAGCTTATGTTGCTATTCGACCAGTGACCCATAATCGCTCAAATCACTCTTCAGGAGACATACTGGACAAATGAAACATCTAATCTTTGGTACCGGACTGATCGGCAGCTTTTTGGGTGGCGGCCTCCATAATGCTGGGTTCGACGTCAGCTTCCTTGCCAGAAAAAGACAAATAGAGGCCATGAAGTCCGGCTTTACTGTAAGCGCATTAGATGGACCAAAAGTGGCGCTTCCTCCTCCTGTGTTTACCGACCAGAAAGAAACAGAGATGTTCAATATTGTGTGGTTGACGGTTAAATGCACGGCGGTTGCAGATTGCATGAAAGAGCTAGAAAACTATATCAAGGATGGTTCGATCATCGTTTGCTGTCAGAACGGCTTTGGTAGCGAAGCTATTGTTAAATCTTCGTTTCCAAATATTACTGTATTAACCGCTACGGTTGGCTTCAACGTCGCCAACCAAGGCGACCAACACTTTCATCGATCAACCCAGGGAAGCTTAGTCGTCGAATCACACGACAAAGTCAAATCAGTAGTGGAGTTACTTGATAAGAACCTATTACCATCTCACCTCAGCTCTGATATACATGCCGAGCGGTGGGCGAAACTACAATTGAATCTTGCCAACCCAGTAAATGCATTAGCCGACATTCCCACCAAGGCAATGACTGAAGACAGGGATTACAGATTAGTTATTGCCGCATTAATGTCCGAGCTTTTAAAGGTAGTCAATCGAATGGGTATTTCACTACCCAAACTGACCGCTTTACCAGCGAGCTATCTCCCGGGTCTGATGAAGCTTCCTAATTTTTTATACTTGAGACTTGCTCAAAGGACTCTTGCCATCGATCCTACTGCTAGAGTTTCAATGTGGTGGGATTTAAGCCAAAACAAAAAAACTGAGATCGATTTTTTAAACGGTTCAGTCGTAAACCAAGCAAAGGAACTGGGTATCGAGTGTCCAGTAAATGAGCGGATTATCGAGTTAATAAAAGAAGTAGAGACCGGAAAGAGACAGATGGGCATATCAGGGAAAGAATTACAAAGTCTATTAGGTGTTGAGATTTAAAATAATTCGATGCAAAACGATAAAACCAATCATATAAAAGTGAGCCCAATGCCCTACGTATGCATCATTGGTGCGGGTAAAGTTGGTCACAGTTTGTATTACGCACTGCGACGCAACCATATTGAGTGCACTCTCATCGACAGGAGCACGCTCGATCTGAAAAATCGAGTAGCGCAATCTGAACTCACCCTGATCACTACCCAAGATAGCAAGATCGAATCTACCTGCGAACAGATCTCTCCTTGGGTGACTGAAGGCTCAACGGTTGCCCATTGCTCTGGGGCATTAAATAGTCAGATATTAGAATCGGCTGCAAAACATGGCGCTTTCACAGGCTGTGCCCATCCATTGAATACGTTTCCCAGCATGGAAATCGCTCGAGAGCTACTTACTAAAAATAACCACGATACCTACTGCTATTTAAGCGGGCATTCGAACGCATTAACACTCCTAGAGAAGACCTTCTCCGCAATCGGCTTCCATGTGTCATACATTAATGACAAATCAAAGGCTGCCTATCACGCAGCCTGTGTATTCTTGTGTAATTATTTGACTTCGATTTCAGAAACTGGCTTGCAGATAGCTGAATCCGCGGGCCTTGATCGTGATGAGTTTTGGAATGCGGTTAAACCGTTAATTGAAGCGACATTGAACAACATATCAGACCATGGAACAGCTGCTTCTCTCTCAGGCCCCATTGCACGTGGAGATTTATCTACCATTTCTGTCCATCTAAGCGCATTAAACTCAGCTCCGGAAATAATATCAAAAACCTATAAGGTCTTGGGACAACAGGCTGCAAACTTAGCGCAAAAATCGGGAAATATAGACAAACAAACTGCTGAACAGATAAGAAGTCTTCTAGATGATTAAATTAAGTAGATTTTAGCGGAGCGTTTAGTCTCCTGGCTTTTGTCCGATTAGTACGGACGGCTAAATTACCCATAACCAATAGGAGGTATCGAATACCAACGCATTGATACTTTGCAAAACCTCCAAAAATCACCAAGGATATCGCGACATTCATGAAAGAAAATGACGATACCATTGCAAATCTAGTTTTAGCTCGCACATAGTCACCACCCCATTACGCTATAAAATTAGATTCTTGGTCCTCAAAAGCATAAAATAAAAAAGTGCTCACTCAAATGATTGATAGGGCTTTTGATCGGAATTTCCATAGGACCGGGTAGAGGGGGCGGTGATCTACATCTATCCAAAGTAGACAAAACGGACTTTTGGCTAATTAGTCCTACACGGGATTTTGACTTCACCAACCCTACGGTATATAAACCAATTTGTTATATTTTTCGCATCTAAACTCGAGACAAAATTAACGAACACAGGATGGATAAGCGTACTAATATAGGAAACAATAAAGATAACCGACTCGATTTGGAACGATTTTTCTGTTCTACTCACAAACAGTTCACGCTGTCTCGGCGAGAGAACAAAGTCTCTGAATATCAATTCATACGCAACGATCGGTAGATTTTCTCTGAGTAATAATTGAACTTAGTTAAATTCATTAAGCCATTTGCAGAGGACGCTAGCATTGGCTCAAGTTAACCACCGAATTGCACTTGAAAAAATAGAATACATAAACTTAAAACACTAGAACTATCGTAGTAAAAAACAGACTCACTGGCCTACTACAGCTAAGCAATCTCTCAGGAGGATATAATGGCACTCAGAATCAACGACCAAGCACCCAACTTCACTGCTCAGACAACACAAGGCGAGATCAACTTTCATGACTGGATAGGCGACTCCTGGGCTGTACTATTTTCTCATCCCAAAGATTTCACCCCGGTGTGTACCACTGAACTCGGTTACGTCGCGGGGCTTGAGGATGAATTTGCCAAACGTAATACCAAAGTTATTGGTTTAAGTATTGACCCAGTTGATAATCACGCGGAATGGGCAAAAGATATTGAAGAAACTCAGGGACATCCCGTTAAATTCCCAATGATCGGCGATACCGACTTAAACGTGGCCAAGCTATACAATATGTTTCCAGCTGATGAAACAGGCAGTGCAGAAGGTAGAACGGCACTGACCAACGCGACGGTTAGAAGTGTATTTATCATAGGCCCTGACAAGAACATTAAGTTGATGATGACGTACCCAATGACGACCGGGCGAAATTTCAATGAAATTTTGCGAGTGATTGACTCAATGCAATTAACAGCGAAACATAAAGTGGCTACGCCAGCTAACTGGGAAGACGGCAACGATGTAATTATCGTTCCTGCAGTATCTGATGAGGAGGCTAAAGTTAAATTTCCTGATGGTTTTGAAACGATAAAACCTTATCTACGCGTAGTTAAACAACCCAAGGATTAGTCCGAACAAACATCAAAATAAAAAGGCCACAGTCGTATATCAACTGTAGCCTTTTGTTTTTTTATTTAATCGAACAGTCTACTGAACAGGATAGTCTCCTTTCACCCAAGCCTTCATACCCCCATCAAGGTGCACCAATTTCTGCACACCCGCAGATTTTAAAGTTTCTAGAGACCTAGCACTTCTTCCTCCCGATCTACAGTGCACTAAGTAAGTCTTTGAGGTGTCAAGCATGCCCACTTGCTCCTCAAAGTCCTTGGCGTAATAATCAATATTAATCGCGCCTGCGATATGCCCTTTTGAAAACTCTTTGGCAGTTCTTACATCTAAAACTTGGATAGAAGGGTTCTCCGACAAAAGTTTGTGGGCCTCCTCGGCATTTACATAGTTAATCCCATTTTGCTGCTCAGACGCGCTGATAGTTAGAGCAAAACTAGCCAGGCAAAACAACAGTGTTAATTTTAAAAATTTCATTTTCATTACCGATTTGTAGATACTCGTAAAAACCAATCCTTATCTAACGATCGGTTCATAAGCAATGATAGAGGGATCGTCAAGGAGCCTACCCCAGTAGGCGTTATACGGGTGCACAGTACTGCCCTCAAAACTCAGATCAGAATTAGCCCAAGCAAATAGTCCACCTTCTAAATTGTAACTTTGGTTTATGCTCATTTGCGTCAATTCTGTCTGCACACGTGCAATAAAATCGGAAGATCGGCGCCCCACTGAACAATAAAAGATAACTGTTTTACCGCTCACAAACTTCTCAAACTCATCTTTGAAAACATTTGGTTGCATATTAGGATCAACTCTCAAAGCACTCGCTTGTAGACGGCTAACGGCATACTCGCTAAGCTCTCGCACGTCTATGAAAACTAGGTCTTCAGAATTCAGTCTTTTCAAATCGGTCGCGTTGATGTGCTCCACATTAGGATAATTTTCGACGATTTTCTCGTGGATTTCCTGGAGACTAGGCTGCATCTTGGTTGCCACGTAAACAACGAGTGCTGACAACCCAAAAAAGCCACCAAGGAGTAGAAATATTTTCATTATCGCCCTAGTTTCGCTCAGTTTTTAAAGGGAAACAATAATGCCCAAGTTAGCTTATTTGGGCTTTTATCTTGATGCGATTTTAAACCGATGGACATGTCATGATGCCCTTGATTCGGCTGATCAATGTAGGAGCCAAACAATCTGTCCCACGTGGAGAGAAAAAACCCAAAGTTACTATCCGTTTCTCTCTGAACAACAGAATGATGCACTCGATGCATATCTGGTGTCACAATCACTCTTCTTAAAAAACGATCAAGATTCGACCCAAGTTTGACATTTGAATGGTTAAACATCGCAGACGCGTTGAGCATGACCTCAAAAATCATCACGGCCACTGCAGAGGGGCCGATAAGAGCGATACAAACTAGTTTAAAGAACATAGACAGCACGATTTCAACCGGATGGAAACGTGCGCCAGTGGTAACATCAATATCTCGGTCAGCGTGGTGAACTCTGTGCACTCGCCACAACAATGGAATTTTATGTGACGCTACGTGCTGCCAATAAATGAGCATATCTAGCATAACGATAGCAACGACAAATTCAATCCAAAACGGTAACTCTAAGAGATTCAACAAGCCTAAATCTCTTTCTGATACCGAGTGAGCCCAAGCGACAGCAAGTACAGGCACCAGAAGTCTCACGGCAAATGCGTCGATCACCACCAAGCCCCAGTTCGTGATCCACCTAGCTCCGCGACCCTCCACAAGCGGCCTTCGCGGAGATAATATCTCCCAAACAGCCATTATCGAAAAAACCCCCACGAAAGCCGAGAGCCGGATAGTTGCCTCGTTATTTAAAAGAAATTCAATCATAGTTCTTGAGACCGTCGATGGAGCACTCTTATGGCAATGCAATGTCTCGTTAAACGAATTTAGCTCTATGCCTTCCGACGCGACTGCCACAAACCGATAGCTGTATGAGCAAGAACACCGACAAACATTGACACCACGGCCCAAAAGGTAATTGGACGATGGATAGCGTAAACCACGGGCTCTACCCAAAACGCAACAGCGAAAAGTATAGTTGAGCCAATGATTAAACCAGATGAAAGGTTGAAGGCAAGGTCATGCTTCCCCTTTCTGTCGCTAGTTCTGACATTCGCAGCCATCAAATTAATGAGGGCTGCAAATAACAGATAAATATGGGAGGCTCGAAACATCATTCTCACCTCCTCTCGACCACTGTAGAGCTCCGGAAAGCTAAATATCATGTATGCACCAGTGGCAAGAAACAAAAGCACCATAAGTATCCCTATGACTAAGTGTGCTTTATGAATATTGCTATAGAGCAATGCTACACCACTTCTACTTTGATCTTGTCTGCGATTTTAGACTTCCATGCCGCAGGGCCAGTGGTGTGTACAGCTTCTCCATTCGTGTCTACCGCAACTGTAACCGGCATATCTTGAATTTCAAATTCATGAATAGCTTCCATACCGAGCTCTGGAAAAGCCACCACTTTTGACGATGTAATCGCTTTTGAAACTAGGTAGGCAGCGCCACCAACAGCCATTAGATAGGCTGATTTGTATTTCGCAATCGACTCCACAGTGGCTGCGCCTCTCTCTGCCTTACCAACCATTCCCATCAAACCAGTTTGCTCGAGCATCATGTCGGTAAATTTATCCATTCTAGTCGCTGTCGTCGGACCTGCAGGGCCAACCGCTTCATCTCGCACAGCGTCGACTGGTCCAACGTAGTAAATGAATCTTCCATTAAAATCTACGCCTTCGGGCAAACCCTCTCCACTCTCAAGCAATGTTTGTATTTTCTTGTGAGCGGCATCTCTACCTGTCAGTAATTTTCCCGATAGCAATAGTGTTTCCCCTGGCTTCCACTCCAACATATCCTCTTTGGTGACTGTATCTAGATTCACTTTGCGGGTGCTTGGGCCAACATCCCAAGTGATTTCAGGCCAATCGCTTAGTTTTGGCGGAGTTTGCAATGCGGGACCACTGCCATTCAAAACAAAATGTGCATGACGAGTAGCTGCACAGTTTGGAATCATAGTAACGGGCTTTGAGGCCGCGTGCGTTGGATAGTCTTTTATTTTGACATCTAGAACTGTGGTTAGCCCGCCCAAACCTTGAGCACCTATACCCAGCTGATTCACGCTCTCGAACAGCTCAAGACGCAACTCCTCCAATCTACTATTTGGACCACGCTTTATTAACTCGTGGATATCAATTGGTTCCATCAACACCTCTTTGGCGAGCACGGCCGATTTTTCTGCGGTGCCACCAACGCCTATACCGAGCATTCCTGGCGGGCACCAACCTGCCCCCATAGTTGGCACGGTCTTCAATACCCAATCGACCAGTGAATCACTGGGGTTAAGCATGACCATCTTTGATTTATTTTCAGAACCACCACCTTTCGCCGCAACATCAATTTCTAAGGTATCGCCCTCAACCACCTCGTAATGAATCACCGCTGGCGTATTGTCCTTGGTATTTTTGCGAGCACCAAGGGGGTCATCTAATATTGACGCCCGTAACACGTTATCCGGGTGTAAATAAGCTCGCCTGACGCCTTCATTAATCATGTCGGACAATGAAAGCTCCGCGTCCCATGTAATATCCATACCAACCTTAGCGAAAACAGTCACAATGCCGGTATCTTGGCAAATAGGCCTACGCCCTTCAGCACACATTCTCGAGTTAATTAAAATTTGCGCCATTGCGTCTTTGGCGGCTTGGGACTCCTCTCGTTGATATGCTTCATGCATCGCATCGACGAAGTCTTTGGGGTGATAGTAAGAAATAAACTGCAACGCGTCGGCGACGCTTGCAATCACATCATCTTGTTTAATTGTGCTCATAGCATGGGCTAAAAATTGACTATTATAGAGGCCCAGATTCTAGCAAATTTCTCAGCAAAACTGGGCACTCTGGCACCTTGATAAGACCAAAGTCGAAAATTACACTCAGTTTGTAATGTAAAGCTCTGATTTTTAAATATTTTGCGATACAATAGCGGGCTGTTTGGCTTAAAAATAAGCGAGAACACTTTCCGCTTATTACTGATTTATCGACTTATTCAACCAATGCGCACTAGCAACTTTTTACTTTCGACCCTCAAAGAAACGCCTGCCGATGCTGAGATTATTAGCCATCAGCTCATGCTGCGCGCTGGCATGATCAGGAAAGTTGCAGCAGGAATCTATAATTGGTTACCGCTAGGGCTTCGAGTGTTGCGAAAAGTAGAAAACGTTGTTCGCCAGGAGATGAATCAAGCTGGCGCGCAAGAATTACTAATGCCTTCAGTTCAACCAGCGGAACTATGGCAGCAGTCCGGCAGATGGGAACTCTACGGCGGAGAGCTCCTGCGTATCAAAGACAGACACAGCAGAGACTTTGCATACGGACCAACTCATGAAGAAGTAATCACTTCATTGATGAGTAATGAAATTCGGAGCTACAAGCAGCTGCCAATTAATTTTTATCAAATTCAAACGAAATTTAGAGACGAAAGGCGCCCTCGTTTTGGCGTAATGCGGGCTCGAGAATTCGTTATGAAAGATGCCTACTCTTTTCATCTTAGCAGTGAGAGCCTGCAAGAAACCTACGACGTAATGTATCAAACCTACAGCAATATTTTCAGTCGCTTGGGCTTGGGATATAGAGCTGTAGAAGCCGACACCGGCAGCATTGGCGGTAACGCATCACACGAGTTTCATGTGCTTGCTGATTCCGGCGAAGATGCCATCGCGGTTTGCGACAAATACCAATACGCAGCCAACGTAGAGCTCGCGGAAGCTCTAGCAATCGGTGGTGAGAGACCAGCTGCAACAGAAAATCAGAACAGAGTTAAAACACCAAACCAAAAAACAATCGAAGCCGTCGCCGACTTTTTGAAAATAGATGCGACCAGAACAGTAAAGACTTTGCTGGTAAAAGGCACAGAAGAGCCTATAGTCGCTTTGGTGCTTCGTGGGGATCACGAGTTAAACGAAATCAAAGCAGAGAAACATCCCCTGGTTCAAAGTCCTCTTGTTTGGGCAACTGATGATGAAATTAAAGCAACGGCAGGCTGTGGAGCCGGATCTATTGGCGTTGTTGAACTCGACATCCCTGTGGTTGCTGATCGATCAGCGGCCAACCTTGCTGACTTTGTCTGCGGAGCCAATGAGGATGACGTCCACTTCACAGGTGTAAATTGGGGTCGCGATTGCCCAGAACCAGATGTATTCGATTTGCGGTCTGTTCAGGCCGGAGATGTCTGTGCCAGAGCATCAAGCCACCAAGAAGAAGACCTTTTGAGTATTACTCGAGGCGTCGAAGTTGGGCATATTTTTCAATTGGGCACAAAATATAGCGAAGCCATGAACGCTACATGCTTGGATAAAAACGGCAAGGCCGCAGTCATGCCGATGGGCTGCTATGGAATCGGAGTATCAAGAATCGTGGCAGCAGCAATAGAGCAAAACCATGATGACAGAGGTATCATTTGGCCAGGCTCAATGGCTCCATTCCAACTCGTGATCACACCGATTGGTTATCATAAATCTGAGCAAGTAAAGGCGGTCTGCGACCAACTCCATGATGAACTGAGTAATTCTGGCATTGAAGTATTGTTGGATGACCGAAATGAACGACCCGGAATCATGTTTGCGGATTCGGACTTGATCGGAATTCCACATCGCGTCGTCATAGGTGAAAAGAGTTTAAAAAACAGTCAGGTTGAGTACAAACGTAGAGGAGCCGAGTCTGCGCAAGACCTACCTATCGACAACCTTCTAGACACACTTCTGGATAAAATAGCGAATTAGTAACATTTCAGCTTAATTTTGGGTATATGGGTACTTTAAGCAACAATTTACTTATCAATTTAATCGCCGGATCTATTGTATTGATAGTCTCGACATCCTTTCCTGCCTATGCGAAAAAGGTCAAAAAGCTAACTGATCCAGCTCTCGTTCAAGCTCTACATCAGGAAACCTACGACACTCAAACCAAAGTGACCGATATGGATCTGCTGATATGGTTATCCGCCATGTCGTCAAAACTTGAACGTCGAATACCCAATGCCTTTTATCGCATTCGTTTACTGAGTGCAATTTACAGGGAGAGTAGAGCTGAAGGTTTGGATCCACAGTTAGTTCTGGCCCTTATTGAAGTTGAAAGCAATTTCGACAGAAATGCGCTATCTCATGCCGGAGCCCAAGGACTCATGCAAGTTATGCCGTTTTGGAAAAACGAAATCGGCAGCCCCGAGGACGATTTATATAACCCTCTTACTAGCCTTCGATACGGCTGCCGAATCCTTAGACACTATCTAGATCGGTACCCGAATGCTATCGAAGCACTCGCTGCCTACAATGGCTCGCATGGCAGGACCGTATATCCAGACAAAGTACTTGGTAGGCTGGACAAGCACTGGAGGTTTAAAAACGACCAATATGCTTCCCAGAGCGCATTCAATTCAAAACTCGCTAGCAGTGATGCACCCGCCGAAGCCGATGATCGCTGGATATTAAACTAACGTGACAGAACTAGTTCTGTGGCTAGCGACGGCACATGCAAGCCCAGATCTGATCTTTACAGACAAGCCAGAGCACCCAAAAACCTATTTAGAGGGTGACTTCGAAATCCTTTCGGTCACCTCCTCACCACCAGGCTCCAGATCTTCATTCTCATCTGCCGAGCTAGCAAGCTTATCCAATAGAGTATTCTGGAGTAGCTTCTTCTGCTGTAAGACCGCGACCACTTCGGCACCAAAAAGCGCCACCACCCAGGACAGATAGACCCAGATCAAAAAAACCGGCAAGGTCGACAACGCCCCATATACCGCCTTGTAATTGGCATAGTTAGCTATGTAATAGCGAAAGCCTGATTTGGTTAATTCAAATAGACAAACAGCAACGAGCGCACCTACCATCGCATGAACTAGACTTACTCGAACATTAGGCATGATCAAGTAAAGCAGCATGAATGCAAGCATCTCCAATAGAAAAGGAAGCATCAGCACTCCAAAGGAGTTCACTTGTTGAGCATAGCCATCTACCGCTCCTGCTGCCAGAGCCAATAGATACGCAGAAATTGTTAGGCTTGCACCCATCATTATCGGCCCTAAAGAAACCAGAGCCCAATATATAGTTAGCCTTGATGTCATGGTTCGTCCCTTATCGATTCTCCAAATATCATTAAAAGAAGATTCTATATTTGCCAGCAACAACAATGCAGTCAGCAAAAAAGAGAGAAGACCCAAAATTGTCAAACTACCCATCTGATCGGTGAATTGGTCAAGGTAAGAACGAACCTCATCTCCCGCTGCGGGCACCAAAAATTTATAAATAAAATCTTCTAAAGAGTTCCCAAGCTGTTCCGTTCCAGCGAATAACGAAAACATTGATAAGGCTATCGCCATCATTGGCGCAAGAGCTAATAGTGAGCTAAACGCCAAGGCTGCAGCATGCCTCGGAAGTCGATCAGACCTAAAGCGAGCGATAACTGCCAGCGGTATATCAAACAATTGAATTAGAGTTCTCTTTAGCGAATAATCTGCCATAAACAAATTAACTTACTTAAATCATGGATATCATCCTATATCATAACCCAAGGTGTTCGAAGTCGCGCCAAACCTTAGCGCTTATCGAACAAAGAGGCGTTACACCACAGATAATTGAATATTTGAAAACGCCACCGAGCCATCAACAATTAGATAGTATTCTCCGGGGACTTGAACTCGAACCTCGTCAATTAATGAGGACTAAAGAAGGTGAATATAAAAAACTTGGTTTGGATGACGAAAGCTTAAGCCGCGATCAACTCATCAATGCAATGATAAGCAATCCTAAGTTGATCGAGAGGCCTATTCTGGTAGTCGGGGATCAAATAGCTGTTGGACGACCGCCAGAAAATGTTCTAGCGATCCTTCCCTAGGATCTTTTTTGCAAGAGTGTTTGCAGGAAGGGTATTGTTATTTTACGTTTTTCAATTAAAGACGCTCTATCCATATGGTCTAGGAAATCAAATAATTCGTGCGAGTTTCGGCTTAGTCTAGTAACCAAATAATTCAACACATCGTCATTGACGCTTAATCCTCTGTGTTTGGCGCGCATTTTCAAAGCGTTAAGCCGATCTTCGTCCCCCAACTCAGCAATCGGATAGATAAGTCCACTACCTAAGCGACTCACTAAATCATGAATTGTAAAACCGCAAGCTTCTGGACCCTGCTTTGCCGATATAAAAAGAATTCCGCCGGCGTGCTTTATCTGCTCAAAGAGAGTAAAAAGGGCACGTTCTCTTTTGGTATTTCCAGCCCATGCATCGGCATCGTCCACACAGACTAAACCAGCCACATCAATGACCTCTAACAACTCTGGGACAATATTAGGATCGCTGAGACTCAAAAAATGAGTCGATCGATCTGAGGCTTGGGATGCCCTTGCCGCACTCAAACTTAAATGCGTTTTACCACTTCCTGAAGGTCCATAAAAAAACACAACTCGATGCTCTTTAGCCAGAGGAAAATCGTGCAAAGCCGCCACTAACTCCTGATTATTACCAATCAGAAAATTATCGAAGCTTTTTTTGTCATCTCCGGAGATTGGCAAAGCCATTTGATTGTTTTGCGAACTAATCACTGATTCAAGCCTTCTTCTGATAAACGAGTCGCTTTTACCGCTCCGATATAAACATAAGCCAGTCCACTCAAAATTCCGGCAATAGCCACTAATACTCCTGTAAAAGAGATCAGTCCGCTTAAATTCACCCCAATACTCAAGGTAACCAATACAAGCAATACATAGAAAATTTGCAACACGGTGTTTAGCTTAGAGATCATTAGCGGGCGCATTTCCATGGTAGAAAAAAAGACAACCATCAGAAGATTCCCACCCACAATCAGAATATCTCTAAACACGACAACCACCATCAACCAAAATGGGATTATTTCCAACAAGGAAAGCATCACATAACTTGTGACCAACAAAGCCTTGTCAGCCAAAGGGTCTAAAATTGATCCTAAATAGGTATGAGCGTTGTACTTTTTTGCAATATACCCATCTAAACCGTCTGTTATTCCCGCGATTAGAAAAACGGCAAGAGCCCAGCCGTAATGGTGGTCATGAAACAGCACAACTAACCACGGCACCAAACCGATGCGTGCAAGTGTCAATAAATTTGGAATATAGATCATAATTAATGGTTTCTGGGCCAAGAGCGGATTATCACTGGCTTTTATTCGATACACAATAGCTAACTAAACAGCTACAATACGCGCAATCTGAAGCTCCTACTGGATATGTCTTTGACCGCTTTTCCAGCACGTGATGTATACGCAGTAGGTTTGACCTAAAAACTGATCTTGGGACCTTGTTGTGTCTGATTCTAAAAAACAATTAAATGATAAACCAACGTCACTCTCCTACCGCGATGCGGGCGTTGACATTGACGCTGGAGATGCGTTTATCGACGTAATCAAGCCTGTTGCCAAGCGCACAGAGCGAGAGGGCTGTCTGAGTGGACTTGGTGGTTTTGGCGCCCTTTTTCAAGTACCCAAGAATTATAGAGAACCTATATTGGTATCTGGGACAGACGGCGTTGGTACAAAACTCAAATTGGCTTTCGATTTAGATAAGCATGACACCATCGGTATTGATTTAGTCGCCATGTGCGTGAATGATGTGTTAGTTCAAGGTGCCGAGCCACTTTTTTTTCTAGATTACTTCGCCACTGGTAAACTGACACCGAAAGTTGCTGCTCAAGTGGTAGAAGGAATCGGCGAGGGATGTGTACAGGCAAATGCCGCGTTAATCGGTGGAGAGACGGCTGAAATGCCAGGAATGTACTCAGATGGTGAGTATGACCTTGCTGGTTTTTGTGTTGGCGCAGTGGAAAAGTCAGAGATGATTGATGGCAGTAAGGTGAAGGCAGGAGATACCCTCATTGGTCTTGCCTCTACTGGCGCTCATTCAAATGGTTACTCATTGATTCGGAAGGTAATAGACACTTACCAAGTTCCACTTGAAACTGAGATTGGTGGAAAGCAGCTTGCGGAGGCGGTTCTAGCTCCAACAAAAATTTACGTTCGCTCTGTTCTATCCCTAATGAAAGAGGTGGATGTACATGCCCTTGCACATATTACTGGTGGTGGCATTCCTGGAAATTTAAATCGCGTTCTGCCACAAGGTTGCCATGCCGTTGTTCATGAATCATCGTGGCAATGGCCAGCTCTTTTCACCTGGATGATGGAGCTCGCGAATATTGAACGAGCAGAAATGTATCGTACCTTTAACTGCGGTGTGGGAATGATTATTGTTGTGGATTCTGAAGATGCAGATGCCGCCATAGCTCACCTCAACGCAAGTGGAGAAAAAGCATTCATCGTCGGCGAAATCAAGGATGGCGAATCAGAGCAACAGGTCAGGATCGTCTAACTAGTTTGCTCTATGTGAAAGGTTCCCAGCCGTAAAAAAAAGGCCGTTGTTTTAATATCTGGCAGTGGCAGCAATCTGCAAGCTTTTATTGACAAAGTTCACTCGGGCTATCTCGACATAGATATCGCTTTAGTGCTGAGTAACGTACCGTCTGCTTTTGGTTTGCAAAGGGCCGAGGATGCTGGCATCAAGAGCACTTGCATCAATCACAAAGACTTCGACAACAGGCTAGCATTCGATGAGGCTATGATAAGACGGATAGACTTCGTCAAACCAGATATAGTGATCTTAGCTGGGTTCATGCGGATTCTAACTAGTCAATTCGTCAATCACTATGCGAATCGCTTAATCAATATTCATCCGTCACTATTACCAAAATTCACTGGGGTAAATACACATCAAAGAGTTATAGAGGCGCAGGAGAGATGGCACGGCGCCAGTATCCACTTTGTCATACCAGAATTGGACGCCGGGCCAGTAATATTACAGGGCAGGTTGGAACTGAGGGTAAACGATACTATAGAAACCTTACAACAACGAATCCATAAGATTGAACACCAGCTTTACCCCCTTGCTGTCAAATGGTTCTGTGAGGGAAGATTGAGCATTCAAAATAACAAAGTATTACTAGATGGTGAAACTTCGCCACTTCAGTTGCAAACCTTTGACCTCTGAGTTAGCTTAATCATGTCACTAGTATTCAGCGTTAATCTATTTTGAAAGCTCCGACTTGCCTTGAAAAGAAACTAAACCAGTTACTAAGTTCGCCCCTAAAACGGACGAGTCCATGCAAAAATAAAGGTTTCTGGTTAGGTAGTTTCAACCGATATCGTGCGACAGCTTTTTCTTTTTTCGTAGCTTTGTTCTCAATGGCCTCGATTGCAGATACTTTGATTACACCAGAAGCACAAACGGACTCACAAGTCATGACACCTCCAACCGTGCCGCTAGACCCTGTTTCAATTGAGTTTAAAATTAGAATTAGTAAATTTGGGAATGCCGTTCTCGGCAAAATTCAAAGTCGACTTGACATCACTGATACAGGTTATTCAATACAGACTGTCACAAAAGCCCAAGGTATGGCTTTATTACTTATGCAAAGTAATATTCAGGAATCGTGTGAATTTGAGATAGGCGATGGCCGTGCCGTAGCAAGAAGCTACAACGGCGGAACAGTGGGAAAGACAGAATACTCGGTAGGTTACGACTGGGAGCAAAAAAAGGTAAGCTTTAACCAATCTGAGTCACTGGATATGCCACAAGGCTATGTCGTAGACAATTGTATAATGTGGTTTGCAACTGCGTTATTAAAAGGTAATTTACCTGAAGAAGAGCGTCTATATGTAGTTGATGGTAAGTCCAAACGAATCCGAGGGTATCGCCTTCGATCACAGTCTGAAGAAGTGATCGAGACTTCTCTAGGACAGCGTCAAACGATCAAAATGGTGCTTGAAAGAGAACTCAGACCAGATCGTACCCTCACTTTTTGGTTATCGACAAAAGATCAGTTTTTACCAGTAAGAATAGAAGAGTCTCGAAAATCCAGAACTACGACATTTGAAATCTCAGATCTTAGTAAGGCCAGCTAGATCAGTCCGCTTGCCTTGGTTTTTTACGAGTAAACCAAAGCAGACTCATAAGATAAATAAAGAACAAGCAAAGGAAAGCGATGAGCTGCAAGTGGTCGGCAATTCGTATGCTTCTAGCCCATAAACCTAGTGCGGCCAAAACGATTTGAAGCACCAGCGCGACAATGATGGTCGAGTTAACCGAAAGACCACGATCAATCAGTTGGTGATGGTAGTGAATTCTGTCGGCTGTAAAGGGTGATTTTCCTCTAATTGGCCTTACAATGAGAACGGCGACTGCGTCTATAAGAGGTAAGGCCAATAGCCATAAAGCTGTGACCGGCCATATAGAACCCTCTATCTGAGACTGCCTTATTAATAAAAATGCCAATAAAAGACCCAGCATGGTCGAACCAGCATCGCCCATAAACACTTTGGCTCTGCTGCGAACAATTCTGACGTTAAACAGTAAGAAGCCAAAAATAGCGGCCGCAGCGATGAGTATCAGCTCGTTATTCGCCCCGCTAAATAGTAAAGCCATCAAAGACACTAATACAAGTGAGCCAGCAAGCCCATCATGCCCATCAGACATATTCACGGCATTAATCACGCCTATTGCAGCAAAAATAGTCATTGGTACCGACCATTGCCCTAATACAACCTCATGATTAGGAGTTAGATAACCCAATGTCTGCAATTGCACACCAGTCATTATTATCATGAGGTATATGGCGACGCCTTGAGCTAAAAATCTAAGCGATGATGGAAGTGAGTATCGATCATCAATTGCGCCTACGGCGCATAGAAGAAATAATGCCGGAAAAAGATCAATAAAAGTGTTATCAACCAAAAACACACCGAGTAAAAGTCCCGCGTAAATCGCTAACCCGCCAACCATAGGGGTTTCTATTGTGTGCTGACGATGGGCTCCAGGTTTAGCCATCAACTTTAGCTGCTCTGCGGATCGAGCTAACAGCACCACCATAGTCGCGGTAAAAATCGTGACCAGTGCTAAACCAAACTCGACCCTAACTAGACTAGAAAACATAAATTAACTCATCAAAATCGAGGCCAATGTCACTAATGACCTCTTATGATCAAGTGAGAGCCGAGGACCAAAACATCCATGCTGGTTCGCATAAAACACTCCATAGCCTCCTCCGGTTTGCAAACCACCGGTTCATTCTCATTAAACGAGGTATTGAGTAGCATAGGAACTTGGGTCTTTTCAAAAAAGGACTTAATCAATTGATAATACCTTTTGTTGCTTTGCTCGGTAACCGTCTGCAGCCTACCAGAGCCATCAACATGCGTAACCGCAGGAATCTGACTCCTTTTGTCCTCCTTTATCTGAAACACCTTCATCATAAAAGGTACCTCTGCATCTGATTCAAACCAATCACTCACCTGCTCTCTTAAAACCGAAGGTGCGAATGGCCGAAAAGACTCTCTTCGCTTTATTTTAAGATTTAGGATATCTTTCATGTCATGGCGCCTAGGGTCTCCCAAAATAGACCTATTACCCAATGCTCGCGGACCCCATTCCATGGCGCCCTGAAACCACCCAATAACCTGACCATCGATAATAGCGTCGCTCACTTTATCCACCAGAGAGGCAGTCGTTAAATCGAACGTAATGTCGCACCCCTGTGAAATTAGATCTTCTTGATAATGTTCTATAACGCCTTTGAGGTGATCATTATCAAAACTAGGTCCCCAATAAGAGTGACTCATCACAGACTTACTGCTTTCTTTACTATGAAATTTTTGATGCACTAACATTGCCGCCCCAATTGCTCCACCAGCGTCACCAGCAGCAGATTGAATATAGATGTTTTTATAAGGGGTATTTAGATGCACCTTGCCATTAGCTACCGAATTCATACCACAACCTCCGGCAATCGTTAATACATCATGGTTTTCACCGAGTTCAGACTTATGCTTTTCATGCAGAGAATTAAGCATATGAAAAAATGCTCTTTCGTAACAGTCCTGAACTGATCTGGCGATATCCTTGTGTTTCTGGGTTAACTTTTGATCTGGTTTTCTAGGCACCCCAAACAAATCTTCGAGGGATGGATGGAACAACTGCCCAACCAGTGGCACACCGTCATCCCACTCGTAACCAATCGGCCGCTTGTGGTGTAAAAAGTATCTAAGATTTAATTTAAATGAACCATCGAGTTGTTGATTGACAATCTCATCCATTTCGTCTCGGTATTTAGGCTCTCCATAAGGAGCGAGACCCATTATTTTGTACTCATCACCATAATAGGGAAAACCCAGAAATTGAGTTAATGCTTGATAAAACACTCCCAAAGAATGGGGGAAATAAATTCGCTTATGAATATCAATTAAACCTCCTTTACCCAATGCCATTGCCGATGAGGCAAAGTCACCAAAGCCATCCACGGAAATGATACTAGATGAGTCATATGGTGATACTGAGTATGCTGATGAAAGATGTGCTTTGTGATGCTCAACATATTCTACCTTGCCGCTGAACACCTGCTTTGGAAAATATTCTTCCAAATATTGCTCGATACTTTTACGCTTTTTTCTAACTTTTAACTTTTCCGAAATTAGGGCCAAAGAGGCCTGTCCGGATAATAAAAATTTAACTTTTTGAGCTCTTGCCGCCTTAGCATCAGAGTTGATGGCAATTATGCCTACATCAGAGAGAGTTAACCCTTGAGAATCAAGACAAAACTTAATGGCCTCCGATGGAAAACCTGCCCAATGCTTAATTCTCCTGAAACGCTCCTCTTCTGCTGCTGCCACCATGTTTCCGTCTACCAGTAAACATGCAGAGGAGTCACCATGAAACGCGTTTAGGCCTATAACATTCATACTCTAGTAATTCGAAAATTTGTAGTTTTCATTTTGACTGTAGTCATGCAAGGACCGGATTACTAATTTTGGCAATGCAAATAGAAAGCCAGCCAAAAGTCCTAATACAATAAGAATAAACATGTCTCCGTATACCTGGGTAGCAACCGCAAATGTAATAACATTGACTAATAGAAAACAGGCTATTCCGAGCATAATAGACAACATGTGCCGAGGGACAAAACCCTGAGCGCACAAGTTTAGTGAGGAATTGATATATCGAGTTATCGAAAGGATTAACCAAACCACCGAGAGCAAACCTGGCAGGCCTAACTCAACCATTATTTTCCCTAAACCACCTTCTCCGGAACCACCAGCGATATTGCTAACGTTAAACAAATGACTCCCTTGCGAAGCTATTCCGAGCCCACCCCCGAGCAGTCCAACCCGCTCATAAGCCCAACCTATAGGCATAAAACCTAACTCAAAGGCTCTAGAAGATACAGAGCCATAGACAGATGCCCCTCGAGCTATGTAGTTTTTTACACCGTCATCGGTACTGGATAAGTACTGAGCGGCTCCCCAGAGGACAAAGACTACAATCCCGGCGGCGAAGAGATAATTAATACTCAACCGACGACGATAATAAGAGAATGCTAAGCCATAAACAAAACCAAATAGAGTGACCAGCATCAACATTTTTCTTCGCCCGGTAAAAGCTATAGCGGCCATCATAAACACCAGCAATCCTAGGACTAGCAGTAACATTGGCTTCTTCTTTGCCGAAAAATACATAATTATCAAAAAACAGCTTGAAGTCGCAACATGCCAGGCGGCAATTTCACCGGTTCTCATAAAACCCGAGTACGACCTCAAGACAGTTCCTTGATCGTAAATTTTTATACCAACTCCAACTTCTTTAAAAACTGCAACATCGACACCAGCAAAGGATAAGGCAATAGTTACAGCCAACAAAACACCGATACCAATGTAACAGATCATAACGTTAGCGATCTCGGCAGCACGATCTACCAGAAAGTACCCTACCACAATCGCAAAAAAAGGTGCCGTGTAGGATAGCAATCCAATGGTGCTTACTATGACGTTGCTATATCTGAGAGAAGAATGAACGTACTGCAATAGCAATATTGCAATGAAAAACAACAGAGCGGGTCTAACCTCATCAGACCATGCAAGAAACGGTTGGGTGATAGCCTGAGAGCCGTTCTGTCGAATTGTATTCAAAAAAACCAATGCAAACACTAGTCCTACCGTAACGATTAATAAAATTGGCTCCCCGTCAATAAGTTTTCTGAATGGATCTTGTAAAAAACCAATCGCCAAAATGGCAAGAATAGCATTTCTCTTACTGGTAACACTGGCGGCGGATGCGCAAAAAAGAATAAATGCGAACAAAATGAGCATAAACTAACAAGGACTTTTGACAGGCATAAAAGACAAGATCATAAACTTCACATTAGATCATGAATCATTCGAAATTATCAGTTTTTAAACTAATTCTGAAACAAGTTTACGTTTTTAAAAACCAAATAAAACACAAGAACTAAACGGGGTTAATTCTGCTCTACTGGTCTTGCCAGTAATTGCTGACCACTTTTTATGCACTCCAATGCTCTTAAAATCCCGCGAGTTTCGGCAAGTAATCTGATAGGAATATACCAAGGTTTACGCAAATAAAATTTCGCTTTTACGCTTGATATAAAGCGCCGCACAATATACGCGTACTTTTTATGGCCTCTACCATGAAGTAACGCGTAATAGTAGTCTCCAAAACTGTGGTCAGACGAAGCGGAAGTTAGAAAGCTGGAGTGTGCTCTTGTTCCGCCGGACCGCACATAGAGGTGGTGAAGCATTGCCGAAGGAGCGTAGTAAAATAAAGTGTTATGTTCCACACAAAACCTCTTACAAAATTCCGTTTCAAAGCGATAAGCTACCTTCGAAAAATTTTCATCAAATCCTCTCGCCAAGATTGCTGACTCACGATCAACACATAAATTTCCCGCCATACAATTTTGGATATAAGTGGGAGCGTTTGAATTAAAGCGAAAATAAAGATCAGCCTCTAGATCAATATTAAAATCATATTCCAGACGCTCAGAGGAAACGTTAGATGATTCCCAAGGTTGTACTATTTGTCCAACATAAGCAAGCGGAGCGATCTCATCAATCACTTTTTGATGATTACTTATAAAAGTTTCATCAAGCAAAACATCATCATCTAAAAACAGCACATAGCGACCAGTCGACTCCATAAGCCCCCGGTTCATGGCTTTAGGTATTGAAGCCTCTTGCTGACGCACCCATTTGATCAGTCCTCGAGAAGAATAAGACGAGAGCAACTCGGCCTCCTGGCTTCCTTCCTCGTAGGTTGTCTGGTCTACCACAACAATTTGCTCTGGACGCAGATTTTGCATCAGCAATTGAGAAATGGTATCTATCAAGACACTTGATCGGCCGTAAGTGGGAATTACAATGCTAATTACGGATTTGTTCATCTTACTATACGCTTCAACGCCGCCTTGAGCCGAACGCAATTCCAACATTGATTACACATTGGTAAAAGTTTCCCACTCGACCGATTATTAGCTGATATAGACCTCGAAATACCTGGTTAAAGACAGTGGACTTCCATTTTAATTCTCCGTCTAAATTGAGAACCTTTCCTTTGGCAATCCCATAGCGAACCAAATACTTCAAATTTAGTCGATCAAGTTGAAATCGATGATTAACCCTGGCTCCTTCTAGATACAAACCTCTGAACGACATGTCTAAAGCTCGAAGAATGAAATCACTCTCCTCACCTCTACCGACATCGTTCCCTCTAACCCCAAGGTTTTCATCGAAAGATCCAACTGCGTCAATTAGATCTCGTTTTAGTGCAAAGTTAGCACCAAAGGGTAGCCTTGAAGATTTTCGATATTCTATTTGATCACCGCCCAGATTGTAATGCCCCACCATGCCGTCTATCAGGGATAACTCTCCAGGCTTGTACCAAAAAGGACATTTATCTCCCCAATCAACAGAGATCTTACCGCCATAAAACGAAAAGTCTCGACCATCTTGGAACGCCTGTCGATAGGCTTTAATAGTCTCAGGAAATAAGGTGATGTCATCATCAAAGAATATGATCCAATTACACTTAAATTCACTCAAAGCTCGGTTGCGAGCGCAAGACAGACCTCTCTTGGGTTCGTGGATGTAACGGACTCTACAACCATGGAAATTTTCAGACTGAGTGAATGAACGATAAACCTCGAAAGTATCATCATCTGATGCGTTATCAACAATCAACAGTTCATCCTCTAAAGTAAGCACGCTGAGGAGTTCAAAGAAAGCCCGCAAAGTGATCTGTAATTGCCCGCTACGATTATGAGTGCAAATCGCTATAGAGATCGGTTGAGTCATTTAGTATTGTTTATAAACACATTAAAAGTTGACGTTGAGGTCAGTGTAAACCATTTTTTAACTCGCCCAATGAAACACAGGCATCGGAATTTCCAAACCACTATCAGCGCAGGAAGCAGATTTGATCTGGGTATTCAATCATAACCAAAGTAAATAACAACTAGTCTAATGATTGACATACCCAGCCCATATAAGCCATTCGCGGGTTTCCTGCATACATTGATGGAAATTGGAGGCTTTGAAATTAAGCGTGTCACTAGCCAAACTACTATCAATTTGTGGCAGCGCATCGAATAAATCCGCGCGATCTTTCGGCAACAAGTTACCATTTTCTCTGGAAACATCTGGATCGTCGGCAATTGACGTCTTTATCTTATCTATTCCTGGCTGTCCTTTGATTTGTTTTACCAGGCGGTAAACGTGACGAAATCCAAACTGAGCTAATACTAATTGCCTAAAATCTCCGTCTTGAGCAAACTTTGTTCTCAAACGACTGAATGGGCTTTGATTTCTCTCAAGCTCTTTGACTGCTTGTTCGTACTCAAGTCGTGTAACAATTTCCATAGAAAACGAGTCTGAAAGCTGCGCCATCTCTTGGTAAAAATTAGTCCAGCTCAGATTAATTCCGTTAATCAATAATTTTTGATTATCTGCTACTTCTTGGCTAAGGGCTTGTTCCGAAACTCTCACCACATCGTCCACATAGACTGCCGAGCAAACACCATAGAAAGAATCTGGAATAATAAGTTTTGAGCTGGACATATCATTAGCGATGGAAACCGTCCAATTCATGAAAGGGCCAAAAACAATGGGTAGCTGCAAAACCGTTACCGGTGTCACATTATCTGCTTTAAGAAACGTTCTTTCTGCCGCAAGTTTTCCATCTGCGTATGACTCACCGGAATAATCACACTGTGTTTGTTCATTGATAGTAACGCCATCTTTCGGATAAACGGATATTGTTCCGTAGTGAACGATACGATTTACACCCGCCAAATTAGCTGCCATCAACACCTTTTGGGCAACCTCTTTTGACTGCTGAATCACTTTTTTCGTATCAGCCCCAGTTTGAAAACTACAGTCGATGACATAGTCAATACCATGAAAAAGTTTGTCCAGATTGCCCTGTGGCTCATCAAGTAAATCCATAACAACGATATTCACCTTCAAACGACCAATACGCACGGCTGATTGGAGTCGTCTTACTACCACAGTTACAGAGTATCCATTGGATACAAGTTGATGCACTAAACGGCTCCCAATAGATCCTCCACCGCCTAGAACACAAACAGACTTATTGATTTCAATCATGAGCAGTCAAATAACCTGATTAGACAAAACCTGTCTCTGGCGATAACACCTATCAATCAAATCGATTGAAGTAAGGCATTCCCGCCCTAAAACGATATTCTGTCCATCTTGATGAGATGATTCGCCAATTAATTTACTTAAACCCTCGTACTGATGCCTAAACAAATCAAGAGTAGATTGAGATGCCGATTCTCCGATTCTTTCCTCAGCAAACCCTGCTAATAGACGAGAGTGATCAGAAACCCGAAGCTCGAAACAACCACTGGACAAACCCATTCGCAAAGAACCTTTGCTACCTTTGATCAAAATCCGATTTTTAAGATGCCTCAATCGACTCATTCGTAAGATCCCAGTTGCACCGGACTCGGTAGAGAATGAGAGCTCACATTCAGCTTCAACGCCTCCCTGAGAGTCATCAAAATAACTCTCTAGAGTCAATGGTCCCAACCACCAGCTCAACAAATCGACCAAATGAGCCCCATTGTCACAAAAAACTCCTCCCCCAGATTTCTCTGGATCATAAAAGTCAACGCTCTGCACTGGCCAATTAAATGGGGCGCCCTCCTCTACTAAGACTTCTCGGATTTCTCCAACTAAATCTACGGATAATAATTCTTTGAGCAGCAAATTATGATTGACAAATCTACGTACTAAGCTCACCGAGAGAATCGTGTTATTTTTCTCGGCAATGTTGACTAATTGATATGCTTGGTCCAATTCAGTGGCCAAAGGCTTTTCCATCAAAACATGCTTTTTTGCTGTTAAAGCTTGCAGCCCTAGTTGGTAATGCGTTGCCGAGGGAGTGGCGATAACAACCAAGTCTGAGACTTTAATCGCCTCCTCTACATTGTGTGTGTAGAGACAATCACTATTTTGCTGCTCTAACATGGAAAGGCAGTCTGTGCTTTTGTCTGCCACAGCCACTACTTCCATACTATCAACTAATTCTATAGCGGGCATGTGACTGCGCTGGACAACGGCACCGCCGCCTAAATAAGCCACTTTAATCATAATTTAATCACCCCAGCAAATCTTTCACTCTGATTAATTAGGTTATGGTGCCTTTAAAATATTCTATAGTTCTTGCTATACCCTCTCTTAGTTGAATTGATGGCTCCCAATCTAGCGCCTGTTCAGCCAAGGAGATATCTGGCCTCCTTTGTTTTGGATCATCGCTAGGTAATTCTAATAATGCGATTTCAGAGTTTGAACCTGTAATTTTTATCACGAGTTCTGCTAATTGTTTGATAGTAAATTCAGTTGGATTTCCAATATTCATTGGACCAGTGATTTGGTCAGATGAGTTCATCAATCTGATCATGCCTTCAATTAAGTCATCGACATAACAAAATGACCGAGTTTGGGTTCCGTCGCCATAGATCGTTATTGGATCATTTTTTAACGCCTGCACAATAAAATTCGACACCACACGACCATCTTGCGGATGCATGCGGGGCCCATAGGTATTAAAAATACGCATGACTTTTATCCTCAGTTGGTGTTGCCGATGATAATCAAAAAAAAGAGTTTCAGCACATCGTTTTCCTTCGTCGTAACAAGAACGAACACCAATGGGATTAACGTTACCCCAATAAGTCTCTGGCTGGGGATGGACACTTGGATCTCCATAAACTTCGCTTGTCGATGCTTGTAGAATTTTTGCGCCAACTCTCTTTGCTAATCCAAGCATATTGATAGCGCCATGCACACTTGTTTTTGTAGTCTGTACTGGATCGTGTTGATAATGGATCGGTGAGGCTGGACATGCGAGGTTATAGATCTCATCAACCTCCACATACAAAGGGAAAGTCACATCGTGACGCATCAACTCAAATCGTGGGTTACCAATCAGATGTAGAATATTATTCTTGTTACCTGTGAAATAATTATCTAAGCACAAGACCTCGTGGTTATCCTCGAGCAATCGCTCGCATAGATGTGAACCCAGAAATCCTGCCCCGCCTGTCACCAATATTTTTTTTGTTATCGAC
>JAKVBA010000015.1:34184-64118 GCA_022447525.1 Gammaproteobacteria bacterium
AATAAATTAAACTACGTTTTAAATAAATTTCATTTCAGCCTGACATAAGGAGCAGCGTAGACCAAGGCTATCGTCACAAAAAAATAGACTCGCAGAGTCAAGTTTTGCAGATTATAGTCCACTAATGACTGAATCAAGGCCGCGGATATTATTACCAAACAAGCATTAAGTACACCGATTACCAGCCTACTCTGCACTTTTGCTAACATTACTAAACATTGACGTAACACAAAAAAGAAAATCAACAACCACATACACAAGCCAATAAAACCTCGCTCTAACCAAAGATGCAGATAGTGATTATGAGCTTGAGCGTACATGACATTTCTGAGCGGAGCCTCTTCCCTAAAAATTTGAAAAACCGTCGAATAACTACCACCACCATATCCCAATAGAGGATTAGCTAATATTGCCTCAATTGTGATCCGCCATTGTTGTTCTCTCTCGCCGATTGATAACGAACTATCTATTAATCTTTGGAGCAACCCGTCTGCTAAGACTATCAAAACAAGGATCGAAATTAGTAGTATAAAAATCAACATATTCCGACGCTTAATTGTGAAACTGGTGCTTGATACTAAAAAGCATAAAATCATGCCAGCCACGATACTCAATGAAGCCCCTCTAGACTCACTAGCGGCTAATGCGAATATAAAAATGATCGTCAGTATTGCTAGCGCGATGACCTTCAAATTTGAAGAAGAATCGTGATAAATCCTTCGACGGCCAGGAATTTCTTTAATCAGTTTAGCGAATATATAAGAGAGTAAACTCAAACTACTAAGTACAATCAGAGCTCCATAATGATTTCGATTTACAAAATAGCTCCTAGCCGCTGACCAATGCCCATCTAGCTGCTGCATGTCGACAAAAATGACACTGAAGAACTTGCCATAAATTCCCATAAGTGAATGAAACAGCCCAACTACAAGTAACGTGATCAGCAATTGCTGCAAACGTGTTCTCGAGTTCACTAAATAGATTGTAGAAAAAAATATGCACAACATTAGAAGTTCACTTAGCGCGAGCCAACGAGTTTTTTCAGGTTCAACTGACCATAGATAACTGGGTTCAAACCAATCTGGTCGATAATTCTCTTGTTTTCCAATGGAATTCACCAACATGTCATGCAACACACTCTGATGTGTTAGCGAGATCTGTAAAATCAGCCAGAAAATTGATAGGCATAACAGCACGCTTACCAAATAGGCTGACTTTAATCCACGAACAGAAATCTTTGGTTGAAAAAGCTGAACTAACAAGGCAAACCCGAACCATAGGTAAAAGACTCCAGAAAAGAAAAGCCACTGTGAGCTCATATAATTTCCATGAACAAAAGACGCACCAATGACAAGGCACAAGTAAAACATCCATATAAGTCCATTAAAAAGCTCTATCGTTTTTGTCCAAAGCTTCTCATTATTGTTAGGTAGAAGAAATTTAATCACTGATGTTCCTTAAATCTTTCTATTCACAGTCAAAGCAATACTGGCTCTTCAATTCATCCAAACGAAGCCCTATTTGTCTAACGTCAAACCCCTGCAAAGAAAGACTACGTTGAGAACTGCTGAGACTTAAATATACTAATTCTCGGAAGCAGAACTCTGGATCAATTTCTATGAGTATTGGCGGCACTTCCAAACATATCAACCCAATATTGCTTCTAAATTTAGATTCCCAGCCACCAATTAATATTGCGTTGCCAGCGCTCCATATTCTTGTTCGTGGAGATTCATTTGCGATTTGCTGCATTTTGATTAGCTCGGTCCAAAAATCACGCTCAAATGGTCTAAGATTGAGCTTCTGCTGAATTACCTTTAAGATTTTTTCAGCTTCACGTGCACGCTGGTCTTTGTAAGAAATAAACTCTAGGCGCCTCCTGTGCTCCCGAGCTAGAGATTCTTTTTCAGCCATCTCTTTTATATCCCTAATGAAAAAGGGGCTATATGGCTTTGCTGTTGCGGCCAGTTGAAGTTCAGGGTCTTTGTATTTAGAAAGTTTTAGCGAATCGATCCCAAGCAGAATAACTGCAATAGAGACGATAATAACAAGGCCTTTAATACTTAGATTACGCAGCAAAATGTTGTTGCCTCCCAAGTCTATCTACTAAGTGGACGGTGCTTATTAGTTAAATGAGGCTTTCACCCTAATCAGGGTCTTCCACGTATGCATATGCGCCATATCCATAGTAGCCCCCGTAAGCATACGGGTTATCTTTTTTAATGTTTGCTTGGGTCAATATCAAACCTGTGACACTAACTTTTGAAGCGCTCAATCTCTTAATAGCGTCTCTTGCCATATGGTGGGTTGTTCTATCTGACTGAACAACCATAAGCAGACTATCGCAGAGCTGTCCCAACACAACCGCATCCGACGCAGGCAATACTGGAGCAGTATCGACAATAATGTAGTCAAATTTATCTCGAAGGAGGGCTAATGTGTTACGAAATTTCTCGCTAGCCAGTAATTCGAGCGGATTTGGTGGCGTGGTGCCAGCTTTCAATATGTATAAATTTTCTTCTTGAGGGTCTCTTTGCACACACTCCCTCAGCTCAGTGACCCCAGCAACATAGTCTACTAGACCGTCAGAAACGCCAGTGTCGACTATATTTTTGATTCTAGGTCTTCTTAGATCAGCATCAAGCAGCAAAGTGCGCCCTATTTTTGCGTAAGATAAGGCCAAATTGGAAGCGACTGTGGTTTTCCCCTCACTTTGTACTGAGGAGGTAATCACAACAACTTGAGGTGGATTATCCACATTGGAGTACATAACCCCTGTTCTTATGTGGTTTACAGACTCAGAAAAGACTGAACGTGTATTTGCTAAATAATGTCTCTCTACATTGTTAACTTCTCGCCCCATGGCCTGCATGACACCATAAAGAGGCAAACCGAGTTTAGCTTCTACAGCACTACCGTTTTTAAAAGTACCTTCCAACTGCTCTCTGAAAATCGCAATGCCAACCCCTAAGACAAGCCCGCCGATCGCCCACAACATAATAATCTTTTCTTTTTGAGGATAGATCGGACCGCTGGGCGGTAAGGCCCTATCAACAATTCTGGCTCTGGCAATCTGCGAGGAAGAGGCAGATAAGTCGGCCTCTCTAAATTTTGCCAGAAACGCATTATAGAGTTCTTGATTACTCGCAACTTCTCGCTCGAGGCGGTCTAGCTCAATTTGTTTCAACCTATTTGCTGAAATCGACTTTGACTTAGCATCGAGGCGTCTTTTAGCCGCATTTAATTCTGAACGCGCTTCGGTAATTTTAGGATGCAAGCCCCCGTAACGTTTCTCCAATTCGTCCAACTTTGCTCTGGCCGCTAAATAATCCGTGTTTAGGGCCCTTAGTTCGCCTTGAGATATATCTGCAGTACTGGTTGAATCCAGCATACCTTCCTCGACTAGAAAGAGCTGTAAATCTTGCTGTGCCGTGTCTAAGGATTTCTTTAGTTCGCTAATTCTTTGAGACAACCATCTCGTGGTTTGCTGAGTTCGATTAAGCTCAGAATCCAACCCTTGTTCAATATAAGCCTCGACTAGAGCATTGGCTACTTCGGCGGCAAATTCGGCATTTATGGAACGGTAGGTAACGCTGACAAGATTAGTTTTGTCTCCGCCACTGACACTAACACCGGATTGAATAACCCCAGTTAACCAAGCTCGTTTTTGAGTCTCTTCTTGTGGAGTTAGACTTTTATATGTTTCTATATTACTTACGTTCTTTCCGAAATTTATTCCAGTAACCCTTTCGAACTCATTCATCAAAGACTGCTTTATAGAGGGAGGAACGAGTAGGTAGGTGACTGACTCTCTTTCAATTAGCTTTAGCCTATCGACAACACGTTCTGCAACAGAACGACTTTTCAATAGCTCATATTGAGTTTCATAAAATCGGTATGCATAGGGATCAAAAATGGCTTGAGAAGAATTTTGGCTAGTGCTTGGCTCTACAGCCATGGTCAAGCTGGCTTGAAAAATTGGCGTTTCAGAGACGGCTTTTACAATACCAAAACCCATACCGAAAATGAAAGAAAGAATAATAATCCATTTATTCTCTCGGAGAGTCTGTACAAAATTCGCAAACGTTACAGCGAGCGATTCGGCTTCTGATTCCCTGTTTGATGTTGACGTGGCAAACCAGTCTTTAACAAGTTGTGATCCATTTTGGTTTGATGAGTGAACAGATGTATTCAAAACCAACTCGCTCCCACCTTGATCACGTCACCGGGCATAATTGGTTCATGGAGTTTGACTTTTTTCATTAATTTCGGAGCTCCGGAGTCGTCAGCCTCAGAGTATCTGCTCACACTGATTTTACTTTTTGCTGCTCGCAAACTAAATCCACCAGCTAAAACTACCGCCTTTTCAACAGTTAAGCCTTGTTGATATTCATAAGCGCCGGCATTGGCCACCTCTCCATGAAGAAAGATATACGCTGCTTCAGCCTCTTTCTCGAGCAAATCTGCCGAGACCGTAACAATATCCCCAGAAACCACGCGATACTGGCTATCGATTGACAAGTCTTGTGCAACCAGCTCTCCATCTCGCAATATACTGATGCCGTTTTCGTTCGCTGTGGTGCTCAAGCCACCCGCTAGCGCAATAGCTTTGGCAATTGTCAAACCCTCTCCGTAAGGAAAAGAACCCTCACTTGCAACCTCGCCTCTAATAAAAATCGGGCGATAACTAAAAATCGAGATCGATAATCTTGGGTTTTTGACATATCCCTTGGAGAGAATTTCCGCGACTTCTTGCTCGACTTGAGTAGTCGTTTTGCCAAGCACCTCAACAGAACCAATCAACGGGAAAGAAACTTGACCACTTTGTGGGACTCGAACATTTTCTACACTTAAGTCGGCCTCTCCAAAGACCATCAATGAGATCGAATCTCCAGCAGCAAGCCTATGATTTAGCTCACCCTCACTTACTTGAATTTGATAAACATTGTTAGATTCAGTAACAAGGTTGTCACTCTTGTGTTGAACGGTCGGGCTACCTTCGTAGTCTGTTGCAATATCTTCCACAACAGAATTACTTGGCCCTGTGGTTTCTTCGGGATCACTTGATAATACGTCATTTTCTCGAACAACTGTGTTTAGGCCCGACCACCCTCTCTGATTTGCCACACTTGATACGTTTTCTGCAGCAACCATAACTTCGAAGTTAGCGGGGGCAAAAATTAGGCTAAATCCATTGCTCTCTTTTAACACGGGGCTCTTGTACCCCTGATAGACTCGTGTCAGGATATTTCCGCTCAGGGAAGGTTTGATTCTAAAGTTCAAACTGTTAACCAGCACCGTAGCGATATTGCTTGATCGATCCACTGATAAAAATTCAGAGCTAACCCACCCCCTGATCGTTGGCTCCAGAAATCTAATTCTCTGGTGATTACCCTGTCTAGCTAGTCGCTCGAAGGGCTTGGATAAGTCCACTGTACCTAATTCAATGCCGCTTCTGACAGTGTAGGCCGTGGTTTCCTCGGCATTACAAACTGAAAAGGTCGAGATTAAAACCGCAGTGCCGAGGACCTGTGCAAAGAACCTTTTCGTTGTGTATTTCAATAAAAAAATCACTTATCTGTTACCCTATATCGCCCAAGTGCCACTTGCCTCACTCAAGCCTTTACCTTATGCCTATCCCTTTTACCGAGCCTGCCTCCTAAGACAACGACCCTTTACAAGCCGAAGATAAACTATACCTTGTTTTATGTCTTAAACACGCTGTTTGACTCACTTTTTCACAATCTAGCTAGGTTTCCATCCTTAGCATAATAACAGAAACAAAATCAAAGGATTACCAAGAAGCGTTGCAATGTAGTATTCGCTCAGAAATAAGGATCAACAATGCGGTTTTATTTTCTTCCTTTTGGTTTAACTGCTTCCAATCTTGTTACTTTCCCAAACGAGATAGGCTCAATCTGATTCTCATCACTACTTCTTTTAAAGAAATGACGCAAGTCAGACCGTAATTTGAGACCGAAATATCGGTCGTCGTAGGCTATGCCTTCCAAATTTGACTCTCGCTCTATCTCTCCATAATAAAGACTGGCAGACAACCAACTTCTCCATGCGTAGGTTAGTTCGCCACCCCAATCGAAAAAATCATCTCTTCGACCGTTATTAAAATCATCATTTATCGATTTAGCGTAAACGTCAAACGACCAACGAGGCGTCAATGCGTGACTCCAGCCCAAGGCGATTAAGTCACTTTCGTAAAAATCTGCGCTCACGTCTCCGGGTTCTTCGATTGTTCTGGAGGCATTAATACTTAAATTGGAGAATGGATTAATTGCATACCCAAGATTCGCGTAATAGACCGAGCCATCAAAGTCCTCCCTAGCTGGGTTAGAAAAATCTTTGCGGGTTACACCAACCCCAAGCGCACCGGAGAGCGAGTTTACCGGTTTCCAACGAAGCCCCAGCAAATAATTAACCTGTGAACTATCCAGATCATTATCACGACGGTCGTATTCAATATCTGTTTTTTGCACACGACCGAAAACAGATGTCCTGTCAGCAAACTGCCAATTTATATCGAGGTGAATTGATTCCGATGTTCTATCTCGACTATCGGCGAAATTCTCAAGGTCATCGAGATTATTAGTGGTATATCCCGTTGATCTGTAGTCATAACCCAAAACACCTTGTACTAAACCGATCTTTCGACCGAATATGAGAGCAGCCCCGTAGGTACGGTAGCCAATACGTTCCGGACCGCAATCGATACACATATTGCCAAAGCTAGAAAAGTCACGACTCCCAGAGATTCCACGACGCTCGAACGTCTCACCAATAGAGCCAAATAACTCTAAATCCCAACGGCGAGACAAATCTAGGCCAAGCTTTGTGTTAAAGCCATGCTCGTCAGCGTCTTCTTGAGTTAAGTCTTGATGGAATGTGAATGTGCCATTGTAGGCTGCATAAAACTTATGACGCCCAAAATTTGTTCGATAACCCAGAGACGGCATTGCCGTAATTAACAGATCCTCTTCCTGAAATTCGGGACGACGACGTACGTTGTCATGCTTCGCGATGTGAACTTCGATACTAGGATAAAAATCGTTGAGAAGATTCAGCGGTTGATACAAACCAGAATCTCTATTTAAAGAGGCATCCTGATATGACCTGTATGTATTTGCCGCGGGTGTCAAACCTCGTTCAACGACTTGTGCTTGACCAACGTAACCCGTTAGTCCAACCCAACCACAAGCGCTTAACAGAATTATCTTACCCTTAATTCTATGGTGCATTGTTTTAACCAATTATTTAAAGGAATCTCTCAGAGAGACCTATCGTTTTAAATATCCCAAAGGTTATATTTAAATGTCTTGATACCGTTAATGAACATCACTTGAATTAAACCCCAACCGGTTTCAATTTGACACTCACGTCGATACTCTTTTTAGATTGTTTGCAATTATTGCTCTACGCATGGTGGAGACGCACAAGGCGTAAAACCTCCGCCACCAACAGGCACAGCCGGCGATGGCAGAATATTCTTTGATGCGTCCAGAAGTGCCTTAAAACCCTTTACATATGGTTTGACTCGTGCACTATCCACGTAGTAGTAGGACACTGGAACCTTCTGTACGCCCAAGGCATTCAAGGCAGCGAGTAAATCAGGGCGATTGAATATCATTCCTTTACCCATGATGTTCTCGAGGCTAAGGGCCGTACCGTCACCTGGCGTTACATACTTAAAATCTGCTTCAGTTCTGGGGTCATCCCATATCGCGTACTGATTTAAGTTTCGACTCAGCGTGGCGCTGAGGATCTGCTTGTCATCCTCTTCCTCTTTTTTCTCCTCACGATCACCACTTACTACCACGACAAGAAAAGAAGTGTTGTTGACTGCATAGTCTTCTGCCTCATTAAGCAATTTTAGCCAAGCTTCAGCCTCAAAATCATCCTCTTCAGGAATTTCAAATATTTCATAAAACTCACTAATCGCTATCATCATATGATACTCCCCTAACTGCCATTCTGGTACCGGGGTTAACATCAATGATTTTTCAAAGTAAGCCTGTTGAATGCCTCTCAGTGTTTTCGGATAATCGAGTTGGTCAACCGATCTCTCACGCAAGCGGTTAAAAATAAAAACGACAGGCAAGAGTGAGTCTGCATCTTCGGCTAGGGCTTCTTTAATCCGCTCTTCACCATCTATCAACACAGTCTCAGACCCTTCGTATAACGAGACAAAGACTGGTCGTTTTTCCACATCTTCAGTCGACTTAGTCTTGTACCATCGAACCTCTTTTCTATCTGCTTGCAGTTTGTCTAGCTCTTTCGCAGAGGCCAAAAAGTGGTATTGCCCTTCAAACCAATCTGGGTATGGGCGTAACACCAATCTCTCTTCAAAAAATCGCTCAATGACTTGCTGAATTTTGTATGGTTGCGCTTCGTTATCTCGCTCCAAATCTTGCAACTCATAACCACCGTAGCGATATTCCTTTGAATCTTGTAAAACAGGTAAGATGCTCAATGCTGAGGCAGACATATCGCCGGTCCCTTCGGGGTCGAAACTCGAAGAAGCTTGCATGATACTTTCAATGCCCACTCCCATTGAAACGGCATGTAAGAGCACCGATATCGAAGGAGTGTCTTTGCTGATCAATCTCAACATCTCGAGTTTAGTGGGCGTGCTAGCCTCGTTGTACATGAACTCACCGAATTCAGTATCTTCATGGTTAGGATCAGCTTCTCGCCAATCCCTAACGAAAGACTCAGAATAGTTGTTAAACTCACTTACGTCATCTTGCCGAATTAGATATCCTTCTTGATCTATATTGGGGGCAAAGTCTGACAAAGACTGAGCATATGCGAGATTAGTGCAGAACAACGCAATCATCGCGCTCCCTGCAAGCAATCTGTTTTTAAGGAAAAACATAATTAGCGACACTCCAAAATAACCCCAAGCGACTAAACTAGACAGCTTAGCTACACCAGCGATGTATGGCATAACAGCAGCCACCAAACTTGGCTACCAACCCCGGTCCCTCTTATCGTTCTAACAACACAACCAAAAAATAAACAGTTGTTAGCTGTTTAAGTGCGACCAATTTCGATTCTCTGATTGCTTACGCCCTGACCCGGCCAGCAAGCCTTTTAGGAATCTTTCATTCAACCAGACTTGACTCTAATACAAATTTAGGCAAATTGCACCCCCGCGACCAATATTTATCAATATGTTACATTCAACAATCTAAACTTTGGTGACATTTCTCTATGAAATAATTTCCAAACCACCCATATAGGGCACAAGGGCGGTAGGCACGCGTATCGAGCCATCTTGCTGCTGATAATTTTCCATGATTGCTAAAAGAGTTCGGCCAACGGCTAATCCTGAACCATTGAGCGTGTGCACCAGCTCTGGCTTTTTCGCGTTACCTCGATACCTCGCCAACAGACGCCTCGCTTGAAACGCTTCGAAGTTCGAGCAAGAAGAGATCTCACGATAAGCATTCTGACCGGGTAGCCATACTTCAAGATCATATGTTTTGGCGGCAGAAAAGCCCAAATCACCGCCACATAAGACAACTTTTCTATATGGCAAATCAAGGCCTTGAAGTATTGCTTCGGCGTGCCCGGTTAACTCCTCTAAAGCTATGTAAGATTGCTCTGGATGGACAATTTGAACTAACTCCACCTTCTCGAACTGATGTTGACGTATCATTCCTCTGGTGTCGCGACCATAAGATCCCGCTTCACGACGGAAACAAGGCGTATGAGCAACCAGTTTCAAGGGCAATTCCTTTTCAGTCAAAATCACATTACGAACAATATTGGTAACAGGCACTTCCGCTGTCGGTATGAGGAAATAGCCATCCTCTGCCTGCGTTGCAAACAGGTCATGATCGCCAAACTTCGATAGCTGGCCTGTACCCTTCAAACTTTCTGCATTAGCTAAGTAAGGGACATAAGTTTCCTGATACCCATGATTTTGTGTGTGAGTATCCAGCATATACTGAATAAGAGCTCTATTCATACGAGCCAGAGCCCCTCGCATAACAACAAATCGAGAGCCGGCAATCTTAGTAGCAAGCTCAAAGTCTAGACCACCTAAACTCTCACCTAGGTCTACATGATCTTTAATCTCGTAGTCAAACTGACTAGGTTTCCCCCATGTGGAGACCTCAAAGTTGTCATCTTCACTGTTTCCGGCTGGCACCGAATCATGAGGAACATTAGGCATAACAGAAACAAGATCGTTCATAGACTCCTGCACTCTCTCTAGCTCTATCTGCAATTCTTTTAGTTGCTGCGAAAACTCGTTAATTTCAGCCATCAACACGGCAACGTCACCGCCCTGTGCCTTAATCTTGCCTATATCCTTAGAACGCGAGTTTTTTATAGCCTGTAGCTCTTCTGTTTTGATTTGCAAAGCCTTGCGATCCGCCTCTAAATTTTTGTAGGCGTCTACATCAAGCGAATGGCCTTTGAGGATTAATCTATCAGCTACGGTCTCGATATCTCGTCGCAACAAATTGGGGTCTAACATAATGCACTCATCCTAGTTTAACTTGGTATGGACTAACATTAACTAGTCACTTTACTTCGGGCGATATTCTAATGACTTTCGATGGAGTCTAAAAGTAATGGAAGGATAAAAACACCCACATGCTAGAGGTTAAAAACCAGCAACTCAACTCATCTAGACTATTTGCTTCGCTAGATAGACTCCAAATGCACAAGCAAGTAAACAAAAGATCATAGTAGAGAAGACATACGATACTGACTTCAACAATTCGCCCTGTAGAAACATATGAATCACTTCCATGGAAAACGCAGAAAAGGTTGTGAAACCTCCGAGCCCTCCGGTTATCAGTGCGACTTTAAAGGAATCCGTAACATTCCACTTTTGATCTAGGGCAACAGCAAGAAATCCAATCAACAAACTCCCTGTAAAATTCACAACAAGCGTAGCGTAGGGAAAGCCAGTTAATCCAAGCGCTACGCTCCATCTGGCAATAGCAAAACGCGACAAAGCGCCGAGACTGCCGGCAAACGCTACCCACAGATAAATCACTAGGACTCGCTCAGCAAGTCCGCACCCTCAGGCAGCTCGAACTCAAATGTACTTTTTGAAATTTCATGATTTATAGTCACTTCCGTCAACTCCAAACGCGTCGTGTTACCCAAACCATCATATAAAATCAAGGTGTCTATGTTGCTGTTTAAAAAACCGATACGTAGCTGTTGATACCCTGCATCTTCGGATTTTGGCTCAAGTGTCACCCATGACAAGGCATCGGACTGCCCTAAATCCGATACTTCAAAATAACTTTCAAGCTCAGCATTTGACATTACCAGCAGCAAACTTGGAACTTGAGAAAACGCGTTCGCCAGACTTCGTTGACTCACTTGTTCTAAATCAGGATCATAAAAAAACAAATTTTTACCATCGGCCACTATTTGTTGACCTAGACCCTCTTCGAAAAAATCATTTTTATAGTCCCAACGAAATTTGCCCGGTCTAGAAAGGCTAAATGTGCCAGACGAGTTTTCTAGGATAACTCCTTGCTCGTCTGCAACCACTTGGGAAAACTCCGCGCTTAAAGTATTTACGTCGGTTAAGAATTTACGCAAGGCGTCCGCAGAGGCAGAGGCGTTTACTGCGTAAAACAGATGCACAAATACAAACGATACAAAAACTACTATCCGCATACTACTTATTCCTCATAGATCATCTGGCGGTGGTGGCGCCAACACTTCCCGTCGACCATTTTCCTCAGCTGGAGTTATTACACCCGCCAACTCCATTGTTTCGATCATACGAGCTGCTCTGTTATAGCCAACTCTTAATTGCCTTTGGACTGACGATATCGACGCTTTACGAGTGCGAGTAACAAAATCAACAGCTTGATCATACAGGGGATCATTCTCTGGATCGTCGTTGACGGCTTCATCTCTAAATGCCGTTGGTAAAGCGTCGTTTACCTCTTTAGGAGCGCTTAAAATAGATTCATCATAATCGGGCTCGGCACCGCCACTTTTTAGAGACTCAACAACCTTGTGAACTTCATGATCATCAACAAAACTACCATGCACTCGCTCGGGCAGGCTTGAACCGGGAGGCACATAAAGCATGTCACCATGCCCCAATAGCATCTCAGCACCCATCTGATCAATTACTGTTCTGGAGTCAACTTTTGATGAGACCTGAAAGGCGATTCTAGTTGGTATATTGGCCTTCAACAGGCCTGTAATCACATCTACCGAGGGTCGTTGAGTGGCTAGAACTAGGTGTATTCCGGATGCCCGCCCTTTTTGAGCTAAACGCGTTATAAGCTCTTCAACCTTTTTACCTACGCTCATCATCAAATCCGCAAGCTCATCAATAATAACCACTAAGCAGGGTAATTCTTGGAGAGGCTGTGCGACTTCGCCCTCCCTCACCATCGGATCCAAAACAGGCTGGCCAGCTTCTGTTGCCTGTTTGATTTTGCGGTTATAACCAGCCAAATTTCTGACTCCCAACTCAGACATCAGCTTGTAGCGCCTTTCCATCTCAACGATACTCCAGCGCAAAGCGTTAGCGGCCTCGCTCATATCAGTCACAACTGGACATAAAAGATGCGGTATACCTTCATAAACGGAAAGCTCTAACATCTTAGGATCTACCATGATCATTCGGACTTGCTGAGCCGTTGCTTTGTATAACAAACTCAAGATCAATGCATTTATACACACTGATTTACCAGAGCCAGTGGTACCAGCGATTAATACATGCGGCATCTTAGCCAAATCGGCAATCACAGTTTTGCCGCTAATATCTTTGCCCAGAACAAGCGCTAATGGTGAACTCATACTCTCAAACCGGCGCGAAGCTAACCCTTCCACCAATCTAACGATTTCTCGTGACTCGTTTGGGATCTCTATTCCAACAAATGGTTTTCCCGGTATGTTCTCGACTACCCGAACGCTTATTGTTGACAAAGCTCTAGCCAAATCTTTTGCCAGATTGGTTATCGTAGCTGCTTTCACTCCCGGAGCTGGATCAACTTCAAAACGTGTGATCACTGGACCTTGATGAACACTCACCACTTCTACGCTCACATTGAAATCAGCAAGCTTTTTAACCAGTAGCACCGACAAAGCGTTGAGCTCATCATCGGAATAACCAAAAGCCTCGGGCTCGGGAACGTCTAGCAGTGACAAACCTGGTAGTGCACTGTTATCGCTATGCATTGAGTCAAACATCGACGTTTGTTTTTCCCGCAGCATACGCCCACTCTCTTCTACGGAACTGGTATCAGGCGAGACCCTAGGTGTAATCTTTGGAGTAGCCTTTACCATTTCTTTCAATTCAGTGACGGTTTCATGTCGCACAATACGTGCCTTTTCGCCAATCTCTCTGTCTTGCTTTTGTTCTCTGCGTTCTTTAAACCGATCGATACCATTAAAAATGCCAGCTCCGACCGCATCCATTAGACTGAACCAGGACATTCCAGTGAACACAGTTATACCCATCAAAAACATAGAGACCATAATTAGCGTGGAACCAAGATGCCCAAACAAGCTCACCGAGGAACTATTAAGCCAGTCACCAAGGATCCCTCCAGAAACAAAAGGTTGCTGAGAGGCCCAGTGATTAAAGTGAAGATTTTCGAGTCCACAACCGCCCATCACGGTAATTAGAAAACCTGCCCCCACCAACACTCGTTTAACATACGACGGCTCAGCTTGACGATTACGGTTTCTGAAAAAGTTTACCCCCAAAACTAAGATCATTATTGGAACCAAGTAAGACATATAACCAAAACCGTGTAAAAGCATGTCTGAAAAATTGGCTCCAAAACTTCCACCCGCGTTTCTAATGCTGGTATGGTCGCCGCCACTGTGTGACCAACCTGGGTCGGTCGAATGGTAGGTTAACAATGACAATAATGCATAGAATGCAAGAAACACGCTTAGTACGACTACAAGCTCAGAAGCCAACTCTTTCACTCGTGGAGACAAAATACTTACGCTCGCTTCTTGATCTATTTTTTTTCTTTTTGCTTGGGGCATAGAAAATTAGTAAATTCAGCTATCAAAGGCTTTGCTGGGGCTTAAATCAATCCTAAATAAACTCGGAGATCGAGTCCTATGTTATGAGAGTATATTTTAGCCTGAATCTCATTTGAGCACACCTGCCAAACTTTTAATCATTACGCTAAAACTGACACGACAATCACTATGATGATTTTACGATGACATTCGGTATTGAAATTATTGGAATGCCCGCTATTAATACCGACCAGATTTATTTAAAATTTCGACGATCAATAACTAATTAAGCGCGATTAACTCAGATAAGCGTATATCGGAGACCCCAATATGTCAGATCCCAAACACTGCAAAGTACTTATCCTTGGTTCAGGTCCTGCGGGTTACAGCGCAGCTGTATACGCCGCGAGGGCTAATCTGAATCCGGTTTTAATTACTGGTATGCAGCAAGGCGGGCAACTCACCACCACGACCGAAGTCGATAACTGGCCAGGAGACGATCAAGGCGTAGATGGTAATGAATTAATGGCTAGAATGTTACGTCATGCTGAGCGATTCGAAACTGAAATTATATTCGATCATATTCACACAGTAGAACTAACTGATAAACCCTTTACGCTTAGGGGTGATGCGGGGTCATATACTTGTGACTCTTTAATAATAGCGACGGGTGCCTCGGCAAAATACCTAGGGCTGCCATCAGAAGAGGCGTTTATGGGCAAAGGAGTTTCAGCATGCGCCACTTGCGATGGATTCTTTTATCGAGGCAAACCGGTGGTTGTAGTTGGCGGTGGTAACACCGCCGTCGAAGAGGCTCTTTATCTTTCTAATATCGCATCGGAAGTTACGGTCATTCACCGACGCGATGAGTTTCGTGCAGAAGCCATTTTGATCGATCACCTAATGGAGAAAGTGGAAAACGGCAACGTTAAAATAGAGTGGAACCATACTCTGGATGAAGTATTAGGAGATGAGACAGGAATGACCGGCGTTAGAATTAAACATACCAATGGAGAAACAAGAGAAATAACCGCCGATGGCGCATTTATAGCGATCGGACACTCGCCTAACACGGATATCTTCAAAGGGCAGTTAGATATGGAAGGCGGATACCTCACCGTACTCAGCGGCACATCCGGAAATGCTACACAAACAAGCATTCCAGGGGTCTTCGCCTGCGGCGATGTGATGGACCACATTTATCGTCAAGCGATTACTTCAGCTGGGTCAGGCTGTATGGCAGCTTTAGACGCAGATAGGTATCTGAAGGGTTGAGACTGGAACCCCCAGATCCCTCTTTTAACACTCATATCAATAAGTTCAGGCAAACGACGTAATGTCTAACGACAAAGATACAATGCGAAACCTAATTGGGATGGGTGTTAGACCGTTAAAACAAGATAAGGTTGAACCGTACCGAAAACCGATTGATCCTATACCCAACCAAAGAAAACTAGACGATCAGCGAGTCATGGAAGAACTCATGGCTCAATCAGATGAATCCTTAAGTTACGAGAGTGGAGATGAACTAAAATTCTTAAGATCAGGATATTCATCTAGACTACTCAAGAAACTTCGTCGAGGAGATTATGCTATTCAGGATGAATTAGATTTGCACGGGTTGATCGCAGGCGACGCAAAGAGGGAAACACATGCATTTATCAACGATTGTGCTCGAGATAATGTCAGAGCTGTTCGAATAGTCCACGGCAAAGGTAGAAATTCAGCAGGCAGAACACCCGTACTCAAGAATATGCTTCTAGGCTGGCTTAGTAAAAACCAGCATGTAATTGGAGTTATTTCAACACCATCAAATGATGGCGGGACCGGTGCGGTATACGTATTAATCAGTAGCTAATAAAAGGTCAATTGCTGGCAAAAAGACGGTATCACTGGATGCAGTCTTTAAGATCTCCGGCAAAAATACATTAAAAATTACGTTCTGACCGAGTTGATTTGGGTGTAAGTTGTCAGCCATTAATGACGTTGGATCTACAAATGCCGCTCTGACGTCAACCAAGAACGCCCCATTTAAATCCGCAATACCTGCATTCAGATCCAAAGACCGTTGGTTAAAACGGCTAAACTCAGAGCCTAAAATTGGCAATATCGTCGCAATAAAGACTCTTGCATTAGCGTCTCTCGCTTGGTTGATCATTGATTGAAGGTTAGCCAATGCCGAGTTCAGAGACTTGTCGCGCGCAACGTCGTTGGTGCCCATCATAATAATCACGTCACTTGGGTTGTGCTGCGTCAAACCATTGGCAATTTCCGTAACTCCAAAGTCAGTCTCTACGGCACTGACACTTCGATTAACAATATTAATCCCTGTCTCACGCTTAAGTAAGGTTGGCCATGGCGTTGCCAAACCATGACCATTGCTTATACTGTCTCCGATGACCAATATTTTTCTGTCTGACTTTGCTTGAGAAAAGCTTGAAGATAAAGCGAATACCAAGCAAACAAAAACACCTACCATCGATCTAGCCATTTACACCACCACCAAGATCACTCTGTATTAGTTCACCAAAAAATTTTGCCACCTTATCCTCAAACGCGGCGACACTGTATTCTGACTCTGCTTTCGACCTACCCGTCTTTCCTAAGTCTATTCGTTTCTGACTGTCATTCGCCAGAGAAACCATAGCCTTAGACAGACTCTCTGCGCATACTTCCGCGAGTTCTGCAGTACATTCATCCAATACCTGAGTATGAGAAAACGTCTTGGTCGCGATAATAGCTTTTCCCGAGGCCATATAGTTGTAGATCTTCATCGGCGTATTTTCACCATGAATACGCGGTGATAGCAGCACGTCAGCTTGCTCCATGTATTTGCCAATGTCATCAAACGGCTTTGGACCCACGAAATTTACAAGCTGCCCAATTCTCAATTTTGTAGCGTAATCTCGATAGTATTTAATACTCTGAAGACTACCACCTATGACGATAAGACGAATTAGTGGATTAGATTTTCGAGCTAACGCAAATGATTCCAGCATTAAGTCTACACCCTGATAGGTTTCGAGGTTACCGATATACATAAAATTAACGAGCTTGTCGTCTTTACTGATAACCGTATCGATTTTTGGGCTGGGTTGAAGACGGTCAAGCATCGAAACATCTGTCAACAAAAATACGTTGTTGTTGTGAGCTCGGGCGATTTGGCATAATGCCTCGCAGACAGCCAGTACACCGATTGAGTTTCGAATCGCGACTTTCTCTAACTTCTCTGCCAGCTTAAAAATGCCTCGCATCGATTGGAATTTGTCCGTCATCTGTCCTGAGAGAGATGAATCCATATCGTACACGTAAGGAGTTCGGTATAACTTTTTATAAAACCAGGCCATAAAAACAGCCTCTTCGTTTGCATGCACTAGGTCATATTTTCGCTTCCTTAATAACGACCAAGCGGTAAAAAACATCAAACCACTACAGACTAATTTCTTTATAGAAAAGCCTGGACCGATTTTATTCAAAAAGCGAAATCTCTTGGTTCTTATGTGGTTAACATTGTCATACTGCCGCGCCTCACCCTCGTGATAAGTCACCAGATCAATACAGTGCCCTTGCTTACTCAAGGTCTGAACCAAAAGATCTATTGCAATAGGCGTTCCTCTAACCTGATAAAACGGTTGGGGCGAGAGTAGTAGAATCTTCATCGTTCTACCCTTCGATAAGTGGCAATAATTGGAGATCCAAACAATGCAGACAACCCAATAACACGTGCTATACGTTCGAGTAGAACACTTAATTTAGGTGTATTTAATCTTCGATGAACGGCCATAGGCCAAAAGAACTGTGGCGATCGGATGGTTTTTTGAAACCCAACAACTGCAAAACATTCATCAACTTCGACCTCAGATACCACATTAAAGCGTCTAGTATTACCCTCCTGGCGCTTTTTTAGCCTATAAACCAATTCTGAAAAAAAATTGATACTGCGTCTAGGAGCAAAATCGATCGTTACCGCATCGCTGCTGACACGACACAACTCGTTAATAAAAGCCTTCCAATCGGTCATATGTGAAACAATCCGATATGAGATAACGTGAGGATAACTTTGATCTTCAAATTCAAGCTTTATCATTGAAGAGCATACAAACTCAGTGCTATCTAGTGACTTAAAACGATTCACTCGTTGACTACAATCAATATGAGATCCCACAACTGTCAATGGCAGTGATAGTGACTCTACGGGAGCAATGTTTTGAGCGTGCCCACCTCCAACATCAAGGACCTTGGAAGGCGAAATCTTATTTAAATGGTGCAGCGTAAATGCTGATTGCACTGAGATTAACCACTCGCCAGCCAGCCCCGAAAATCTGGATGCATAGTCCTCACTCGACGAATCCAAATCAGGAGCAATACCAATATCGGACTCTTGTTGTTGATACTTTATAGTCATAGTCAAAACACTCTTTCTATATCAAACAAAAAAGCGCAACACTTGGTTGCGCTTCTAAGATTAACTAATACAGGTGATTTAAGACACAATCGCCGGTAAAGAATTTCGATCTGGCCTATAAAATGTAAACGAAAATAAACAACCCGACCCACACAACATCAACAAAATGCCAATACCAAGCTCCGGCCTCGAAAGCGAAATGTTTCTCACCAGAAAAATGTCCTTTCATCATTCTAAGTAATACTACGAGAAGAATGAACGCACCCAGAGTTACATGAAAGCCATGAAAACCAGTCAACATAAAAAATGTCGATCCGTAAACGCCTGTCCCCATAGTTAAACCATGTATCTGATATGCAACGATATATTCCTCAGCTTGCAATACCAAGAAGACCACACCCAAAACTACTGTAAGCGCCAACCAAATTATAGCTGCCTTACGCTTATCATCTCTCAATGCGTGATGAGAAATCGTTAGAGTGACACTTGAGGTTAACAGCAATAGGGTGTTGTATAGAGGTAAATGCAACGGATCTATTAAGCTGTACTTGGTACCTTCCATGACCGCTGCCGCATCTGGATCGCCATTGGTGACTAGCTCAGCACCAATTGGACCCGCTGATGGCCAAGAAGCCTCAAATCCAGGCCATAACAACTCCGTTTCAGCTAACCATGGAATCGCTAACTGCCGCAGATAATAAAGAGCACCAAAAAATGCTGCAAAGAACATAACCTCTGAAAAAATAAACCATGACATCCCCATACGAAATGATCGATCAACGTCCATATTGTATTCGGGGCTTTCTTTTACTACCGAACCAAACCAAAGGAACAACAAAATACCCATGACAGCAAAACCAATCCCCATCATGGTTGGTCCAGCGGAAACATCGTTCAATAAAAAAGCTCCGCCGAGAGCGATGAAAAACAAAGCTATCGAACACGCGAACGGGTAGTAACTTGAGTCAGGTACGTAATATTGATCTGGTGAATGTGAAGCCATATCGGTTTCCTCTTTAAATGAACGCCAACGAATCTATCAGTGGCTCTAAATTTTAATTCTTATCTTTTTGTATTTCTACTGGCCTGCATACTTGGCATTATCAAAAAATGTGTACGACAGGGTTAATTCATGAACATCATCAGGAAGTTCAGAATCGAGCATATAGCGCACTACCATTTCTTGCTCTTCTCCAGGCTGCATTACCTGTTTAGTAAAACAAAAACATTCAGTTTTCTTAAAATGAAAACCGGCTCGTGGCGGCGTTACGTTAAACGTGGCCATTCCGGTTATCGCTTGCTTGGAATTATTCTTTACGTAGAATTTAGCTTCGCTAATTTCGCCCACCTTTATATTCGTGAGCTTTGTAAGAGGCTTGAACTCCCAAGGTAATGAAGAATGAGCGTGGGAAGTGAAAGACACTTCAACATCGCGGTCTATCGCTAGCGCAGCTTGAGCAGCTGACTCCTCGATGATATCCGTTTTTCCACCAAAGCCTGTCACACGACAAAAGGCCTCGTACAGAGGAACCAATGCGTAACCGAAACCGAACATCAAAGAAGCAATGACAACAAGCTTTACGACAATACTTCGTCGTTCCTCATTAGGCGTCACGTTGTTGCCAATTTGTTTATCTTGGGCTATTTGGCTCATCAGAAGTCTCAGGTGATTTATCTTTCTGCTGCAGGCTACCAGCGAATGAAGAAGGCTACTACAAACAGTATGACAGGGACTAGCGCTACGATAAGAGCTAACCTTGCATTACTCCGTTTTTGTTCGTCGGTCTGTTTACTCATAAATCAAAGTTAAGAGGGAGAAACGCAATATTTCTCCCCCGAAGAACTTATTTAACCGTTGGTGGGGTATCAAACGTATGGAAAGGGGCTGGTGATGGCACAGTCCATTCCAGACCCTCAGGATTATCCCATACTTCTGCGGTTGCTTTTTTGCCACCACGCACAGTAGATATGATTATGTAAATAAATAGCAGCTGTGAGAAGCCAAGGCAGAAGGCACCGACCGATGACATTACATTGAATTCAGTGAATATAGGGTTGTAATCCGCATACCTTCTTGGCATTCCCGCTAGACCCAAAAAGTGTTGCGGGAAGAAGGTTATATTGAAAGCAATCGCAGTTAACCAGAAGTGCAATTTACCCAACTTTTCGTTATACATATGACCTGTCCACTTCGGCAGCCAAAAATAGGTTCCACCCATCATTGCCATTACTGCACCCGCAAACAAGACATAGTGAAAGTGGGCAACAACAAAGTAGGTATCGTGGTACTGGAAGTCAGCAGGGGTGATTGCAAGCATGAGGCCTGATAAGCCACCGAGGGTAAACAAGAAAACCACTCCAATTGAAAACAGCATTGGTGTTTCAAAAGTCATGGAGCCTCGCCACATAGTTGTGACCCAGTTGAATACCTTCACGCCGGTAGGTACCGATATCAGCATCGTTGCGTACATGAAGAATAGCTCACCTTGCAGGGGCATCCCGACCGTAAACATATGGTGAGCCCAAACAATGAAAGACAAGAACGCTATCGCTGCCGTAGCGAATACCATGGAGCTATAACCGAACAAAGGTTTACGAGCAAAAGTAGGGATAATGTGCGAAATAATACCGAAGGCTGGCAAGATCATAATATACACTTCCGGATGGCCAAAAAACCAGAAGATGTGTTGATACAGAACAGGATCACCACCACCCGCAGGATTAAAAAATGCAGTACCAAAATGACGGTCAGTCAGCAACATGGTCACGGCTCCCGCAAACACTGGCATTACAGCAATCAGTAGAAAAGCCGTGATCAGCCAAGTCCACACGAACATTGGCATTTTCATCAATGTCATGCCAGGAGCACGCATATTAAGAACGGTTACAATTACATTGATAGCTCCCATGATTGAGGAAATCCCCATCATGTGAATGGCAACAATTGCCATGTCGACGCTCATTCCACCTTGGATGGTTAGCGGGGCATATAATGTCCATCCCGAGGCTGGCGCCCCACCTGGCACGAAGAAACTGATGATCAGAATGCTAAATGCGAATGGCAAGATCCAAAAAGACCAATTGTTCATCCGCGGGAGTGCCATGTCTGGCGCACCGACCATTAAGGGTAGCATCCAGTTAGCAAATCCTACGAAACCCGGCATAACAGCACCAAACACCATGACCAGAGCGTGCATGGTTGTCATTTGGTTGAAGAAATGCGGGTCTACATATTGCAGGCCGGGTTGAAACAATTCAGCGCGAATAACCAACGCGAACGCTCCTCCTAGCATCAGCATCGCTAAAGAGAATATTAGATATAAAGTACCAATATCTTTGTGATTGGTAGACATAAACCAACGTCTGAAACCCGTTGGCATGTGATGATCGTGATCGTCGTGATGATCGTGAGCAGCTGCATGTGACATATTTGTTCTCCTACTCTTTGTTATCGTTTTGCGGCTATATCGGCAGCTTGAACCGAATCACCAACACTGTTACCCAAGGCATTACGCTGATAGGTGATCACGGCTGCAATGTCTTCGTCGCTGAGCTGTCGGCCGTAGGCCGCCATTGCCGTACCGGGCTTTCCATTGAGAATAATATCAATATGCGCATCAATATTACCCGTAGCGATCGCACTACCAGTAATTGCTGGAAAAACGCCTGGAATACCAGCACCATTTGCCTGATGACAAGCAACACATTGAACGCTGTAAATTTTCTCGCCTTTTGCCATTAATTGGTCAACACTCAATTGCGCATCAGATGCTTCAGCTGAGGGAACTACGGCCTCGATAACCGATTCAGCAAAGCTCGATTTCGCTGGTTCTGCAGGCGGCTGTTCTCCCTCACCTTCTATCGACTCTTCAGTTTCGGCAACCATCTCAAGTTGAGAAGCATCATCCAAGCTTGCGAAACCCTTGGCGTTAAACTGACCGCCTCCGGCAACCCATTGATCATATTGATCGCTAGTGACAACTTGAACCACAATCGGCATATAGGCATGGTCTTTACCGCATAGCTCTGCGCAGTTACCGCGATAAATCCCTTCCTTACCTTCGTCAACGTTAAACCAAAGTTCATTGATATATCCTGGAATGGCATCCTTTTTTACACCAAAAGCCGGGATCCACCAGGCATGAATTACATCATTCGCAGTGATTAATGCGCGCACCTTTTTGCCTGATGGCACTATCAGTGCTTTATCTGTTTCAAGCAGATAATGTTCGCCAATATCAGTTTTGGTCTCCGCGTTAAATTGATCGATCTGAGTTCTCGGGGTCGACAGCGTGCTGTAAAAGCTTATGTCGCTTCCGTCCATGTACTCATAGCCCCATTTCCACTGATAACCGGTAATTTTTACCGTCAGATCGGATTTGGTTGTGTCTTCCATTTTGATCAAGACTTGTGTTGCTGGTATGGCCATTCCCACTAGAATCAAGAACGGAATGATGGTCCAAATGACCTCCACAGCTGTGCTGTGACTGAATTGTGACGCCTCGTAATTTTTACTCTTTCGATGCTTAAAAATAGAGTAGAACATCACGCCGAAAACAAGGACAAATATGACCACGCAGATCCAAAAGATAAGCATGTGCAAACCATATATATCACGAGCCACGCCGGTCACTGGGTCCTGAAAGTTCAGACGATAATCCGCCTGAGCAAGACCACTAAACAACAGCGCGAACAATGATGCGCTCAAGACTGACAGTCTTTCCGAAAGCTTACTGTGTTGAGAAAACAACATAATTAGAGGCACTCCAATTAAAATTTTAATTCGTGTTTGCTGACCCCAGAACTTATTTTTTCGAGCAAGGGCAGCGTTAACGGCTATAGTTTACCATCACGAGCTCCAACCATATTCATTTATGTGAAGCACTATTAGGACCATTAGACTCCTAATTTTCATAGCTACCCCAGCACAAGACACGCTGTGAGGTAAAACTGAAAACGTAGCTGGTATTTCCCGTTATTAGACCCCCATATCAGGGCGCACAGAAGGTATCACAGCAGCGAAATATCATCAACAATTAGCAAGCTTATTATTAACAATAATTTAGCCATCAGATCACATAATTCAAGGAAGCAATCAGCATCTAAACCACCGATATTTGCGGTACAAAGCGGTTCATAACAGATTTAGAGGAAAAGTACGGCACCTCGAACAGAAGAGGCGCAGGCATTAATCGCTCTAATGTTAACAGGTTATCCTTTGACCTAGAAAAGTTTTGATCGACTGAGTTTGCCACCCAACCCAACAATTCGATGCCATCTGCAAGCACCGCTTCCGCCGTTAAAATGGCGTGATTTATACAACCTAATTTCATTCCGACAACCAACACCACAGGCAAGTTTAGTTTTTTAGCCAACGTTGCTATGGTGTTAACATTGCTCATTTTATCCTCGGGCCATTGCAGCGGGACTCGCCACCCACCTGCACCCTCAACTACAGATCGATCAACTTTTTGTTCGAGTTCACGATAGCAACCCACAATATGGTCTATGTCTATAACGGACCCAGACTCCCTGGCAGCGATGTGCGGTGCAATTGGGGGATTAAACGAATATTGATTCACCAACTCCATCGACAGACGCTCTGTGCCATAAGCTAGACTAGCTTCGATATCAGCATTTACGTACTCCCCATCAACTAATTCGAAACCGCTAGCTATCGGCTTCATCCCGACACACCGACAACCAAGCCTAGCCCAATATCGTAAAATTGAACCAGTCACAATGGTTTTACCTGCATCAGTGTCAGTTCCGGTAACAAAACAACTAGGCAACACCATCAACTCCGACTTGCCAATAAAAATTCGGTGGGATATTCCATCGAAAAATAACCACTCTGATTCACTTTGAGTTCAAAGCCATTTTTAGCAGAGTCATATTGAGATCTACTGATTCGACGTCTTTGCGAGGAAGATTTTCCAGCACCAATCCCGTTTACACTGCGGACCGCGTGATCGAAGGATGTTTTTTGATCAAGATAAAGCTTTGACTGCGACTTTCTAATTTGAAAGCCATGGCGACAAAGCTCTTTTATAACCTTTGGCTTAGATGGGAGCTCAAAAAACTCTCCCCCCCAAAGCTGCCTCCATGCCCCCAATGTACTTTCTGAGAACCAAGAAATGGCAATAACACCATCAGAAGAACAAAGTCGCGACATTTCAGCAATCGCCTGCTCAACATCGGCCCACTGCAGCGCTGAAGTTGACAATACCCAATCAAACACACCTGAAGTTAAACCTGTGTTTTCCATGCTTGCTAGCACAGGCTCTGCCAGCACCGCACGCGCAACCAGCTCATCCAACATTGAACTAGAAATATCGACTCCAATCAAACTCGCTGCATCAGCGAGCTCGCAACATTTTGAGAGTAGACCACCAGTCCCACAACCCAAGTCGATTATCTGCCTTGCTTGCTTCAATGAAGAACCCAAGAACAAAGAGAAGTCGTCGACAACTTGGTGTTGAATCTGCGCGTATGTATCGTACCTTAACGCACCAGCATTAAAGCGCTGAGATATACTATCAATATCCGTTGTCTGTTTTGGCATAAAAATTTCTGCTGGATCGACTACAGTCGATCACAAAAACTCAGCAAATCACTAATTACATCCGCTGGACGACTTAAAAATGGCGCGTGACCAGACTTTATAACCGTCGAAGTTGCCCCAAGAAGTTTGGCTAACTCAACTCCCCCTCGTGGATTTGCCACTCTATCCAAACTACAAGACAGGACATGACTGGGAACATCCTTCAAACAGCTTTGCGAAATTAATCCGCGCAAATCTACTTTTTCCAACAAATCAATCCCGGCCTTCAGCGTGTCAAGCTTAGGAGCCGGATACTTACAAACACTTCTTTGGGCTTTTTTGGCTAAAGCTTTGGCCTCGGAACCAAAGCCGGCCTGCAAGAGCAAAAACCTTGTTAGCGCCGATTTATAGTCGTTTCCTAGCTCGTCCGCAAAACGATTAAAAACATCGTTAGGAACCCCAAGCTCCCAATCACTTTTTTGCACAAAACATGGACTTGTGGCCATCAAATACAATCCTCTAATGCACTTATCATTGTCGATTGCAGCAGCCTGAACCGCGATCATTCCGCCTAGACTCCAACCTAACCACACAGCTTTCTCTGGCGCCTTGTTCAGCATCCAAGTAGCAATATGCTTTATCTCCGAACATGACTTAAGATGACTATTTTCACCGTATCCCGGCATACAAATCGGGTGAAATTTTAGGCTGGGTGCTATTTGTATAGCTGAGGCAACAAACTCATCCCAAACAGCAGAATTAAGCCCCCAACCATGCAGCAACACTACATTCATCTATTTTAACTCCGCACCACTAACTCCTTCCGAACCACCAACCGAGCTCTTTATGGAGTCATTTAGAGCATTGACTAAGGCTCTAATTTGGAATTCAGTGTGAGAGGCTGAAATAACCACTCTGAGTCTCGCCGATCCTTTAGCTACAGTGGGGTATCGAATTGCACCAATCAGAAAACCACAATCAAGCAATCTATCGCTAATCGCGAGACACTTGTGTTCGTCACCAATAATTATTGGCTGAATAGGGGTTAGCGAATCAGTTAGAGGCAAACCTAATCTGCTAGCCTCGCCTCTAAATAGTTCAATATTCTCGTGAAGCGCGCGCTTAAAACCCAGCCAATTCGATTTAATCATCTTGAGACTAGCAGAAGCGGTGGCCGGTATGGAAGGCGGCAAGGCCGTGGTATATATGTAGTTTCTACCTGTTTGGATTAGATGCTCTACTATCACCTCATCACCGGCGACAAAAGCCCCATATACGCCAAACGCCTTACCCAACGTTCCCATCATTACAACGTTGCCTTCAGGCTTCAATCCATGATGAGACAAGCTCCCTCGGCCTTGATCACCGAGCACACCGAACCCGTGAGCATCATCAACACATAAAATGCCTTGAAACTCATCGACCAAATTTTTGAGCCCTGATATGGGGGCAACATCCCCATCCATACTGAAAACACCATCGGTCACGAGCAATAAACTGTTGAAGCTTGATAAACTGCATCTCGTATCTGCGTGCTCAAGATCACAATGTTTATAGCGTTTGAAGTCGGCCGCACTCAGCCTACCGCCATCAATTAACGATGCATGATTCAATCGATCTTGCAAAATCAAATCACCTTTATCAGCGAGTGAGGTGCATATAGCCAAATTAGCCATATATCCATTTGAAAACAACAGAACTCGCTGTGCGCCCAGCCACTCAGCGAGTTCTGACTCTAACGCCTCATGCGGTGATTGATGACCACAAACAAGGTGGGATGCTCCCGCTCCGGTTCCCCACTTATCTTGCGCATTGGTGGCAGCAAGCGACAATATCGGGTGAGAAGCAAACCCGAGATAGTCATTGCTTGAGAAGTTAGTCAACCAACAGTCGTCCGCGACAACTAAGGAATGTTGCGCAGAGCCAATCATTTTACGTTTGCGCCACCGACCCTCGTCTTTTATGTGCTGTTGTTGGCGCAACAAATCCTCTCGCCATGAGACCCTAACCATTACAAAACTTCCAGAATATTTGGCTACAACTTTTGCTAAATAGACTCAGGACGCATACCAAGCTCATGCATCAGCTTTTTATCGTGCTCGATCGAGGCGTTGTTCGTCGTGAGCAATTCCTCACCATAGAAAACCGAATTAGCGCCAGCTAAAAAGCATAATGCTTGCATTTGATCGTTCATTGCCTCTCTTCCTGCCGACAATCGAACATATGAAGTTGGCATTGTGATGCGTGCAACCGCGATGGTGCGAATAAATTCAAAATCCGTAACTGGCTCGATATCGGCAAGCGGAGTGCCACTGACTTGTACCAGATTATTGATCGGCACACTTTGAGGCGGAACGGGTAAATTTGCTAGATTGGCGATGAGACCGGCGCGATCACTTCGAGACTCTCCCATTCCGACGATACCGCCACTACAAACATTAATCCCAGAATTACGAACATTTTCAAGGGTATCGAGCCTATCCTGATAAGTTCGAGTGGTGATGACCTCTTTATAAAAAGACTCAGATGTGTCTAAGTTGTGGTTGTAATAGTCAAGTCCAGCATCGCTTAACGAATCAGCTTGCTCCTGAGTTAGCATTCCTAGCGTGGCACAAGTCTCCAAACCGAGCGCTTTGACTTGACGCACTGCCTCGTTGACGACTGTAAGGTCTTTATCTTTTGGACTACGCCATGCCGCCCCCATGCAAAATCGAGAAGCACCATTCGCTTTGGCTTTTCGCGCTGCCTCTACAATTTTCTCCACCCGCATTAAACGTTCAGCCTTTAAGCCAGTTTGATATCTGGCACTTTGCGGACAGTACTTACAATCTTCCGGGCAAGCCCCAGTCTTTATGCTTAAAAGACTGCTTAATTGAAGCTCATTTTGGTCAAAATTTTCTCTATGTATCGTTTGCGCTTTGAAGATTAGATCATTAAAGGGTATATCAAAAAGTGCTTCTATTTCGGTCGCAGACCAGCGTAGCTTGGGAGTGACTCTTTGAATATCTAATTTTTGAACATCTGAGGCAGTTAATTTTTGTGATAAAGTTTGAGATGGCATATATTTTCTAAACTACGATTGCTCGAAAAGCTACTTGTAAACCAAAATGGATTTTAAACTTAACAACCAAATCGCACAATTAAAAAATTGGGTATTCCCATCAGTTTGTTACTCCTGCTCCAAGACCCTTGAGGACAGCACATCATGTTTCTGCTCAAATTGTCAGGAATCGCTTCCTTACCTCAACCACTGCTGTCAAAGATGTTCAGAACCCTTAATAAATTCGAACAAAACATGCGGCAAATGTCTCAGCCGCACCCCAACTTTTGATCGGTGTTTTTGCCCATTCTTATACAAAGAGCCAATAAGCAAAATGATACAAGAACTCAAATATGCCGAGCACCCTAAGCATTTAGCGAAAATTTCAGAGCTTTTCCTTCGAGAATTGAACGCGAATCATATAGCTCTGCCAGAAGCAATAATTGCTGTGCCCATGCACCCAAAAAGATTGAGAGCCAAGGGCTTTAATCATTCTTTGGAGTTGGCGCGGATCATCGCTAGCAGACTTGACATTCCTTTACTTAACAATCACATCAAAAAAGACCGAAACACGCCTAGGCAAGCAACCATGTCTCTTAAAAAAAGACAAATTAACCTTCGAGGTAGCTTTACGGTGAGTCAAAAAATCAACTATCGACACCTTGCCATTATCGATGATGTACTCACCACAGGCTCTACTGCAGAAGAAATTTCTAAAATTCTTAAAAAAAACGGTGTAAACTATATTCAAGTGTGGGGCGTCGCTAAAACAAAATAAAAGCCGCGCAATTAAGGAAACTAGTTGCCTCGATTACAGCGAAAATAATAAGTAATCCACCCACGATTAATCATAAGCAAATCACGACCCAGATGAGCCCAATGACCACCAAACCATCAGATTTAATAGCAATAGCGAATCCAGACCTAGCTAAAAAACTGGCCGATAGTAAAGAAAATCTCACCAAAAAAGTTGAGCGCGAAGAGAGGAATCCTAAAGCTAACACCGCCCACATAACATACAAGCAAGAAGTGTGGCGCGCGGTATTTGCCTTAAATTTATTCAGATACGTTTTTTCCTTAGTGTTGCTTGGATTGGGCGTACAAGATCAGCTCAGGAACCAAGGTAGTCTCAAACTTGTTAGAAACTTGATCCAAACAGAAATTTTTATGGGATGCGCCATCCTACTCCTTTGCTCAGCAATTCTTTTTACTATTTTCACCAAAACTAGAAGACTACCACTTCGAATAATACTCATTTCTCAATTTATAATTGACACACTGACTGCTGGGTTCATCGTACATGCTACCGGTAGTATTTCGAGTGGTTTTTCGTTGCTTTTCTTTTTGGTAGTCATCACAGGCAGTGTGGTTTTGAAAAGAACCGATGCATTGGCGCTGGCTGCTGGATCTGTTTTAGTCATTTTTTTTGAACATTTTTATAGTGTAATGATCGCTGATGGAAGTGTGTCTTGGAGATTCGATTCACTTGCAATGTACGGACTTATTTTAATGACAATGGCTCTTAGCATTTCTCATCTAGCGCGACTTGTGAGACGAGCCGAACTGCAAACATTTGTTCCCGGCAATGAGTCAATCGAGGATTATTTGGTGCGCGAGGAAATTAACGCACTTAAATCTGCCCTGACTGAAACTGGCGGCAACAAAACAGAAGCGGCAAAACTACTTGGCATGACATTCAGATCTTTTAGATACAAACTGAGCAAGTACAAAATCGTATGACAATAATTGTCAGAGCACCAAACAGATGCAATAGACGAAAAATGACACCTAAATTTTTCTTTGTAAATCAATAACATAAAGACTCGCAAAAGTTTTGTGTTTTCACGCAACAAATTTGCCTTATCTTTGGTATAACTACCGCAGGTCTGAAAAAAGATCGAGTCTCTTCTGCAGGGGGGAGGGGTGCTTCGAAAAATCGCTGATAAGCTTTTTCTC
>JAKVBA010000150.1 GCA_022447525.1 Gammaproteobacteria bacterium
TACTCGAAACCTGTTATGTGGACACGAGCCTATTGCTTGTTGTCAGCAGGGGGAGGGCCTATAGAGGTCATCAAGCAGTATATAGAAAGTCAGGAAACGCTTACAAAATGATTGCTTACCTCGCTTAGTGCTCGGATCACAATTCGCCAACCCATCTCCCCCTAAGCCTCGACCACCTTCGGTTGTCTACGTTCTAGAGGGAGAATTTCGGCGAGTCATGTTAAATGGAGGAAGACATCGGTAAGTGAATGGATCTGAATGATTCGCACTGCTGTTTATATCTCGAACTGAGCCTCAGCCCACTCATGAAGCAACTCAACAAACAGTGTATTATTTCTGACAGCCTCAGAATCGTCATCGGTCTCACGATCAACACGGATAGCATGAAATATCTTCAGCCCCCTGGGTTGCCATTGATCAGGTGGTGACTGCTCATAAAGAAAATGAGCCCTCAGAGTATCAGCTAGGTCTCGTGGAAAGCTATCCTCGCCATCAATTGCCAAATACCCCACACCCACAGATGCAGCGTCAGAGTCCAAGCTATGATTACCCTGGCAAGAAAAGACTGTTCGAACCCCTCGCTTTGTTAAGGCGACTAGGGGCCGATGCATGTTTCTGTCAACGATCGGTGCACCTGGCAAGAACTCAGCTACGACCTGTTCGCCTGCATTATGATCTATATCTTTAATATCACATACTTTTTTCAACAACCTGCTCTCGCAAATATTACGACAAGGAATGAGATGCGATATCTGTTCCAGTGTGCTTGTCAGCATCAGCAATCGCTGAGTGAGATAGACCATCAAACCCTCTGAGCTTGAGCCAAGATTCTTAAAATCTGTCATACATGATTCCAATTAAAGGCAATGCCAAGGCATCGCGGGAATCCGGCCTAGATCTGTTTTTTTCCGCCTCAACTGTTCGGGTCATAACGAAAATTCAAGGTTTGGAGTAAGCCCGTAAATAAGACAAATCAGGCATTCGCCAAAATTCAACATCTTCATTAGAAAGGTCCTACACATGAAGTCATTAGCATTAGCCATCTTATTTTCGTCTTCCAATCTTTTGGCAAACAACGTTCAAGTCAAAGACTGCGAGTTCTACATCGAAGACATCAGCGCAAACTATGTAGGTATCAACAAGACATTTGCCGGCAACGTCGCCATTCGCATCAGCGACGAGGTTCTCGCGAAGGGTGTTGCCGAAGTTGGCGTTTACAAAGAAACCTTTTACTTTAGCCGTTTTGGTCAGAAGATCTCTAACGGATGGCAGATACGTCGAGGATCTTCCGCAGCTGACGCCCAAGGACTCTACCATGTGAACCCTAGCATCGTGGGTTTTTATTACCCTCAATCCGATACTACAGTGGTCAATGCCCCAAGTGACGTTGGCGTCTTCTATGTTCGTGACAACCAGGGAACCACTTACTGGCTGAACCCAACAGCAGAGGTAGCTGATAGCGATATTGTGGAATTATCAAACGATGGCAAGAACTTACATTTTGCTTTTAACGGTATCTTTAGCCAAGCAGCTTTAGATGGCGAGTTTCTAACTGACCTCAATCCCAACAACTGTAAGTAAACTAATCGCGAGTTCATACAGTTACTAGAACTCTTAAGCTATACAAAGGCTCGTTCTCTTAGAAGACGGGCCTTTTTCTTGCTGCAAACACCCAGCAATACGAGCAAAATTGGTAATTTTAAGAACGATTCACGTATATACCGATACAGGATCCAGTTTTATCGAACATCTGAACAATTTTTGAGGACTCTTACGTGCCGATTCGAATTTTGATGACAATGTTTATCCTCCTACAAACGATTACCAGTCAATCATACAGCGAAGGCTTTAAACTAGAATCAATTCTAAGCGATGGCATGCATTCGGCTGAGCTTTGGTTTGTTAACGAGCCGCCAGAATTACAAGCTATAACAAAAAAATTTCAGCGTTCCTTAGCCAACCATAAAGAGTGGTTCAAGGTATACCTAAAGCAACATGGGCACGGTAAACTGCCTTGGCATAAAAATATGGGTATCACTTCAAACGAGTACAAGAAGTTAGAACAAATCAAAGATCAAATTCATTATAAAAAAGTTAAAGATATTAAGCTAAAAATGATGGAACTAAGCTCTTCCTTTGCTATCACGGCACATCGTAGTTGGAAAATACTTGATCGACTTCAGGTTAGACTGAGTAAAGACAGACAAAACGTCGATCTGAAAGTTGGAAAGTTGACCAATCTCAAAGCATCGAAAGGAAGACTTGGCAAGTCTGGAGAAGACGAATGGACTGGAACTTGTTGGTACCGAAAAGAAAAAGATGCCGATAATGGAGCCAGCTACGCGACATTTTGCTTAGGAAAGATAAATGAAAGCAACAAGGGAGTTTTAACCTACGAAGCCCGTAATCGGATGAAAACGGATCACTTGAGCAACAGTGATTTTGTCGTCACATGGCCCTTGCAACAGTAGTATCGCAAAGGCCATATTAATTGTGGACTTCGTAAGATGTCAGTAGTTGAAGGGTTCTTCGACCTTTATAGATCAAACGCTGTTTTGACACACTACATTTCAACTACTTACCCCTTGCTAATCTTGGCGGACATTAGTATTAACTCTTTTGACGTAGAATTAGTTCTGCTAGCTATAGAGATTAATCACGCGTGATTTAATAGAGTCACAAAAGAAATGAAAATTTTGATTTGAGAGGTAACGACAAAATGTACTTACGTTATAGGACTTTAATCGGACTACAAATTTTTCTGTCTTTTTCCATGATCAGCTGTAGCAAATCAAACGAAGAAGATGCTAGTCAAGCCTGTGAGATTAAGCCGTTTCTTGATTCAGAACAAGACTATTGCGTTTACGATACCCCTTATTCATCGACCAATATGATTGATCCCACCAATCAACCCGGCTTTGAATGCAAGGGTATCCTTTGTTTGGGAAGCAACCTAAGCCTTCAGTCTGATTTAGACGAAAAATTATTGATAACCCCTGGCCGTTGGTTGCGCTATCAACCATCCCCTGCATCGCTAAGTTTCGAAGAGTT
>JAKVBA010000151.1 GCA_022447525.1 Gammaproteobacteria bacterium
TTTAGCATCAGCGTTTCATTATGCTGCGGTGACAAAGTAAGAAGTTCTTCAATCAGTTGATTAGAAGTTTCTACGTTGCCTAAGCGACTCTCTGTAGCCGCTAAATTAAATTTTGCGGGAAAAAGGGTAGGGTTCTGTACCAGCGCTTTTTCAATATTGGTTTTGGCTTCTTCTAGCTGACCTTGTCTAATCAAGATGCCAGCCTTAAGGTTATATACTTCAGCTTCTTCAGGATAAAGTTCACTAAGCAGGTTTGCACCTTTTAATGCATTGTCAAACTTCTGCGCCTGTAAATTCATTAGTGAATAAGTGAATAGAAAACCCGCGTTGTCTTTGTAGTTAGGTAAATTGTTTTCTAGGATCGAAAGTGCATCGTCCTGTTTTCCCCTCGCTGCCATCAGTTTAATTTTAAAAAGCTGAAGCTTATTTTCATTTGGGTACTTATATTCAAGGTTCTGCAGCAGTCGTTCAGCTTTAAACGCTTTGTTTTGGCGAATAAATAAATCACCTAATAGCAATGCTGAGTCAGGGTCTTCCATTAACGCATCCTGATGACGTTCAAGCAGGGCAAGCGCTTGTTTGTCTTGCTGTGTTGCCATATAGACTTGGCTTAGCATTAATACTGCCTGTAAGTCATCAGGCTCTTGTTGCAAATAGCCATTAAAGTCTTTTGCAGCCGTTTCCATGTTGTTGTTAAAGAAATTAGTTAAACCGCTTATATATAGCAACATAGGTTGAGAGGTTATCAGCTCAGGGTCGAGCTGCGCCATGAAGTCGTTAAGTTCTTTTAGCTTTGCATTATCAATAGCTTGCTGGTTATCTCTACTTTGAAGCCAGCTGTTAAGCAGTATGGCTAACGGATCGTTAGGTGTATCTTCAATAATTTCATCAACGAATAGCTTTGCCGTATCGTAGTCTTTCGCCTCTAGATACAAATCCACTAGATTACGCAGGGCAATAGGGTCGTCTCGGTTAAATGTTAGGGCTTTTTGTAAATGTGCAGTTGCCGCGTCAGTATCTCCCTGTCGGTAAGCAAGCTGGCCCTTAAGTCGCCACGTGATTGCGTTTTCTGGTTCTAGCGACATGGCTTTATCAATAAGAGAATTTGCTTTAGATAAGTCTTCATTTTGAAGGGCAATAGAGGCTAAGCCATTTATAGCTGGCACGAAGTTAGGTGTGCGTGAGACTATAGTGCTATAGTCGCGTAGGGCACACTGCTCGTCTTCCAGTCTAATGCACGCTGTTGCACGAATCATAAGCCATTCGCGCTCAGCATCACCAGATAGCTTGTTTAAATCGGCAAAATCGACAATCTCTTTATATCTGTTCAAGAATAGCCAAGTGTTGCCAAGCGGCTCTGCCAGAAGGTTAATATCGGCACCCATCTCTAGCGCTTCTACAAACTCCATTTCGGCCGCGGTTAAGTAGCCGTTTATAAGCAGTATTTCACCCATAAGAATTTTAGCAGCAAGGTTTTCAGGGTCTTTTTGTAAGCTATTTTTTAGGTGGATATAGGCTTCGTCGTATTCATTTTTATTAAATGCTGTGAGCGCTTTTTCATAATCTTCCGAGGTCGTAGCGAAACTGTTGAAAGCGATTAATGATGAGGCAACTGCTGAGACAATAGCGCGCTGTACAACACGCTTTTTATTATTAAAAAAATCCATATAAACCTTCGAAATTTAGCCTAGCCACTGGCTTAAAAATAGCAAAAAAAAGGTGGCCTAAGCCACCTTTTAAAGATACGTGTTTTCTAAGCGTTTTTAAACAATTAAACGCGACGCTTACGTCTATAAAGAACAAGACCTAAACCTAAGCTCATTAGCGCTAGTGCACCAGGCTCGCTAACTTCTGTTGAAGGAGGAGGTGTAGTTTCAGTCTTGTAACCAATAGTTAACGAGGAAAGTTTGAAACCTACTGAACTAAGAGAACCAGCGTTATTATCAAATATTGTATTATAAGCTCCAACTAACCAATACTTTGCTGTGGTCAACGGAGTAAAGCTCGATTCAATAATGCCGCTATTATTTGTAATATTAAAATGCCCTACCGCACCTGTAATTGTGTTCGCAGCAATATCTGACCATGTACTAAGACCGTCAAAGCCAGCATTGCTTGATAAGCCAGCGACTGTAATATCTTTATTGCTTCCACCACCATAAAGTGCACTAAAACTGGCACCTGTAAGTGTTACCGCTTTGTCAAAACTAAGCAACACCATGTCAAAATCCCGAGAGCCGTAATCACTGAAGTTATCTATAGAGTGACTATCGCCTTGAAGGTGGTAAGTTTTTCCATCGTTGGGATTTACATATCCATCTGGGTTAGTAAGTCCGTTACGGTCTCCGTTTTCAATTCCAAAACCGTCACCCCATTTAATGGCTGAGGCATTTCTAACGGTATCATCTTCCCACTTCGTGTCGCCATCGAGTGTACTCCAATAATATTTACCATCGCTACCTTTATATGCAGCAGACTGTGCACCTGTATCGGACCACAAAGACAATCCTACGCTAATGTCGGTGCCGTCAATCGTTATAGAGCTTTGAATGTTAGATGATGAGATTTCGTAACCATTGCTGCCAATAAAATTTCCCGCACTGTCTTTATTGAAAAAGTTATATGTTGCTTCTTTTAGCATATCATCGCTCGCTGCGACGTTAGCACTAAAAGCCAAGACTAAGAGGGGGGCACAAAAGCGATTCAACTTCATACTTCAACCATTAATTACGATGATAATTACAATATTTAGGTTTAAGCAGGTATTATGCCAGATTTTAAAGCTATGATTTTTGGTGCTTTTTTTTGGTATGCATGAGGTTTGAGTAAAAAAAACTGACAGGTTGTACCACCTGTCAGTGATCTAAAGTCTAATTTTGTTAAATAAGTTTTTTGCGGCGCCACATGACGAATAGCGAACAAGCCATGAGTAGACCTATAGAACCAGGTTCAGACACTTCGGTGGTATCTGGTGTACCCGCTGTTTCTGAAATAGAGAAACCGATATTGGCAAGTTTAAACGCGTCGTTACCTATTCTTCCGTCCGTTTTACCAAATACAGTGTTGTACGCTCCCACCAACCAATACTGGGCCGACTCAGTAAACGTAAAATCTGCACGGTGATCTAAATATTCACAACTCTCAATGTCAAACGAAGCTGAAGTTAGGGCATCAGCGACAATATCACTCCACGTGTTAACGCCAGAGGTTAATTTCGCCGTATTGCCAAGCGCTGCTACAGAGACTTGACTATCGCTACTACTGTATAGCCAAGAAAAGCTAGCGCCGGTAAGCGTTACCGCAGAATCGAACGATAGCAACACAAAATCGTAATCGCGTTCTACGTTTGTGAATCTGTAGTAGTCCGAGTTATCGCTACCGCTGGAAAAGTAGTTAAGGTTATCAATGGCAT
>JAKVBA010000152.1 GCA_022447525.1 Gammaproteobacteria bacterium
CTTTTAGATTGAGACAGCGCATTTTCGAGCGTTCCTTCTCTGCCGTGAACCCCTATTCCAATTCCATGTTGGCGGGAGTTGTTTATCGGCAATACGTCGTAGGCTGGAGATAAGCGCCATTTTTTATCCGAGAAGGAATACAAGAAAGCGTGATTTCTGGAATGGTCATCAGTGTTACCCATTAAGATATTAAAAACCATGCGTGTGTACAGTTCATGTGCATCTCTCGGCTCTGCTCCATGCTTCATTATAAACTCTGCCAAAGCACCATAACTATAATTCTCAGTTAGTGCCTGCTTCGTCAACTTTTCTTGGTTAATTAGGGAATTAGCACTCAAGAAATGGTGTGTTGGTCTATCAGCGTTACAGTCGAAGCGCTCTACTAATAATATGTCTTCTTGTTGGCTGTTCACTATAGACGTGGCTGCAACTCTAACATCCAGTTCTTCTAGCATTGTCATTGTTGCATGTTCTACTAAACATACGTTGTATAAATCATCTGGACGGTTGAATTTCGCTAAGTAATTTATACCACTGTCTTCAATCAGTGTTTTAGGTCGGGCGCCACCCATACTGGACCCGTATTCAAATGCTTTTTTGACTTCCTTAGGAATGTCCTCATTTTTAAGAATTGCCCTTTTCCCCTGCAAAAGCATGGGGATATCGCCAAGCGTATTCTTATTCTTCTTTGGCTTACTTGCACTTCTAGATAAGCTAAAAGTAAGTGCGCCAACACCCATCCCAGAACCCGCCAGAACGAGTTCTAGATCATTGCTAGGCTTAGTTGAGTGCAGCGACAAAATAAGCTTTTTACCCCAGCTATCTGCTCCAGCATCTAAGATAGCGCCAAACATCCCTTTATTGACTCTGGTAATAAACTGATCGCTAAGTAGGGGGAGGTGAACTGGATCTAGGGGGAATGCATCATCCCTTTGTAGGTAGCTTTGTCCATATCGAAACTTCCCGATATTGGTCTTTGGGTCTAACTCAACAACGCCACATATCATCGGGCTATTTTCGAGTCCGTCAACAAAAACATAAGCTCTAGAAGTCATTAGGTAACTCCTTTTCTAAGAGTGAGCTTTTTCTCAAGGGGTTATTGCTTACTAATTCGTACTCCTTTTCGATGGTTTCAATAAGTGGGTCAAGCACTTCGAGTTGATTTAATATTGTAAGCAACGTATCCGAATTTATGCCTTTTCCTCGCTCTAACCTGCTAACAGTATTTTTGCTAGTACCGGTTCTAAGCGCTAACTCGTCTTGATCCATAGAAGCAGTTCTCGCTTGCTTTACGAGGTTACCAAGTAGTTTTTTCGTATATTCAACCTTGTCCATAAAACACCAAAAATAGCCATTAGTAACGTAATTATTTAGTATGGCTACTTAATAAGGTGTGTCAATTAAATAGCCATAAATAGCTAATAGGGCTTTAATTGGTCATTTATGATGTTTTATAAGTAAAGCAAACTTTCATTTTGTTCTTTTAGGCAGCACTTATTGGCTGAAGGAGGCATTGTTTTCAAAGGCACTGTGCGCATCCTAAGCCTATGCTGCTTCAAGGTCATTCCAACGCATAGCAAAGTCGTTATACTGTTTTTCACTACTTTCATTTTTCAAGCGGTTCAACAGGTCTTTCATGTCGCCTAAGTCTTTACGTAACCCTGGTTTTCCTCAGTCACTGGTTTGTTTTAGCGTTATTGTCGCGCTAATAGTGGGTGGGTTGTTTGAACTAGGTATTAGCCTACACGCACTTACATTTCTGTGCTTGCTATGGGCTGGTATCAATGCCTTTAGCTTGGGGTACAAGTACCTGCAAATCCGCGAATTAATGGCCCGCGCACTAACCCGGGCCATGCCGGCAATCTATATCTTTATCTTTATAGGTATGGTTATCGCCAGCTTTATGCAAAGTGGCACTATCTCAACGCTCATTATTCCGTGGACAACCGCCGGTGCGTTCTACTCTGCCACCCTAGGCGTTGACGTGCTCGACTATGCTCCCTATGCGTTTTTCAACTATCTAAATGGCGTTATTGCCGTAACCATGGCCGTATTGGGAGTAGGTTTACTGAAAGGGAAAACCGCAAAACGATAAGTCAGCTATTTTCACGTATGTAAGTGGCTGCCACGTTTACCCCCTTAAAGGGATAAAGCAGTAAGGATAGTTATGTTTTAAGCCGCTTTTGGCTTCAACCAATGCTGCGCCAGCATGCCGACAATCATCGCGCCTACGAACAAAAGCACATCAGTTTGAAGCGAGGCAATCGCCACTACGGCAGGCCCTGGGCAGAAACCGCTAATACCCCAGCCAATGCCAAACGCTGCAGAGCCCAGAATTAACTTTGCATCAATAGTCTTACTGGTAGGAATATCAAACTTATTCGCAAACAAGGGTTTGCTGCGCTTGCGTACCCAAAACATGCCTGGTGCAGCAACCAAAATAGCGCCGCCCATTACAAAAGCTAACGTAGCATCCCAATTTGCACTGAAATCTAAAAAGTTCAGCACGCGGGCAGGGTTGCTCATACCCGATACAATAAGGCCAAAGCCAAATAAAAGCCCACAAATAAGCGAGGCTATAATTGCTCTCATAAGTACATGCTCCTCGGTAATTTACAGGTGTCTGATAATATTCGTGGTCACAATGGCAGCTGCCATAAAGGTAACGGTTGCCACAATAGAGCGGGGCGATAACCGAGATAGCCCAGCAACGCCATGGCCCGACGTACACCCAGAACCAAGGCGCGTACCAAAGCCCACTAACAAGCCAGCAACTACCAGCCATGCAGAGCTCATTTGGGTTTGAACCTGTAAATCGCCTACAAACACCATGTACAGTACGGCAGACAAAACAATGCCGGCAATAAAGGCTAAGCGCCAGTAGCGTTCAATGCCATGTTGAGTCATTGCGCCAGCGGCAATACCTGAAATACCTGCAATGCGGCCAAGCGTATACAATAAAAGTACCACTGACGAGCCTATAAGCAGCCCACCTGCCAAACCGGCTAGCGGCTCAAATGGTGTTGTTGTCCAGTTCACTAATTCTTTCTCCTGAAACTTGGGAGGTGCAAATTCTGTGGGTTAATATAAATCAAATCTAATATCTATAGTGGTAAGTTAAAATCACACAAATGTCTGTTAGTTCAGTCTTACAAATATGCTAAGTCGTCGCTATCCACTTGCTCAATTTAACCTACTTATAACGCAATAGGTTATACGCAAAACTAGGCTCAAACGCCACATCAAAACATGCATTCCTCAATTCTGATAAACTGTTTAACAAGATTGCTCGTTTAAAGCTACGACGCATAAGGCATCGATAAAAAAACAAAACAAAGGATCGTGTATGAGTAGCAATACCCGAGATGCGGCCTCCTCCAAGGCCATTATTAAACAGGAAGGCGCGTTTA
>JAKVBA010000153.1 GCA_022447525.1 Gammaproteobacteria bacterium
ATTGGCTGGCGTGATGTTCCTGTAAAGAGTGAAATATTAGGGAAAGCATCGAAGGCATGTGAACCAGTCATGCGTCAGTTCTTTGTCTCAAGAGGTGAAACTTGTGAGCGTGGCCTCGCATTTGAACGCAAGCTTTACCTAATTCGTCGCATGGCGACACATCGAATTCGATATAGCGGGGAAGATGAAGATTCACTTTTTTATATTAGCTCGCTGTCGAGCCGCACAATGACCTACAAGGGCATGCTCACTACGGAACAATTGGGGGACTATTTTCCTGACCTTAGTCACGCATCGATGGACTCTGCTCTCGCGCTTACACATTCACGATTTTCAACGAATACTTTCCCGAGTTGGCCACGAGCACAGCCATTTCGCTATCTTTGCCACAATGGAGAAATTAATACCGTACGCGGCAATGAAAATTGGCTCTATGCGCGGCAAATGCAACTGGCAAGCGAAGTATTTGGAGAGGACCTAAAAAAGTTACTACCCATAATAAGAGAAGATGGATCCGACTCACAAAAATTTGATAATTGCTTAGAGTTCTTAGTGCTATCAGGGCGTAGCTTAGCTCATGCAATGATGATGATGGTTCCTGAGCCATGGGAACGACATAAGAACATGCCACAATATAAGCGTGATTTTTACCAATTCCACGCATGCATGATGGAACCATGGGATGGCCCTGCATCCATAGCTATGTCGGATGGGGTTCAAGTCGGAGCGACGCTTGATCGCAATGGTCTGCGTCCCTCTCGTTATTATGTTACAGCCGATGATCGTGTGATACTAGCCTCAGAAGTAGGTGTTCTCGAAGGACTTGAGCCAGCTAATGTGGTTAAGAAAGGCCGTTTAGAGCCTGGACGCATGTTCTTAATCGATATGAAAGAAGGTAGAATTGTGGGTGATGCAGAGCTTAAGGAGCAAATCGCATCCCAACACCCATATGGAGAATGGTTACAGCAAAAATTAATCAGGTCTGAAGACTTGCCCGAAACACAAGTAGAATCTTCCGATGATTTCGACTCTATCGAAATTAGACAAAAAACTTTTGGTTATACCTTTGAAGATATGCGCTTTATAATAGGACCAAGTGCTGATGCTGGCAAACAACCGCTAGGCTCCATGGGTAACGATGCTCCACTTGCTGTTTTGTCGGATCAATCACAACTACTTTACAATTATTTCAAGCAACTCTTTGCACAGGTAACCAACCCTCCAATTGATCCAATTAGAGAAGAATTAGTAACAGCCAGCATTTCTTTTATAGGGTCTGAGGGTGACCTAACTCGACCAGGGCCGAACAGTTGTCGGTTGATTAAATTTGAAAGTCCCTTGATTGACAATCAGCAACTAGCGCAATTGCTACACATAGATATTGATGGATTCAAGGCAACTCGATTACCGATAACTTTTGAATCTGCAATTGGCGGCCTAGCTGAAGGGCATAACAATATCCAAGAACCAACTATTAGTGGCAAGGGTCTTGAGTCTGCATTAAAAAAGCTCTTTGAAAATGCAGATTCCGCTATTCGCGACGGCAAAAACATTTTAATTTTATCCGACCGTAAAATTGACCTGAAAAAAGCGCCAATTCCGGCTTTGATAGCAGTGTCTGGCCTACACCACCATTTAGTCCGTCAGGGTACTCGCACAAAAGTATCCATCGTACTTGAATCAGGAGAGCCCAGAGAAGTCCAGCACTTCGCACTTTTACTTGGCTATGGCGTCGATGCGATTAACCCATACCTCGCGCTTGAAACAGTTCGCCATCTAGTAGACCGCGGTGATATCAACCAAGACGCTGAAAAAGCATGTGCTAATTTTTTAAAAGCGAATCTAAATGGCGTGATCAAAACAATGTCAAAAATGGGCATTTCCACGGTAGCATCCTACCGAGGTGCACAGATCTTTGAAGCAATTGGTTTAAATCAGGCTGTTATAGATAAATACTTTACAAAGACTGCCTCGCGCGTTGAGGGGATAGGGCTAAATACAATTGCTGAAGAAACTCTATCTCGCCATCAAAAGGCTTTCGCGCCGCGTGATGATGAGCGCGATGCAGCACTTGATACTGGTGGCATCTACCAGTGGAGGGCAAACGGTGAGCGTCATTTATTCAATCCTGTAACGATTCACAAGTTACAAATGGCTACTCGGTTTGGAGACTATGCTGTTTTTAAGGAGTACTCCGATGCGATTAATGATCAGTCTAAAGAAATGTTTACACTACGTGGTTTAATGGATTTTAAATTTGAAGATTCACAAGCCATACCAATCGAAGAGGTGGAACCGATTGAGGCTATTATGAAGCGCTTTAAAACTGGTGCTATGTCCTATGGGTCGATTTCAAAAGAAGCACACGAGGCGATTGCTATTGCTATGAACAGAGTAGGCGGAAAATCGAATACTGGTGAAGGCGGAGAAGAAAGTGCTCGCTTCAAACCAGACGCCAATGGGGATTCGCGTCGATCAGCCATAAAACAAGTTGCATCGGGACGCTTCGGAGTAACTAGCTACTATTTAGTAAATTCTGACGAGATACAAATTAAGATTGTTCAAGGAGCAAAACCAGGAGAAGGAGGAGAACTACCAGGGCACAAGGTACTACCGCAGATCGCAAAGACGCGGGGCACGACCCCTGGAGTGGGATTAATTTCTCCTCCTCCTCATCATGATATCTACTCAATAGAAGATTTAGCAGAACTTATACACGATCTTAAGAACGCAAACGTTAAGGCACGGGTCAACGTGAAACTCGTATCCGAGGTGGGCGTTGGAACAATTGCAGCGGGCGTCGCAAAAGCCAAGGCAGACGTTATTCTTATTTCTGGTTATGATGGTGGTACTGGCGCCTCGCCTCGCTCCTCTATTCAACATGCTGGAGCGCCTTGGGAACTTGGTCTAGCGGAAACAAATCAAACGTTATTATTAAATGATCTTCGCTCTCGCGTCGTCGTTGAAACCGATGGGCAATTAAAAACTGGACGTGATGTCGCTATCGCTTGCTTACTCGGAGCCGAGGAATTCGGTTTCGCAACAACTGCTCTAGTGACTCTTGGTTGTCTCATGATGCGTGTTTGTCATAAAAACACCTGTCCTGTTGGAGTAGCGACTCAAGATCCAAAATTGCGCGAAAAATTCAACGGAGATGCTTCTGCGGTTGAAAACTTCATGAAGTATATCGCTGAAGAAGTACGCGAAATTATGGCGCGTTTAGGCTACCGCTCAATAAATGAAATGGTAGGCCAAGTGCAGCGCTTAGAAATGCGCCATGCTATTGATCACTG
>JAKVBA010000154.1:0-416 GCA_022447525.1 Gammaproteobacteria bacterium
AAGCGATGAAAGCCCAAAAAGAGGCTGAAAAAGAGGAAGCAATTAAGGCAGCAGCCATTGCTAAACTTGAAGCTGAGCTCGCTGAAAAGTCAGAACAAGAAAGACTGGCATATCAAGAGCAACTTGATGCTCTCAAATCTGAATTAGCAATAGCTCATGAAAAAATGGAGCGAGCAAAAAGCCGTGCACAGGAAACTAAACAAGGTCACGTTTATATTATTTCAAATATTGGTAGTTTCGGTGAGGACGTTCTGAAAATTGGCATGACACGGCGTCTAGAGCCCATGGACAGAGTAAGAGAGCTTGGCGATGCTTCTGTACCTTTCACTTTTGACGTGCACGCACTTATTGAATCCGATGACGCACCAAATCTCGAATCAACGTTACATAGAGCCTTTGATTCAAAGCGATTAAAT
>JAKVBA010000154.1:426-3287 GCA_022447525.1 Gammaproteobacteria bacterium
GTAAACCGACGAAAAGAGTTTTTCAGGGTATCAATTGATGATATTGAAAAAGAGTTGGACAAGATGGAAATTGATGCACTAATTTCACGAATTCCTAGCGCAGATGAGTATTATCAATCTCTCAAAATAGTCGATTCCGATGCCAATTTAGGCCCACGCAATGAAAAGGAAACCGAAGTATTAAGGCTTAACTTGAAACACAATTAGGTCTAACACACTAATTTGAAATAGTGTGATTACCAAGGGAACTTGACGGTCTAACTACCAAGCGATTTTGACGCTTTGAAATTAGCATCGGTTTGAGGCTATGACAATAGACTTTTCTCCGTAGTCGTGGCTAGGTAGCGTTCAATCTCTGCCGCAGTTGCCTGAATAGACATTCCTGTATTGTCTAAATGGAATGTTTTTACCTTTGGTATATCAGTTGAAAAATCAAATTTATCTAGATAATTGTCAAGGTACTCTTTCGACTGAATCTTGTTGGTGTTTTTCCGTCTTTCGTCGATAACTCTGCATACGTGCTCATCGTAAGTACAAGATAATCTTATGAAATTAGGGCTAATGTCGTTTCGCTCTAACATTTCAAGCAGGCCGTTAATGAAATAGTTACTAGCGGGGTGAACATAGCAAAACGTAAACACCAATCCATTGGTGTTGTTATCGATCAGCGTTTGGAAGGCTTCAATGCATGTCTGACGCTGATATGCCTCAAAGCCATCATTACCGAATCCGATCACTGCACACGAAATGTCAAAGGCCAAATGCTGTGGAAACAATCGCCAGTTTTTTCTTTTTGCCAGTTCCCTAGCAACACTTTCCTTACCTACTCCAGATGGACCATATATCATCGTAAATTTCAAAACATGTGCGCCTTCAGGATCATTAAAATTAACAATCCTAAAGTAACTGTATATAAATACAGTTTCAAGTCCGATTTTCAACATCCTGATTACTTTACAGATGATTTGTCTATTCTCAGCGCCATAGTGTTCATCTTTTCCCTTAGCCAGATATTGCGGACTCCGCTAGCATGTATCGTGACGTTCCGCTCAGATTTGAGCAGTCGTGACACTTGCACTTGACCAAGATGTGGATTGGCTAGCGAGAACTCAATTACGATTTGCTCGGTAGCTTTGTCAGTACGATTCTTATGATGTAGGCTCGGAGGTTCTTGGCGCTTTAACGCGTCGGCACCACCTTCTTTCACAAGTTTTCGGTGTCGGTAGATAGTATCGCGAGATACGCCGCTCAGACGAGACGCCTCTGCTACATTGCCAAGCTTGTCTGCCAACGCCAGTACATCAAGCTTTTTCTGTATCTCAATGTCTTCTGAGTGCGTCGTATAGGATTTGTCTAGCGGCGCTTTCGTTGGCTCTATCACTGGTGATACCGTTAGTTTTCTACCTGCGAAGTAGACATCAAACTGCTTGCCGATCACGTTTCTGATTTCGATTTTCTGATGGGCAATTGAGTGTTTTATGGGTGACTCAATAAAGTAAAATTGCCCTTTGTAAGTGAAGGTATGATCGTTGCGGATTTTGCGGTGCACTTTGGTTATACAGATATCATCAAGGTTGACGTGATTGGGTATCGGTTGATATTCAGAATCCGTCGTAGATGGCTTTACGGTCATTTTTTTATGCCAGACCTGCGGGATAAAGACATGCTGAAGGTACGCATTGGCCGCTGCCATATCAGTGATATTGCGCATTCTAAACTCAGGTACGAGCCTATCTTGCAAGGTATCGAACGCCCGTTCTATTCGCCCTTTACCCTGTGGTGAGCTGGCGAAGATAATTTCGATACCCAGCTCTTCACAAGCCCGCTGTACTTGAGAGAAGTTGCAACGTTTAGGTCCACCGAATATACCTGCGCGATCAACATACAAAGTTTTAAATACGCCTTTTTTCTCCACCACCGAGCGCAGTAGCTTCAAACAGCCAGCGGTTGTTTCGGCATGAAAAAACTCGGCAAACAACTGGCTGTTGGCATCGTCAATCATGGCAATCAAACAGGTCTTTTGGGTGCCAAACCACCGATGTGTGCTGCCATCCATTTGCAACATTAATCCCACGCTTTCCATACGCTCTCTACGCTTGTGTACACGGCCACGTCTGCGTTTAGCACGTTTCACATGATGAATATCATGCGCCCACTTACGCAGAGTTTCACGCTTTACTTCAATGTGTTCGTTGGCTTGCAACAACTCTCCCAAGTGAAGCAGATTGACATCGTAATATTTCTCTCGGATAAGTGATTGAACTTGCTGCTTCAATGAATTTGGTGTTTTGTTGACTGGTTCTTTACCTGTATTGCCATGAACCACAAAACGAATACCGACTTCACGATACCGCTTCAAGTAACGCTCAATGGTACGTCTGGATTTATTCAGGAGTTTGACGGCATTAGCAATGGTTATCTTGCGCTCAGCAACCTTGGCAATAACGTCTACAGTCAATTGCGCTTTGGAATTTAACATGATCATCCTCAGCGTCTCTCCTATGCAAAAAGCAAAGAAGAAACACGGTTAAAAGATAACCGTCAAATTCCCTTGGTAATTAGTGAATGCGACAAAATCGCGTGGTAATTAAAGACCGACAGAATCGCTTGGTGTTAACACTTTCAGTTGTAGTGGCTCATATCTCATCTGACAATTTGCGTTAAAGCTCTCGACTTGTCCTGACAGTCGGCATTAGACAAGGAGCGAAGCGGCGTTTTTTTGTCCCTCTGGCTGGCCTTGTTATTCGAGTTATGGGCCATAGTCAGCATGCATATCTGACTGCCAATATCTAAGCAATCCAACTACTAAATCATACATATCTAACTGTTCGGTGAGAAGATCCATTTGATCGTGCAAATTG
>JAKVBA010000155.1 GCA_022447525.1 Gammaproteobacteria bacterium
CAGTTGCATCGTTAATTTTCTTACCACTGGCAAGCTTTTCCATCAAGGATTCTTGCTTCTCTTGCACTTGGCTGAGAAGTGAGGATGTTGAACTATTAACTTGCATGATGCTTTCCTAAAATATGTAACTCGTTAAGTTTAGCAGAAAGCTGAGCAAAATGTAGTCAGCCATTTGTATGATAGTCGATACCTTTACGAACAAATCTATACGCTCATAGAATAGTTTGACTTGCCGATAAGTTATGGGTGTACAATTTGTTTATTTTCAGAGATTAATGCTATGACTACTGTGGTGACGTACGGCACCTTCGACCTTTTCCATATAGGGCATGTAAGGCTTTTAAAGCGATTACACAGCTTAGGCGATAGGCTAGTGGTTGGCTTGTCCTCTGATGAATTCAATACGGTAAAAGGTAAAAACGTAGTCATACCATATGAAGACAGAAAAGAAATTTTGCTCTCCTGCCGTTATGTCGACGATGTATTTCAAGAAAACTGTTGGGAACAGAAACGAGAAGACCTTGAACGAGAAGGCGCTGACATATTCGCGATGGGTGATGACTGGATTGGAAAGTTCGATGACCTGCAAGATATCGTTAAAGTTGTGTATCTTCCGCGCACACAAGATGTCTCTACAACTGAACTAAAAACCGTTATCAGCGAAATTCAAAACGAGAAAATTCGCCAATTACAAAGTCTAACAGAGCATTTAAATGCGTTGATGCAGCGGCTTTGAGCTCGCTGTCAGATTCGAGCTAGCCTTTTTTGAACGGAAAAAGTAAATGAACGTAGCCATAATCCCCGCAAGGGGCGGAAGCAAACGCATTCCTAAAAAAAATATAAAACCGTTTTGCGGTAAACCTATGGTTGCCCATGCAATAGAAAATGCGTTGGCGAGCCCCTATGTAGACAAAGTAGTGGTTTCAACAGATGATGAATCTATTGCGAACGTAGCAAGAGATTATGGTGCTGAGGTGCCATTCATGAGACCTGCAGAATTGGCAGATGATTACACAGGCACCAGCCCTGTGGTTCGCCATGCACTGAGCACTCTGTTAGAAAAAGGCTGGGATATAAATTATTGCGCCTGTGTATATGCAACATCGCCTCTTCTGACCACTTCTTTAATTAATTCTTGCTATGAAATGCTAATGAACGCTGACAATACAGACTACGTATTTACAGCGGCAAGATTCTCATTTCCAATTCAACGGGCGATATTACAAACCGAAAATGGCGGCGTAAAACCTTTTGACGAATTTGGCATTACTCAGCGCTCACAGGATTTACCACCTGCCTTCCATGATGCAGGACAGTTGTATTGGGGCCATCACAAAACCTGGCTTGATACTACCAAACGCATTTTCGGTGCAAACTCGAAAATGGTAGTAATGCCAGACCACTTAGTGCAAGACATTGATACACCTGAAGATTGGGTTAGAGCTGAACTGCTTTACAAGCTTTTGCAGAGCGAAAGCGTAAAGTGAGGATTGTTTTTAGGGTCGATGGTACAGCGCAAATAGGACTCGGCCACGTTATGCGTTGCTTAACCTTGACCACACAATTACTTCCCTCACACAACGTAACATTCCTTTGTTGTGCGTTGCCTTCAACTCTACAACAACAGATACAGCGTGCTGGAATTACAACATTGACCACGCCATCGCTTCATAAAGGCGAACGGGAAGGTAATGCTTCGGCAGTCTTAAATGAAGCAGAGCAAGCCTCTCATGCTGCTCACTGTATAGCGCTTCTTGATGATATGAACGATGAGCCTATCGACATGCTTATAGTCGACCACTATCAGCTATCAGCTTCGTTTAGTAAAGTAATGCGCAGTCGCTGCAAACATATTGTTGTCATTGACGATTTAGCAAACCGCCAACACGACTGTGACGTGATTTTGGACCAAAATCTCTTTGAGGACTTTGAATTCCGATACGATCTGCTTGTCCCTCCTCATTGCCAAAAACTCTTGGGACCCGAGTTCGCTATTTTGAGAAATGAGTTTTACCGCTCACCACCAATGCCTAGAAATGACAACCATATTCTAGTCTGCTTTGGCGGCAGCGACCCTGGGAATTTAACAGAGCGAGTCGTTGATGTTTTGATTGAATTAAAGTCTTTAACTTTTTCAGCCGATATTGTTGTCGGAGCGGCTTATTCCGGCGTTAGTGCGCTTAAAGCAAAAGTTGAACGCCTACCTAACGCGAAGCTTCATGTCGCTTGCGGTCACATATCCGAGCTTATGAAAGCCGCCAATACAATGATTGGCGCTGGAGGTTCGATGCACTGGGAGCGCGCAGCATCGGGGGTAGCGGGCATAATTATCACATTGGCTGATAATCAAGTTGAAACGACGCGGTGCTTGCACGAACGGCATTTCTGTTTGTGGCTAGGAGCATGTGACGAGGTCACTAACGAAGATATTAGCAAGGCCGTTGAATTTGCGATAAATTCCCCGCAAGAAATGCGTAAACTAGCAAACAACGCGGTATCTTTGGTGAGCGCAAACAAAAATCCATCTTTTGTAATGGATACTATATTGAACATTGTTACGAGGTAGTCATGAAACCAATCACAATCGGTGATATTCAAATTGGTCCGGGTCTCGCTCCCTTTATCATCGCAGAAATGTCTGGAAATCATGGACAATCATTAGAAAAAGCCTACCGACTCATTGATGCAGCTGCAGAAGCTGGCGCACATGCCATAAAATTGCAAACCTATACGCCAGACACGATCACTTTGGATTGTCATGAAGGCGAATTTTTTATTGAAGACCCTAATAGTCTTTGGAAAGGAAACTCTTTGTATAACCTCTACAAAGAGGCGATGACGCCTTGGGAATGGCATAAGGAGCTATTCGACTATGCCAAAGAGAAAGGCCTATTGGCATTTAGCACGCCCTTCGATTTAACCGCTGTCGACTTCCTAGAAACATTGAATCCTCCTTGTTACAAAGTAGCATCTTTTGAAAATACTGACCACGCTATCCTAGCGGCTGTAGCAAAGACAGGGAAACCCGTTATTGTCTCTACAGGTATGGCTAGCCAGGCAGAAATAGCCGAGTCTGTTGAAGTACTCCGTTCCAATGGGTGTAATGACATCATATTACTTAAGTGCACCAGTAATTACCCAGCAAACCCGGTAGACGCCAACTTAAAGACAATTCCTCATTTGAGCGAACTTTTCGACTGTCACGTTGGACTTTCCGACCATACACCGGGGGTGGGGGTAGCAGTCGCTGCGGTGGCACTTGGCGCAACAGTCATTGAAAAGCATT
>JAKVBA010000156.1 GCA_022447525.1 Gammaproteobacteria bacterium
TTTTAGTTTCGTATTTATAGTTAGTATCCGCATTTTCACCATAGTCTTCATAGTTCGTTTTTGTTTTTTCTTCAACATAATTAAGGAAAGTTCCTGTTGTCCACCGATCTATCCAACCAAGAGCATTCGCTTGTGTTGTAGAGTCTAGGCGTATCTCCTGTCCAAAAGAATTATGAGTGCGATTATTTGATATGAATCCGTCATAGGTGCCAGTAGTATCGTAATCACCACTTGTCCAATCATTGTCATAACTATATATGGAGCTGGTTGTGTGGTAGTTTGTTATTGTTGTGACATTAATATCTGGAAGTCCTGTCCAAGTACCTCGCAGGCTAACCGCCTTTGATAGTTGCTCGTCCCTGCCTGGTTCATCGGAGTAAGTCGTGAAATTTGTGTTATTCAGCGACCACTCGTCATAACCATTGTTAACATCTGCATAGAAAAGGGTTCCGTCCCACTGCCAGTCGGCATTTGGTATCCAGCGAAGTTTGAGCCTTGTAGTGAGCTCATCGCGTTCATTGGTATCGCTACGGTTTAAGAATGCGTTGTCACGAAATCCGTCTTGATTGAGTTGATGCACTGATAGGCGAAAGCTAAGGCTTTCAGGATCGACTTCATCTAAAGGTCCACCTATCGCAAACCCAGATGCAAATAGGGCATCCTCACCAATCGTACCCTCTGCTTGACCCGTCCAGTATGGCGTTGGATCATTGGAGACTATTTTAATTACACCTCCAGCAGCGTTTACCCCAAAGGCACCAGCCTGCGGACCGCGCAGTACTTCGACTTGCCGAACATCAAACAAATTACCGATAGTGCCGAGACCAGTAAAGTCCAGATCATCTATAAGAAAGCGCACCGAAGAATCGGGTGTTTCTCCCTCAAATTGGGAGTTCTCGCCGATACCGCGAATCTGTATAAAGCGTGGGCGAGAGCTGCCTCCAGACCAAGTGAGATTTGCGATTGTATTAATAATGTCTTCGAAGTGCTGAGAACCGCTTCGCTGAATCGATTCACTGTCGATAACAGATACACTGGCAGTAGCATTCTGCAGCTCAGATTTCCAAAGTAAGCCGGTCACGACTACGTCGGGTAGCTGGTAAAAAGTTTCGGCTCGATTAGTAGCTGTTTCATTACTCGCAGGCAAGCTACTGGCAAAGGCGGCGAATAGCAGGGTAGATTTTAGTTTTGTCATCTTGGATCTCAATCTTTGTTAGTTCAGATCCGGCTTCTGGCGATGGAATGGGTGAATACACCGAGGGGTGTTTTGTTCCTTTTCCTACGCCGGTGTCAACCGGATCAGGTTCGAAGGGATCATTCTGTGCCGAAACAAGGAAGTATCTCAGACCCATGCCAGGTCACCCCTAAGGAAACTTTACATAGAGCCAGCTTGTTTTTTATGTCAACATAGAATAGCCAAATTACGACGTAGTCATTCTAAGAAATTTTTTCAGCTAGAACTATTGTCTAGCGAGCAATATCGTTCTGACCAATTACTTTTAACTGGTGGCGTTGCAATGTATCAGCTGCCAAATCATTGTCTTCAAGCCGTAGTGCTAGCGCATAGCGTCCATTTGGACGAATAAGAAATGGATATACGTAGTGAATGTTGATTTCCGCCTGTACAAGGGCATTTGTAACTTTTTTAAGGTCTGATTCTTTATCGAGCTCAACTGCAACTAGTTCGCTTTGCACAAAGGAAAATTGGTGATCGGTTAAGAGTTTTTGTGCCTCTTCAGGATAATCCACAATAAATCGAACTACAGAGCTGTCTGTTGTATCGAGTATGGATAATGCCATTATGTGAACTTTATGTTCACTTACCAATCCAACAAGTTCATTGAGGCGCCCAACCTTATTATCAGCGTGAATTGAAAACTGCACAATAGGTCGGAAGGGGCCCGGATGACAGAGCACTTCAGTATTCATTACACTATATTAAGTAAAAAATGTCACTATGCACGTACTTTTTTCAGCATATTTGGCTAAAACATTAAGTAAAAGCCTATTCAATATTTTGTACCTGCTCTCGAATACGCTCGAGCTCATTTTTCCCCTCTATTACAGACCGTGTGATTTCGATCTGAGTGGACTTACTCCCAGTAGTATTGAGCTCGCGGTGGATTTCTTGACATAAGAAATCCATTTTTCGACCACTTGCTTCGTTGCCCGAAATGAGATCTCTAAATTGTTCGAAATGACAGTTCAATCGTGTCATTTCTTCACTAATATCAGCACGATCAGCAAATAGCGCGATCTCTTTTAAGACACGTGCGTCATCTAAATCGATTTCTAGATCAAGCTGTTTGAGTCGCTCAAGGAGAGTCTCACCGTATCGATTACTTGCGCCAGATACATGCTCTTTAATTTCTTTAACTAAAATTTCTAGTGCACAGATGCGCTGCTCTAAGTCACTGGCTATAGCCTCACCTTCACATTGTCGCATGCCGTTAATATCCTTTAAGGCTAGTACGAATATTTTTTTGATTGCTTCTTCTAAAGTACGCCAATCTGGAAGATCCTGATTATCTTTTTGAGACTTGGCTAGGTTTAAGATGAGGTGACTGTCCACTTCAAAAGAGTAGTTGTTTATCCTAGCATATTCACGCAGACGCTCCAGGTCTTGGTCTAGCTGTGCGTTTGAAAACGGAATTACACGCGACAGATTTGAAGGCGTTTCAGCTTTTATCTGTACATTTACACGACCGCGTTGAAAATGTGGTTTCAACCACTCGGCGCAGCTTTGATCCAAGCCGCTCCATTCGCGCGGTGCATTGATAAAAACATCCAAACTTTTACGATTAACCGAGCTAATTTCAACCGTAATTTGTAGACCAATTTCACTGATTTCTGCGGCGCTACGACCGAATCCTGTCATACTTTTTATAGTCATTAATAATGGGTGCCTAGAGAAGATTACTTTATGGAGAGATTAAACTGCTAGATTGATTGATAAGTAGTAGCATAAGTAGGCTGAAACTATTAAATAAGGCGTGGAAACTAATCGCTACTAGCAGATTGCCACTCGACTCGTAAACATGCGCGAGTAAAATACCGACAACTAAAAGAGGTCCAAATGACATTAGATTGCCATGCAACAGAGCAAATAAGATACCGCTAATTACCTGAGCGGATGGGAGCAGGGTTTGGCTTTTTAAGAAGCGATAAATACAGCCACGAAAAATAACTTCTTCAACGATTGGAGCTAGTAGAA
>JAKVBA010000157.1 GCA_022447525.1 Gammaproteobacteria bacterium
CTACTAACAGGTTGCGCAGGTTTTATTGGTTCGCATGTTTTGGATCGCCTGACTACTGATGGTCATCAAGTTATTGGTGTAGATAATTTTGATCCCTTTTATAATCGCTCGCTGAAAACTGCGAACATAACCGCTTATGTGGATCATTCAGGTTTCGAGCTTCTAGATGCGGATCTCGCTGATTCGGAGACCTACCAAAAGTTAGATTTTTTAGTTGGTAATGAGCCTGTCGATGCCATTATTCACCTTGCCGCTAAGGTTGGAGTTCGCCCTTCGATCGAAGATCCAGACGGATACCAACGCGCCAATGTAATCGTTACTCAGAATTTACTCGAATTCGCCAAAGATAACGATATCAAGCAATTTGTCTTTGCGTCTTCATCTTCTGTATATGGGGTGAATCCTAATGTGCCTTGGCGAGAAGATGACCATGTGTTGCAGCCGATCAGTCCGTATGCTAGCACCAAGGTCAGCTGTGAACTTCTTGGCCATGTCTATAGTCACCTTTACAGTATCCGCTTTTTAGGACTTCGCTTTTTCACGGTTTATGGCCCAAGGCAGCGACCCGATCTTGCGATCAACAAATTCATGCGTCTAATTGAAGCTGGAGAGTCGATTCCTGTATTTGGCGACGGATCTACTCGACGTGACTACACCTTTATTGCAGATACTGTCGACGGCATTATTAGATCTTTGTATTACACGGGCTCCAACTACGAAGTCATAAACCTAGGTAATGACCAGTCGATTACGTTAGCTGATATGGTTGATACTATAGAGACCGTTGTTGGAAAAAAAGCCTGCATTGATCGCCATTCTGAACAACCCGGTGATGTTTCGTTAACATGGGCCGATATAAGAAAAGCCCGCGAACTTTTGGGGTATGACCCGAAAACGAAATTTGCAGATGGAATGGCGGCATTTTATAATTGGTATCAGAAAGGGCTCGAAGATGGCGACTAGTCAGTCGCAGTAATATCGAGTTTGCAGCAATTTAGTTCCAAAAAAGCAACAATAGATGACTAAAACATGTTAGAATTTTTCCACTAAGTGGCTAGCTAGCTTAGTACATCACTAAAAATAAATGAAATTAAAATTTAAGCTTATCTTTAAGGCATTCAAAGAGGCTCCTGTCGATTATTGGGGGTTCTTTTTAAGAATGTATATATCGAATCGTTGGCCTCAAATTATGAAATTATACCATAATATGCTGGATCGTCGATGGAACAAAGTTAAGCCTGCTGATAATTTATCACGACTTAAACACTGTTATGTGACCTCTATACCGAATACTCGGGCAGGCATAGGGCACACGTTAAGTGAGTATATTACCGGTCGCATTTGGGCTCACAAGACAGGAGTCTCATACGCCCATTGTCAATTGGTTGAGCCGTGGGAATCAATATTATATTTTCAAGGGGATGCACCGACACTTCGTGAGTTAAAGAAGCGCGGCATTAAGACGTACAAAATGCCTCGTCATCCAAGTGACCCAAAAAAACTGGATTACAAAGAGATAAAAGCAAAATGGGCGTCACTTGCAAAAGAGGAGGCCGTCTGTTTTATTCTCGGTGATGGCCAGAATGCCTACGACATTGCGTACCCCAGTCAAGAGCTAAGACAGCTCTATCGTAGCCATCCAGACTTTGAAAAACGTCTGGATGTTAGGGAAAAAAATAAGATCAACATTTCCGTGCATATTCGTAGGCGCAATCAAGCCGATATGCTCAACCCTTCAGTCCATGATGTGAACAGTTCTGCTTACCGAGCACGCTACCTAGAGAGTGATTATTTTTTAAGCCTTTGTCAAATAATCGAAGAAGTGCTTGGTGCGGACGAGGTGCAATTCAACTTGTTCTCCCAAGGAGATCTAGAGGCTTTTTCTGAATTCAAAGTATTAAAAAATTTACGGTTCTGTCTCGAAACCGACCAATACGAGACTTTTCACAATTTGACGCTGTCGGATATTCTCATTGTCAGTCCGAGTTCATTCTCCTTTAAGGCTGGCATGCTTTGCCCTGGGCTAAAGTTTGCAAAATATCCATGGTGGCATGAGGTGCCAGATAACGAAGAGTGGATTCGTGTGGGCGAGGATCCACTTTCAGAAAAAGCTCGATTGAGTCAGCATCTCCATGCATTCGTTAAGCTTCATGTAACAAAATCAACTTTTCTTAGTGGTTAATCCAATTGTGCTATGAATCAAAAAACCTTCATTGTTATTACTTCCATTAATCCGCCCAATCGTGCAATGCAAATGTTCGCACATGGTATTCGTCAGCACGGCGGCCATTTTTTGGTTATTGGAGACACAAAAAGCCCGAAATACTTTCAGCTGGAAGGCGCTGATTACTATTCTGTTGAGCGGCAAATTGAAACTTTTAATGACTTTGCGTCCCTTTGTCCGACACGCCACTACGCGCGCAAGAATATTGGCTATCTCATTGCTATACAGCAGGGGGCTGAAGTAATCGTGGATACAGATGATGATAACTTGCCTTACGATGACTTCTGGGAAAAGCGTGAATTAAACCAGAGCGCTCGTGTGTACGAAGATGCGGGGTGGCTGAATGTCTATAAACTGTACTCAGAGGCTAATATCTGGCCTCGCGGGTTGCCGCTGGATGAGGTGCTTAAACCGACGCCTAAGCTAGGGCACCTACCTAAGATAAATTTGAAATGCCCGATTCAACAGGGCTTAGCTAATGATAACCCCGATGTTGATGCAGTTTATCGTTTGACCCTGCCGCTTCCACAAAATTTTGATACTTCTGATTCGCTTGCTTTACAGCCTGGCGTATGGTGCCCCTTCAACAGCCAAAATACTACTTGGTTTCCGCAAGCGTTCCCGCTGCTGTACTTGCCCGCTTATTGCTCTTTCCGAATGACGGATATCTGGCGCAGCTTTGTAGCTCAGCGCATAGCCGCAGTCAATGGTTGGCCAATCCTCTTCCACAAGGCTACTGTTTGGCAGGAGCGAAATGAACATAATCTTATGCGTGATTTTGAGGATGAGGTCCCTGGCTATTTGAATAATGCTAAAATACGAAATATGCTGGAGGCATTGCCGTTGATCCCTGGAGTCGATGCGATAAGTAACAACTTGCGCCAGTGTTACCAATGTCTAGTGTCTGCTGGACTTATTGGTGAAGAAGAAATGCCTTTGTTAGATGCTTGGTTAGCAATTCAGAAGGGACCGTGAATTTTGCGTG
>JAKVBA010000158.1 GCA_022447525.1 Gammaproteobacteria bacterium
TTGGTGCGGGTGATAAGTGGGAAACAGAAGACCTTCGAAATAAACATTGACGACCTAGTGAGAGACGGTGATATCTCCGAGAACGTCGATATGTTGCCTGGTGATATCGTAATAATTCCAGAAGCTTGGTTCTAGTTGTATAGTAGTAAACGGAACAAATAATAAAATGCAGGACTTACAACAAACGCTAATTCAAATTCTTGACTACATTAAAGGAGTTTGGATTAAAAAGCGTTACGTGATTATTTTTTCATGGCTCATATGCCCCATTGGCTTTTTATATGTAGCCAGCCTACCAGATGTCTACTCATCTAAAGCGCAAGTATTTGTTGATACTCGCTCGGTTTTGCAGCCTTTACTCCGAGGACTTGCAATACAGACCAATCCTGATCAAGAAATTCAGATGATGGCTAAAACATTGCTCAGTAGAAGCAATGTTGAAAAAATTGCTCGCGAGAGTGATCTTGACATTACGACAAGTACAGAGGCAGCTTTCGAAGGCCTTGTCACTGCTCTTTCGAAAAATATCAGACTTCAGTCAACTGGTCGCGATAACATTTTTAACATCTCGTACGCAAATGAATCTCCTGTTGTAGCGCAGCGAGTTGTGCAAGAAACGTTAGACCTTTTTGTAGAAGGAGCTCTTGGAAACAACAGAAAAGACACAGACACCGCTGGGCGCTTTTTAGACGAACAAATTGCCGAATATGAGTCACGCCTTTCTGAAGCTGAGCAGCGCTTAGCTAATTTTAAACGCCAATACAATGATATATTGCCACTCGCCGGCTCCTACTATTCAAGTCTACAGAGCCTGAACAACGAGCTTGAAGCGACTCGCCTGCAAATAAAACAAACACAACAGCAGGCAGAAACGCTCAAGAAACAAATTAGCGGTGTAAAACGAAACGATAGCTTCGGCGTAACCAACCAAGACGAACCGGTGCTTCGTACTCGCTATGATGAACGGATACGTGCTCTAGAAGAAGAACTCGACAGACTTACGCTGCGCTTCACGGATTTGCATCCCGATGTAGTTGAAACTAAGGCACTGCTAGAAAGTTTAGAAGGTTATAGGGACAAAGAGATAGAGGCGTTTCTTAACGCTGACGAGGGCGATAACAGCCAACCATTGTCAGAACTTAACCGAGAAATTAAACTAGAAGCAAGCCGTTTAGAAAGTCAAATAGCTTCGTTTCAAGTTAAAGAATCAGATTTATTGCGCAAGATTGCTGAACTAGAAAGCAAGGTAGACTTGATTCCTCAAATTGAAGCAGAGTCATCTTCTTTAAACCGAGAATACGGTGTTACCAAACAGAAATACGAAGAGTTGCTTTCTCGCCGTGAATCAGCTGATTTATCTCGAAGAGCAGATGTATCAGCAGAAGACCTTCAATTTAGAATAATAGAGCCTCCGTTGTTACCTAAACGCCCATCAGGCCCTAATCGCCTTATTTTTTATACCGCGGTGCTAGTGATAGGGTTTGGCTCTGGAATTGCCGTCGCATTTCTAATTAGCCAACTTAATCCAATTTTAATACGACCTAAGCAGTTGCTCAATGTGTCAGATTATCCAATCTGGGGCACAGTTACTCATTTAAACATTGAGCAAATTAACAAAACTAACAGAACTCGACTTGTCGTGTTTTTACTCTCTAGTGGTACTATTTTGGCAATGTATGGTGCCTTGGTCACCGCTGAGCTTATGAATATAGATTTATTTGGAGGGCTTCTTTAATGAAAAATACAATTGAGAAGGCACTTCAAAAACAAAAAGAGGCGAAAGCAGCAAGTCAAAAGACTTCGTCTACAGAAAAAATTGAAGACGCTAGTCATTCAAACGCGCCTGAAGAGTCGAAGGTATCAATTGACAAACCTGCACCCGCAGAGCTTCCTGTTGAAACCGTAATTGCTGAAGAAAAGGAATTTATCAATAAAAAAGCTCCACTTGACGAGTTTGTTATTGATTTCGTGCGACTTGATAAGAACGGACATATTTCGCTTAACGGTGAGAGAAAACAAATTAATGAAGAGTACCGAGAAATAAAGCGTAAGCTTTTAGCAAATGCTTTTGGTTCACTAGCGAAAACCCTTCACAACCCGAACATTATTATGGTTACCAGTAGTCGCCCTTCTGAAGGGAAGACATTCACTGCAACCAACCTGGCAATGAGTATCGCATCGGAACAGGATAAAACTGTACTGCTCGTGGATGCTGACGTACTTAAGCCTAATGTACTAAACACCTTAGGTTTAGAACGTCGAAAAGGACTAATGGAATACTTAACGGGGGATGTCGACGATATTTCAGATGTTCTATACCCCACCAATATTGATAAGCTGAAAATAATTCCAGCAGGAAAATCGCACCATCTATCCACCGAACTGCTAGCAAGCCAAAAAATGCATGATACCGTCAACGAGTTTGCTAACAGGTACCCCGACCGAATTGTTATTTTCGATACGCCTCCTCTCATTGGTATTAACGAGAGTGCGATCCTTGCTAACTTTGCTGGCCAGGCGGTTGTGGTCGTAGAAGAAGGCAGAGCGAAAATAAGTGATATTAAAATGTCTGTGGAACGGTTAAACCCTGACATGGCCATTGGATTTGTGGTTAACAAATCTGTTCATAATGACACCGATGGAAGCGGATATTATGGGTACTATTACTCAGAGCGCAGCGAATAGGCGCGATACAATGCCTAAAAGAATAATAAAGCCGACACTTGTTGCCGCAGCCGTCGCTACAAGTCTACCTGCTTTTGCAAAGCTTGAGGTGAATGCAGTTGCCACAGCTGATACCATTTACCAAAGTATCGATACTGAGGAAAATGGCAACCGTTCACTTACAACGTTAACTATCACTCCACAAGTAAACGCGACTTATCAAACAAGAACATTTCAAGGGCTTTGGTCTGGTACCTATACCCATCTTGAACGCGATAACGATGATGCTAGCCAGCGCCAAGATTACGCAGAGTACAGCTATTCAGCGCAATGGGTACCTTTTGAAAACCTACTGTCTTTTCAAGCGGCTGGGGCTCTAAATTACCAAAACACGAACTCAGCAAACTTTTTAGTAAGTGATTTTATTGCAAACTCTGACAGTTTGGCGAAAACTCGCTCGAATCGACTATCGTCTA
>JAKVBA010000159.1 GCA_022447525.1 Gammaproteobacteria bacterium
AGCTAATTTAAGGTAGCCAACGTGACTCGCTCTCTTCGTTTGCCAATTACCAATACTTTCGCTGATGGCGGCTATTGTGTGAGAGCACATATAGGCGCGCATCAGCAGACCGTTCATCTTATTTTAGATACGGGAAGCTCAACCTTAGTGCTAGGCGACATTCATTATCATGTTGAACGTGATGGTGATGTGAGGTTCACCTACTACTCTCAATCAATTAAATATGCTGCAGGAAGTTGGCATGGCCCTGTTGTTAAGACCACGGTGCGCCTGGGCATTTTCGGTCACAGCATTTCGTTGCCGCAAACTTATGTAGCAATAGCGAAAGAATCGCAAGAGACAAAAGAATCTTGTTTTAAAAAAGCTGACGGAATTATGGGGTTAGCTTATCAACCGCTAAATCACGCCTATCGTTGCACTGACAAAATTACGTGTGAAATGAGCGAGCAAGCGTTTTTTGAAAAAGCGTTGGCCGAGCCTAACGAGTCAGCAATTATTAACCTAAAGACAGCTGATTACGTTGCGACCACACTCCCTAGCTACTTTTCTGAGTTAGAGCAGCGTCAAATTAACGCCGATAAATTCGCTTTTTGGCTACATCGCTCAAGCGTCTATAACGTAGATGGAAATTGTGTTCGCGCTGCGCTTGCACATAGAAAAAATCATGGCCTTTTTGTAATAGGTGAGCCTATTTTTCATCGAGACTTATATGCTACTCCTATTATGTCTGTGAAGGTACTCCACGATAAGTATTATAACGTCACGTTAAAAGCCGTAAAATGTGGAGAAAACGAAGGCATTAAAGCGCCGGCTTTGGATAAATCGGACGAAGCACGCTGGTGTTCAAATGCGATAGTAGATTCAGGAGCAACGGTGATTGGTTTGCCAGAATCTTTGTATAACGAAGTGATCGAGCAGATTTTTTGCCGTGTTGATAACGCGAAAACATTGCTTGAGCCCTTCGCTGCTTTCTCTTTAGAGGAGCAAGGAATAGACTTGGAAAAGCTAGATTTGGCACAATGGCCTGAACTAACGTTTGTTCTTGAAGGCGATGAGGGTGAAGATATTTTACTTTCGCTACCGCCTGAAGCCTACTGGCAGGAGCACGCCCCCACATTTAACCAAGCGTCCTTTAAAATATTCCCACTAAAACACTGGCCGAATCAAAGCATCCTCGGTCTTCCGCTGATCTCTCAATACTATACAATTTTTGACAGAGGACAGGGCACTAATGGTGTTGTATCGTTTGCACGAAAAGTGACATTGAGTGATACGGTTGACGCGCTTAAACATGTTTTTGATAAAAACAGCTAAAATCTAATAATAAAGGAACAGTTACATGCAACAAGGCAGCCTAGTATGTGTAGGAACCGGGATGATGGTTGGAGCGCATTTATCGCCTATTTGTCAAAGTCATATTGAGCAAGCCGACGTCGTTTTCGTATGTGTAGCTGAGCACTACATGGAGGCATGGATCACCTCTTTGAACAAAAACACAGTAAACCTACAAACTTTCTATGGTGAAGGCAAAGATCGCCACGATACCTATGCTCAAATGACTAGCGCAATGCTAGAGCGTGTGGAGAAAGGCGAAAAAGTAGTTGGCGCTTTTTATGGACACCCTGGGGTTTTTGCAAAGGTGCCTCATGACGCTATCGCAATCGCTAAAAGTCGAGGGTTTGATGCTTACATGTTGCCGGGGATCTCAGCTGAATCGTGCCTATACGCCGATTTGGGCATAGACCCAGGTGCTCTAGGTTGCCAACACTACGAGGCAAACCAGTTTCTACTATATAAACGAGAAGTAGATACGGCTGCGTATTTAGTTTTATGGCAGGTTGGGGTTGCAGGAGATTTCTCAAGTGCCGTTTTTACCTCCAGCTCTCTTCAACGAAAAAAGCTTACTGGTAAACTGTTATCTATTTACCAAGCGAATGACAGCGCTATTTTATATGAAGCTGCAACCTTGCCCATCGATGAGTTCAGAGCTACGACGATTGCTATTGGTGAACTGCATAATCACGAAATTAACCAGCACTCTACACTTGTCATACCACCAGTTAGTAAACCAGTGATAGATGATGTCGATTACTCCAAAGGTACTAACTAGTGCAGTTCGCTACACCTCGTTTTACCAGCGCTTTACTTTGCCAGCAGTGGAAAGAGGAAACAGCAAGCTTGTACCAAAATAGAAAAGTTATGCGATTAATAGGTGAGCCCCTTTCTGAGAAGGAAAGTGAAGTAGTCGCTAGTACTTTCATTGAAGCAAACAAAAGGCCTTGGCCAGCACAGAAGGTCTGGTCGATAACGTGTAATCAAACGCAGGCATTTTGTGGAATTCAGATGCTTTGTAAAAGCGTTTTACAAGACACTGCAGAGATTGGAATTATATTAGCGCCTTCAATGAACGGAAAAGGCGCGGCACGAGAAGCGATGGGCGCGCTAGTCGAATTTGGCTTGGAAAATCTCAATCTTCACCAAATTGTTGCCCAATTTGAAAAGCGTCACCTCGCTACAAAACGTCTAGTTACCCAATTAAACTTCAAACAGTCAAAGGACAGCCGTTTTCAGCCAAGTAAAACCAACTTGGTCACATATACCTTTAATCGCTAGAATATTTGGTTACTTCATACCTAATAAACCAGTAAGTATTTCTGTTTTCAAAGGTAATTGATGCAAATAGTAACTGGTATAATATGTCTAAAATGCTATATATTTGATTAACAACTCATCAAATAGTTGCTAACCTATTAAACATTAATAACTATAACGTAGAACAAACTCATGAAAGCGCTAAAAGAACTTCTCGCAATTGCACAAGATGCATCTAAGCAACGTGACACTGATGTAATTGCACAATTTAAAGCTGACCACGCAGACGAACTTTCTCAAGAGAAAGAAAAAATGTGGTGTCTTTTGATGCCAGAAGATGAAGAGCAAGACGCGCCTGGTGATGCACAAGAGAGTGAAGAAAAGAACCAAGTGTCACTTCACTAACCCTGATAGTTTAAATTGTGGTTAGGTTTTTAATAGGGGCGTTACTTTGCCCCTTTTTCATATTTCCGCTTTCTGCTGACGAAA
>JAKVBA010000016.1 GCA_022447525.1 Gammaproteobacteria bacterium
GGCTGGCACTATGGAGGTTGTGTTGGGTGCTGGATGGCCCGGGATTCTTTTGCATGAGGCGGTTGGGCATGGTCTTGAGGGCGATTTTAATCGCAAAGGAACGTCTGCATTCTCGGGAAAAATCGGTGAAAAAGTAGCCTCGGATCAATGCACTGTAGTCGATGACGGCACCATCGCCGATCGAAGGGGATCGTTGAGTGTTGATGATGAGGGTAACGAGACTCAAAACACTGTTTTAATCGAGAATGGGATTCTCAAAGGTTATATGCAGGATGAACAAAACGCTCGTTTAATGAACATGGGAGTTACCGGTAATGGGCGACGCGAGTCTTTTGCTCATTTGCCTATGCCGCGAATGACGAATACCTATATGCACTCAGGCAAATATGAGCCAGAAGAAATAATTAAGTCAGTAAAAAATGGTATCTATGCGGTTAATTTTGGCGGTGGTCAGGTTGATATTACCTCGGGTAAGTTTGTGTTTTCATCAAGTGAGGCGTACCTAATCGAGAACGGTAAGGTGACTCGTCCTGTTAAAGGTGCAACCTTGATAGGTAACGGCCCTGAAGCTATGCAAACCATTAGTATGGTGGGTAACGATATGTCATTGGATTCTGGTGTTGGAGTTTGTGGTAAAGATGGACAGAGTGTGCCGGTGGGTGTGGGTCAACCAACACTAAAAATGGACGCTTTGACAGTAGGTGGAGTAAGTTTATGAGCAGTATCGATTTAGTACGTGCGGCCGAAATAGCGATTGAACACGCTAAACAACAGGGCATGGATCAAGCCGAAGCCGCTCTACATCAAGGCGTAGGTATGTCGATTACAGCGCGACAGCAAGATCTGGAAACAGTTGAAAAACATAATGATGCTCAACTAGTCATCAGCGTTTATAAAAATAACAAGACGGGCTCTGCCAGTAGTGCAGACCTGAGTGAGGACGGTATTCGTTCGACTGTAGATGCCGCTGTGTCCATCGCCAAATACACCGGCGTCGATGAATGCTTAGGCTTGGCCGATAAAGCTCTAATGGCTACCGAATTTAGAGATCTAGATTTATATCATTCTTGGAACTTAGATATTTCCAATATGGTTGAGTTGGCACTTGAATGTGAAGCCAGCGCATTGCAAGCTGACAAGCGGATCGCGAATTCAGAGGGAGCGTCTGTTTCGTCTTACAGTGGTAATGCGGTATACGCTAATTCGCATGGATTTTTACAAGACTCAGCGGGTAGCCAGCACAGTATCTCGTGTTCAGTGATCGGCGCAGACGATAAAGGCATGCAGCGAGATTATTGGTACGATAGTAATCGAAATCCAGCGCTTTTAGCAGATGCGGGAAGTATTGGGCGACGATGCGCCCAGAGAACACTGCGACGATTAGGCGCAAAACAAATTTCGAGCAGGCAAGCGCCGGTCATGTTCGATCCATTAATGGCAAAAAGCTTAGTCGGTCATTTAATGGGTGCCATCAAGGGCGGTGCCATATACAAAAAAGCCAGTTTTATGTTGGATAAGGTTGGTCAACCCATTCTGCCGAGTTTTGTTTGCATAAATGAAAATCCGCAAAAATTAGGTGGTGCGAACAGCTCAATGTACGACGGCGAGGGTGTTGCAACTCAAGAGCAACGAAGTTTGGTTGAAAACGGAGTTTTGCAAGGTTATGTATTGGGATCTTACTCGGCTAGAAAGTTAGGTCTGCAATCCACTGCCAATGCTGGTGGTGTCCGAAACTTGAATGTTACCGGCACAGAGGAAAGTTTTGATCAGTTGCTGAAAAAAATGGGAACGGGCTTGCTTGTCACAGAGTTGATCGGTTCTGGCATTAACATGGTGACCGGGGACTACTCTCGTGGGGCAGCGGGATTTTGGGTGGAAAACGGTGAGTTGATCTATCCTGTAGAGGAAATAACGATAGCAGGAAATCTATCTGATATTTATCAGAATATCGTGGCAGTCGGTGGTGATATTGATTCTAAGGGTAATACTGAGTGTGGCTCAATATTGGTAGAAAGCATGACCATTGCTGGTCAATAGGGGTGCTAAAACTGTCTTTAGACAAATCTTTGAGTAACTAATTGATTAAAAGCGTTTTCATGATTTTGTATCTCAAAGTATAATCACGCGCCAGTTTTACAGGCTTAATGCAATTTTGTTTGGCTTTTGTCTTATTGATCATCCGGCAACCTAGACGTAGCTGAAGGTCAACGTGGCTCTTGTTGTGTAAATGTCTGAGTAATAGTTAGATTAACCATGCCAATTTATCAGTATCAATGTGTCGATTGCGGCCATCAAATGGAAGCTCTGCAAAAGATGAGCGATCCAAAATTGACTGATTGCCCTGCTTGTGGTGCATCCTCACTGCAAAAGCAGGTCACAGCCGCCGCTTTCAAGTTGAAAGGTACGGGTTGGTATGAAACTGATTTCAAAAACTCCGGTGCAAAACCGAAGGCGTCGCAACCGACGTCGGATGCTGATACCAACAATCATAAGAGTGCAAGCACTGATAAATCGAGTAGCATAGCTAACACGGCTTCTTCTGACTAAAACTTAGAAACAAAAATTCGGATTCGACATATGAATAGCCTGAAAAAATATTTTGTTGCTGGCCTATTAGTGTGGTTGCCATTATTAGCTACGGCAGCTGTATTGCTGTTCGCGATTAATCTAATTGATCGTACTCTTTTGCTACTGCCAATGGCTTACAGGCCAGAGACACTGATCGGATATAAAATCCCCGGTTTGGGGGCTTTCTTAACCGTCATATTGGTCCTCGTAACTGGTCTTATCGCAGCAAACTTTTTTGGCAGAAAGTTAGTTTCAGCATGGGAGGCAATATTGTCTCGGATTCCTCTGGTGCGAACTGTCTATGGTGCTGTAAAGCAAATCACGCAAAGTCTGTTTTCAGACGCTAGCCAATCTTTCCGTGAGGTTGTTTTAGTGGAGTACCCAAGGCGAGATCTCTGGATGTTGGCGTTCGTAACGGGTGATACTCCCAGACAATTTAAATCCGTGATCGGGCATGAGCTTATTAATATTTATGTTCCGACTACGCCAAATCCCACTTCAGGTTTTTATCTTATGGTGCCGCCTGAAGACATCAAACGACTTGATATACCAGTGGAAGTCGGACTCAAGATGATTTTATCCGCGGGAGTAGTTAATCCGCTGGATGACCCAATCGAAGCAGAAAAAATTGCGGCGGAGATCCGTGCAAAAGACAAGCGAAAAGCAAAGCGAGAAAAACGATGAATGCAATGCGTAGCCATAACTGTGGCCAAGTTAACGAAACCCTGATTGATCAAGTTGTAACGGTATCAGGATGGGCCCACCGTCGACGCGACCACGGTGGTGTGATCTTCATCGATTTACGAGATGCGTCTGGTTTACTACAAGTTGTTGTTGATCCTGACGCGGTCGCGGCATTTGCTCTTGCTGAGACTGTTAGGAATGAACATGTGCTCCAGGTAACGGCTAAGGTACGTCCACGACCAGAGGGCACGACCAATCCAGATTTGCCAACTGGCATGGTCGAGGTATATGCCACTGAAATGGAGATTCTGAATCGAGCCGATCCGATACCATTCCAATTAGACGAGGACGATGTCAGTGAGGCGGTGCGCTTACGTTACCGTTATCTGGATTTACGTCGTGAGTCTATGCAGAAAATTTTTCGTTTAAGAAGTGGGGTCACCAAATACTTTAGAGACTTTTTAGAAGCGGAAAATTTTGTTGATATAGAAACGCCAATTTTGACTAAGTCGACGCCCGAAGGTGCTCGTGATTACCTTGTGCCGAGTCGCGTTCATCAAGGCGATTTTTTCGCTCTTCCACAATCTCCACAATTGTTTAAGCAATTGTTGATGGTTGCAGGCTTTGAGCGTTATTACCAAATCGCTCGTTGTTTTCGTGATGAAGATTTGCGGGCAGATCGACAACCAGAATTTACCCAGCTCGACATCGAAACCTCGTTCATGACCGAAGAAGAAATCATGAACATGATGGAGCAGATGATCCGTGGTTTGTTCAAAGACAAGTTGGACGTTGATCTTGTTGATGACTTCCCCCGCATGACCTATGCCGAAGCGATAGAACAATACGGAATCGATCGGCCAGATTTGCGCATTCCGCTCAAGCTCGTTTCAGTGACGGATTTGATGAGAGACTCCGGATTTAAGGTATTTGCTACGCCAGCGAACGCTGATGACGGGCGAGTTGCGGCTCTTTGTGTGCCAGCCGGTTCGCAAAAAATGAGTCGAAAGGAGATCGATGATTGCACGAACTTCGTAAGTAATTATGGCGCACGTGGTTTAGCCTACATCAAAGTTAACGACACCTCGGCGGGTCGAGATGGTTTGCAATCACCAATCGTTAAAAACCTATCTGATGAGGCGCTTGCTGGCGTTATTGAGCGCACCGGTGCAAAAGACGGTGATTTGATTTTCTTTGGTGCCGACAAAGCTAAAGTCGTGAACGATTCCCTAGCCGCACTGCGAGTGAAGTTAGGTCATGATCTTGAAATGATTGAGGGCGACTGGGCGCCTATGTGGGTTGTGGACTTCCCAATGTTTGAACGTGATGAAGACAGCGGGCGTTGGACTTCACTACATCATCCTTTTACAGCACCAAAGGTTGATCAAATCGATGACCTGAAAAGCAATCCCGGTAATGTTCTTTCGCGAGCGTATGATATGGTCCTCAATGGAACCGAGATCGGTGGTGGATCAATTCGTATCCATCAAATGGAAGTTCAAAAGCTGGCTTTTGAAGCACTTGGTATTGATGACACCGAAGCACAAGAGAAGTTTGGGTTCCTACTCGACGCTCTGCGTTTTGGTGCGCCGCCGCATGGTGGGATTGCCTTCGGCGTGGACAGAATCATCGCCATGATGTCTAACGTTGAGTCTATTCGAGACGTAATCGCGTTTCCAAAAACTCAAAAAGCCTCATGTTTGCTCACTGATGCTCCGAGCGACGTTGATAAAACTCAGCTAAGAGACTTGCACATCCGATTAAGCCCAGCGGCGCAAGCGTTAAAGTCAGGTGACCAATCTGAAGGATAACGCGCCTACAACGGTAATGACTCTCCATTGAGCGATAAGTCAGATGGCTGATCCCGACCAGAACCAAGGCCAGAGTAACAATGGCTGGGTCAATCTGACTGAGCTTACTACCATGAAGGTAGAGGCGTACGCCAAAGCATTGGTCCAAGTTGATCGAGCGGAGCAACTGGTTGAAGCTCTAACGACTCTAAAACAAACTAAACAAAATTGTTTCGTGCTGGGTGAAGGCAGCAATACCGTTTTCATTCAGGATTTTGATGGAGTGGTAATCCGCATCGGAATCAAGGGAATCGAACTGCAAAAAAAATCAAATGATTCCTTTTTCGTTAAGGTAAGTGCCGGAGAAAATTGGCATAGTTTTGTAGAAAAGTGCGTGGATGAAGGCTGGAATGGCTTAGAAAATCTCGCTCTGATTCCAGGTACCGTTGGAGCAGCACCAATTCAAAATATCGGCGCATACGGTGTTGAGGTACAAAATTTCATTGAGTCGGTTGAAGTAATTGATATGGATACCTTACAAACTCAGCAAATCGCTGCCAGTGAGTGTGGCTTCGCGTATCGCGACAGCCGCTTCAAACACGATTGGTCGGGCAAAAAAATTGTAACGGCCGTTGTGTTTAGACTCAAGCGTTCCAACGAGGTGGTGCTTGATTATCCTGCGCTTAAAGCCGCGATAGAGCATGACCGGGGCTCAGGCATGGAAGCGATTGTGCCCAAAACAATATTCGATGCGGTGGTTGCAATTCGGTCCAGTAAGTTGCCAAACCCCAGTAAGATTCCAAACTCAGGCAGCTTTTTTAAAAACCCTATTGTCGAGGCTGCGAAGCATGATGAGTTAAAAGCCACTTACAAGGATTTAGTGTCTTACCCATATCAGGATCGATTCAAGCTTGCTGCCGCCTGGTTGATAGATAATGCAGGTTGGAAGCAAAAAGAGCTTTGTGGGATCAAAGTTCACCAGTCGCAAGCGTTGGTAATAACAAACCCAAATCGCATGCCGGGAACTCAGATTAAAATCTTTGCTGAAACAATAAAGAGGGATATCCTTGATAAGTTTGGGGTCGAACTCGAAATCGAACCAGTTTTGGTTTAACCAGTGATGGTATTTTAAAAAATACTAAGATGCTGATTTGACTTACTTTTTAGTTTGTTTTCCGAGAAATATGTGTAAAAGCTTCACCACAGGGGTGCTTTAATATTAACATTTGGTAATAGTAAAACTTTTCATGACACGGTCGATACTAAGGTAGTCTAAAACTGTTCTGGGAAGTTGGTCTATGAAGTTAGCAAAAATAACCACAAGGCGCCGCTTATACCAAAGGCGCCTGGGGAGTGTATTGCGCGTTGAGCGCAACAATTATTTATTGTCAGCCTGTTTTTTCATCTTTACCCTCTCAACCACAGTAATCCACTCGCAGGAAGTTAACCAACCATTCTCCTCGAGAGATGACGCGATAAAGCCTGTCCCTGTTGTGGATTTGCCAGAAGATCTAGGCGATCGCTTAGAGGCGTTGTTTCAGAATATATTGCTGTTGGAAGAAGAAGCTGATGCGTTTGACTCTCGATTGGGCGAATCTTATCTAGCCTACGGCGGTCTTCTAACTAAGGCCGGACGTTTAGACGAAGCTCGGGATATGTACGCAAAAGCACTTCACCTAGCAAAAATAAATAACGGCGTTTATTCGTTAGAGCAAAGGGTAATCTTAAGCTCAATGTTTAACTTACATGATGTTGATGGTGACTTAGAGGAGATGGAAGCCGCCCTCGGCCAAATTTTATGGTTAGAGCGTAAAAATCCCGAAATCACAGACAATTACAGTTACGATTTACTGCTCAGAATGGGGGCCGCATTTATCGCGCTATATTACGAGCGTCCCCGCATCAATGAAGCGTCATTAGCAAAAGTTCAAAAGGCTATACGCTATCTACGCTTGGCTGTTCGAAAATACCCAGATATCAAACTCTCGGAAACACAACCACCCTACGGTGACTTAGCTCTACTTCATTATATAAGCGGACAAATTAATCGAGAATTGGGACGGGTTTATCAAGATCATTCAAAAATTCGAGGATTTAAAGAGCAAGAAACTCGCCAAGTGATATTGCCAAGCTCGAACTTTGTCGGTAAAGCGGCGAAAGAATTAGATCTTTATTTGTTTAAGGCACGGGAGGAAAATAGTATTGAGCATATGGTCAGAGCGCTGAGAGATAAAGGTGATCTTTTTCTGTTATTTGATCGATTTGGTGATGCGGCTTACTTTTATGAACAAGCATGGAAGCTGGCAGAACAGCTGGATGAGGACCATGAGTTACGTAAAGCATTTGAAGAGCCAACAAAGTTGCCTGATTTTAACTACAGCGCAGCTCGACTTAGCGCCAACACTGGTGATAGAACGGTTTTTGTTCCAGTCAATTTTGACATCCATCATAATGGACGTGTGCGCAAAGTCTATACCCAAAATGGTACCGGACCTTATCCAAAATTAACTGCCAGGGCCAAGCGAGTTGCTCGTGCCACGGTCTTTAGGCCAATCATTGAAGATGGCAAAATGGTTGGAGCTAAAGATGTCACTTACGACATGAAAGTAAGATTACGAAATAGCGAAACCTTAGCCAGCGTGGGAGACCAAGCCAGTGAATAACACCAAGACTATGTATCGAGGTCATCAGATCACCAAAATCATTGCCAAAGGGGTATTTTTTCTGATGCTTTTGGCATCGATTTCAGCGTGTACGCCGCCCAGTGGTTCTGGGACACCAGGTAGCCCCCCTAGCGGATCCCCAGGCGGTTCACCAATACCCACGCCCAGCATACCTATCCCCATTCCAGGCGGGGGCGCTGGCTCTCCTGAGCAACAAGACCCTAGTGTTCAGCCGCCAAGCTCCAGTCCGAAATCTGGTTCTGAAGGCAGCGAATCCGACAGTGAATCTGCTGAAGGATCAGAAGGATCAGAAGGATCAGAGGGATCAGAGGGATCAGAGGGATCAGAGGGTTCAGAGGGTTCAGAGGGTTCAGAGGGTGAGCAATCTGAAGCGCCCGACGGATGGGAAGAAGACTTCGAAGCTGACAGTCAACAAGAAGGCCAAGAGAGCGATGTAACCTTTGAAGAGCAGACTGACAAAGAGGGCTCTGAAGAGTCATTCGAACAACCGGAATTTGAGAAACAAGATGGCTTAAGCGAGGAAGAGCTCGAGGAGCTAGAGAGAGAATTGGATGAAACTCTCGGTGATTTTGACGAGGAAATAGAAAGAGAAAAAACCTTTGCTGAAGAGCGAGCGAATGGTAACGACGACGGTATTTTAAGTGACGTTGATGAGTTCGAAGAATACAACGAGAGCCAAGATGAACCAACCATTGCTGGCAGATCCTCAGGCACGTCGACGACCGAAGAGGCAGACTCGGGTGCTCAAAGCAGCACGGCCGCTTCCGGTGAGGCCGGCGCGCAAGGAGGCAGACAAGGAGAGCAAAGAGAGGGTGATAATCCCGAGCCCGATGCTGATCAAGAGGAAGTTTCTGATCGCCCCGATATTGAAGACCTTCGCAAAAACGACGATATCGTTGCCCGACAGTTGAGAGAGTCTGCCGAGGCGGAGAAGGATCCAGAGCTCAAAAAGAGGTACTGGGAAGACTATTACAAATACAAAGGTGTGTCAGATAACTAAGGTATAGATTTATGAATCGTCGGGTTTTGGTAACACAAGGTGTAAAAAAAGTAAGGCATGTCGTTTTAGTCGTGCTGGCTTGGGCTTTAGCGGCTTGTACAACTTTTGAATATCATGAAACGGTAAAGATACCTATCAACAAGCTTTCTGAAGAGCAAGAGGCCTCCATGGATGAGGAGTTGTTTCTAGACGTTGGCGTTGTTCTTTTTGATCATGGTGTGGATGAACTCGATGACGATCAGTTAGCCTATTTAAATGTGCGCAAGAGCGAAGCCGTGTGGTTTACCGCGCAAATGAAGCAGACCTTAGATAACAGCAATGCCTGGGGCTTGGTGAGAGCGCTGCCGTCTTCAAATTCACGGATGGACGTAATTGTACAGGGCCGTTTGATCGAGTCTAATGGGGAAAGAGTAAGGTTGCGCATTGACGTCAGCGACGTTAGTGGGAAAACGTGGTTTAGCAAAGAATATCAACAAATAGCCAGTCAGTACGCATACAACCCGGAAGTGAACTTACCTGGTGACCCCTTTCAGGCGCTGTTTAATAACATCGCCAATGACATATTCGACTACCACGCCAAGCTTACGCCAACACAGCTGTTGGAAATAAGAAGTACCACTAAAATTCTGTTTGCTAGAGACTTCGTTCCGGCGGCTTTTAACGGGTATTTATCAGAGTCTGAAGATGGCATTGTTGATTTAGCTAGAGTGCCCTCTGACCAAGATCCGTTTATTCAGAAAGTTGATCGGATACGCTCGAGAAACGATTTGTTTCTCGACGTAATCCAAGATTACTACCGAGCCTTTAACAACGATATGTCCAGACCTTATCAGGAGTGGAGAAAGCTAAGTTATAAAGAAGTCGTCAAAGAAAGACAGTTAAGAGAGCAGGCTCGCAAAGAAAAGATTGCCGCGGTAGCGGCCATCGCGGGGGGCGTAGTAGCAGCCAACTCCAGCAGAAATGGCAGTACACAGATAGGTGGCTTAGTCAGTTCGATTTACGGAGCAAACCTTTTTGTGAAGAGCTTTTTAAAGTCAGAAGAAGCACTGGCTAGAAGTGAAACATTAAGAGAGATGGGTAGTTCGTTGGAACTAGAGCTCGAACCGAGTGTCGTAGACTTTCAAGACAGAACTGTAACTTTGACTGGTACCGTTGAAGATCAATTTGTTGAATGGAGACGGATCTTAAGTCGGATGTTTGAAATAGAGGAAGGTGTGGCTCCACCTCCTGAAAGCCAAGAAGAGACAACACCCAGCAATCAGTCATCCTAGTAATCGGAAAATAGTAGTCATTAATAATGAGCCAAGACCAACGCAGTACGCAATTTGAAGGTAAGCAGTTAGAGCCCAGTGATTTTAAAGCGCCAGGTGAACCTTCGATAGTAAAAGCTTCAAATAAACATCAGCGTGAAGGAATAATCGCAACGGCTGCAGGCGCATGGTGGCAATCTCAATTTAACCTGATGTTGTTGGTGTTTGGCTTACTAGGCGTTATTGCTGTAACGTTAATACTGTTAGCGCCAGAGTCGAGTTCGAGTGTGGCTAATGTACGTGTTTCTGTCGCTGGTGGCGTTAGCAAAGCAGAGCCAGTGTCTGGCGCCAAAGAGGACGCTGACGAAGTGTCACCGTTCAGCAAAGCGCAGTTAGATCAAGCGAGAGCAGATTCGCAGGACATTCTCGCAGACCTTTTGGATGTTCAAAAGTCGCTACAGGATAAACAGGTAGAAGATTGGGCGGCGCAGGACTACGAGGCTGCATTGAAGATGGCCGAGTTTGGAGATGAGTTCTACAGCCAAAAAAATTACATAAAAGCTATAAATGAGTATCGAAACTCATATGAAATGCTCAAAGGTATAGAGCAAAAAATACCGCAAGAGGTGACTCGCCGCGTGAGTTTAGGTCTCGAAGCAGTTGATGAAGGTAAGTCCGAGTTAGCTAATCAGTATTTTCAATCAGCACTACGGTTGGATGTGAACAGTATCTCGGCCCTTGAAGGCTTGGAACGAGTTAAAACATTGGATCAGGTACTTCAATATTTAGCCATCGCCGCGGATTTTGAGAAGAAATTTGTCAATCAAGACGACATCAGCGATTTAGCAGAGGCCAAGGTTAACATGCAAGCTGCTGTTGATTTAGATGCATCGACGCAGAGCGCAAGACTCGGGTTAGAGCGCCTAGAAAACTTACAACAAGACAAACTATATCGAGATGCGATGAGTTTGGCATACCGTGGTTTGTTTGCTGGCAAATATTCCTCAGCACGATCGTATTTTAATACCGCCCTTAATCACAAACCCGATGATCAGATAGCAACTGCTGGCCTTCGGCAGGCCTTAGCCTCGGATAAAAGAGTATCGCTAAGCGCCTTACTCACGGCGGCAAACCAGTTTGAATCACGAGAACAATGGGCCAGTGCTCTATCAAATTATCAGACCGTGCTTCAGCGTGATCGCAATCAGGTTTCAGCGAAAATTGGACAGATTAGAACGCAAGCGCGTCTTGACTTGGATCGCAGAATAAAGGAGGTTTTGTCGGACCCCTTACTTTTGGCTAAAGAGACAAAAAAAGCCCAAGCGCAAGAAATATTGGCCCAAGCCACTGCGATTAAAACTAAAGGCTCGACACTAAAAGCACAAATTGTCTTGTTAAAGGAAGCACTCAATGACATCGAAGTGACAATAAAAGTTGCGCTCTTGTCTGATCAGTCCACTGAGGTGTCGCTAAAACGAGAGGGGTCTAAGCGGCTGTCGCTAGGTCGATTTAATTCCAAACGAATGGCACTTAAACCCGGTCGTTACGTTCTAACCGGAACCAGACTCGGCTTTCGAGATGTACGAAAAGAGATTGTACTCAGTGCTGACTCAAAAGACAGTATCCAGCAATTTAGTATTGTCTGTAAGCAAGCGCTGATTGCCGCTGAGTCGGGGGGAATTAAGTGACAGATAAAAACTATATAGCGCCGGACCAAATTGAATCAAAGGTAGCAAAAAATACATCGCTTGATGCCCAATCATTCGAGGTTCCAACAAACGAGGTTGAGTCAATCGCTTTCAAGCTAACGTTTGCTCACGTTGGTTTAATAATTGCAGGTTTGTTGTGCTTGGTATTTATTGTTTTCATCTCCGTCGCAAATTCTGTGCAAATTTTTGCTGTTACTCCGAATTTGAACAAACCAGATGAGCTCTTATTGCAAGATGCAGAAATCCAAATTCACTCTAAGATAAAACTGCCGCTGGGCAATCGCACTCTTGTTTTGCCAGGCAAACACAAAGTGAGCGTAATCGCTGAAGGGTTTAGTCGGGTTGATCAGACTCTATCAATTTCTGGTGATAGACATCAGCAGTTTGAGTTAGTGATCAATCGGTTACCTGGCCTACTCAAACTGATGGTTGCGGATGAAGTCAAGGGTCGGGTACGTTTAGAGGGTGAACAGACTCTTGAACACAAATTGAGTGAAGAATTAATTGAGGTTCCAGCGGGTCGTTATGATGTGATAATCGATGCCGATTTATATCGACCCTACTCAACGTCTATGTTAATCAAGGGTAAGGGTGAGCAGCAGGTGCTTGAAGCGTCTTTAGACCCTGCTTGGGCAGAGTATACTCTGGCAACTACGCCTGCAAATGCAATGATTTTTGTTGACGATGAGCAAAAAGGTGCCTCTCCTGCGGTCGTTAAAATCGAGGAAGGAACGCGTCGTCTCAGAATTGTTGCAGAGGGTTACAAACCATACCAAAGAGAAATCAGTGTAGTGGCTCAGCAGCCAGTTCAGGTTCCCGTTATTGACCTAGAACCCGCCGACGGTCGGTTGGAGCTACATTCTAACCCCAGTGGTGCGGCGGTAATTTTGAACGATAAGTTTAAAGGTGTGACGCCTTTATCCCTAGTTGTGGCACCAGACCAACAACAACGCCTTCAAGTTTATAAAGCTGGTTATAAATTAGATGAGCGTTCGTTTGCCCTGAAGCCCGATGAAAACCAATCAAAAACGCTGGACCTGGCTCTTGACGCCATCCCTGTTAGGGTGAGTGTTAGCCCGCCTGATGCGGTTGTTTACGTTGATGGAAAGAGGCTTGGGCCGGGTACTCAGACCGTAAATCTATCTTCGTTACCGCACCGAGTAAGTGTTAGAAAGCCGGGCTACGTTACTCAAAACAATGATATTGTGCCAACGCGGTCCAGTTCTCAATTGTTGAGCTTTCGTCTGCTTACTGAAGAGCAACACTACTGGGCACAAATACCAGCCGCCTATACTAACCGGGCTGGACACGAAATGAAGCTCTTCAAGCAACTAGGGCCGGTAAAACTTGGCTCGCCGAGAACGGAGGATGGACGAAGAGCCAACGAAAAAGTTTATCAAGCTGAGTTAACTAGGCCATTTTACGTCGCCGTGTATGAAACCACTAATAAACAGTTTCGACGGTTCAAAGCCAGTCATAATGCTGGTAACTATAAAGGCAAAAGTTTGGACGCTAACAAGGCCCCTGCGGTTAACCTAAGTTGGCAACAAGCTGCGCAGTATTGTAACTGGTTAAGCAAGATAGAAGGATTAGACCCCTTCTATCAAACCAAGGCTGGTTTTGTTTCCGGTGTAAACGCCGATGCCAATGGTTATCGTCTATTGAGCGAGGCAGAATGGTCTTGGTTGGCCAGAAGCAAGGGCAAAGAAACATTGGTCTATCCTTGGGGCAGACAGAAGAATGTACCTACAGGCTCTAAGATAGAGAATTATGCCGATGTAAAAGCACAAGATTTAATTACCTTCACTCTCCAGGGATATGACGATGGTTTTAAAGGTCCTGCACCTGTAGGACGCTTTCCTCCAAACCATAGAGGACTTTATGATCTAACAGGTAACGCAGCAGAATGGATGCATGACTGGTATTCCTCGAAAGGTAGTAGCGAGTTAACCAAGTCTGGAAAAATCCTTAACCCATTAGGTCCAGAAAATGGTGAATTTCATGTCGTGCGAGGGGCCAGCTGGGCACGTGGTTATTTACCGCAGCTAAGATTGGCTTATCGAGATTACGGAGCAAAAGGAACGCACGACATAGGCTTTAGAGTGGCTCGATATGCCGGACTAAATAAATCTAAAAACACAACCGTTGCGAAACAATAATATGCGTTTAGCTAAAGTTAGTTTACTAGTGATGATCATCGCCTATGTTGGTTTCTCAGTGCAGGCACACGCCCAACAAACCGAAGATGGCAAAGTAGAGCCACCAACATCAACTCAGAACCAATCAGACGATATGCCCAGTGAAGCGCAGGGCGATGAATTGGCTAATAAAGAAACGATAAATGACCCAACATTTCGGCCCTCTGAAGAAATCTCTGAGGACACGCCGGTCCCTTTTCCTATAGACATATGAGGCGAGCAGAGTAATTAATTATGAAATTTCAGCAGTCGGAATTTTTTTATCAAATAGTCGCACTCCTACTTTCATTTGTTGTGGTGCACACAGCGTATGTTGGTTTGGTTCGACCAAATGCTGAGGCCGTTTTAGCGTCAGAAGCTAGAGCAATCGCAGAACAAGAGGCATCGGGAGAGCCGATCACCATCGAGCGTTCCGCTTGGGTTGTACTGAAGGACTATGAACAAGAGGCTTGTTTCGTCTTAATGTTTTGGGTAATGGCTATCATGGGCTTAAAAGCGCAAAACGTGGGCACCCAAAGAAAGCTTTTGAATCAACAACTAGTCAGTATTGAAGGGGGGCAAAGGGTATTGCCTGAAGATGCGCGAAAACTATCGAGAAATTTAGACGCCTTGCCCCAAGAACAGCAACGTCTTTTACTCCCCAGGGTAATGCGCTCGGCACTGCAGCGATATGGCTCCACATCCTCAGTCGCCGATGTTTCCAATGTCGTTCGCGACGCATGTGATGCAGAAGCAGATCGGCTCGATTCTGAATTATCCTTAGTGAGATACATAGCGTGGGCAATTCCATCAATTGGCTTCATTGGTACAGTCCGCGGCATAGGCACAGCCCTAGGTAATGCTCATGAGGCAGTGCAAGGCAACATCGCAGCAGTAACCGCTAGCTTAGGCGTCGCTTTTAATTCAACGTTTATCGCCTTACTCATTAGCATCGTAATCATGTTTTTGATGCACCAAATTACCTTGATGCAAGAACGAATGGTCTCAGATGTCCAAGAACATTGTGACTACAGTTTAATTCGTCATATGCAGAATTAGGTGGTGAAAAATATGCTTCATGCTTTACACGTCAATGACAATAATTTAGCGCTTCAACAAGTTTCCAATGCAAGTGCAGAGGTGATTGGACGCAGCCAAGGCTATGCATTATTTACGGATGACACGGTTGTCTTTGATCTTGACGGTGATAAAACTCCCGTACGTCAATGTCGTAAAACTCCGTTACAGATAAACAGTCGATACTGGCAACAGTGTGCTCAATCAGCAATCAGCGAAAACGCGGCAGGCATGCGTCACGCAGCCGACTTGATATGGAAACATCTAGGCGCTTTCAAAGAAAAATACGCTTTGAATGAAATGGCGTTAGTGGTGCCAGCCAACTACAGAGATGCGCATCTTCAACTTTTATTGGGTGTGGCTAAAGCAAATCAGTTAGAGATTACTTCGCTGATTAGCAAGCCAGCTTGGTGTACAAGACAGGCTAGACTAGCTGCGTCCAAGGTAGTGCATGTCGATGTGCAAATGCATCAAACCGTCGTATCAACTGTATCGATATCGGATACCGAGGTGGTGCTGGAAAATGCCAAAGTCGTTGCCGAAGTGAGCCTAGTTAACATGCAAGAGGCATTGTTGCAGAGTCTGCAAGCCTGTTTTATTCGAGAGGACAGATTTGATCCGCTTCACGATGCAGGAACAGAGCAGCAGTTATTTGATCAACTGCCGGTTTTGGTTGAAAGAGCGATCAACAACCAAAAAAATAATGTTGGTGTTGAGCACAACAGCAAGTTGTATCACGCAGTTATAGAACCTACCGAGATTAAGTTGGCATTATCTCCATTACTCGACCTTATTGAACAGTTTAAAGATGGGCCAGTTCTTGTAGACGTGAATAACGAGTTCGAATTAGGTGGCCTTCAGCTACACAACGTGACTTGGATCTCAGACATAGACCTGCTAACAAGCACGTTTGCCAAGGGGTCGAATGATGACGGCAATGTGGTTTATCGAACTAGCTTTCCTTTGTTAGAGAAAGTGCAACAAGACAATAACCTAATAGAAGAAGTTGCCCAACACGATGCCACTCTTAATGAGCAGAATATCGTTACTTCCTCGACAGGTTTAGCGAGTCATGTGGTGCTCAATGGCTTGGCCGTGTCTGTTGCTGACGCAAATATAACCACCATTGGCACCGAGTTGGTTTTAACCAAAAAAGATGGAGCTGGTAACCTAGAGAAAAAATTAACGGCAGGTGAGCTGCAAATTATCAATGATTTGGGGCGCACCTCGATCAGCCCGAATGATCGATTAATATCGCCTCTAGCGGATGGCGTTATAACCGCAATTCAAATGCTTTAACTCGCCCGCATTTGCGAAGTAACAATGGCAAGACGTAAGATCAGACAAACCTCCACATTTAGCTTGTCCTTCTTGGACATCATGTCCTGTGGGCTTGGCGCGGCCGTTTTAATCTTTCTGATCCTCAAACACGTAGTCGATACACCTGTGCCGAATCAAGTTTTGACGGATCAAGCCGAAATAAATCTGCTCGAGGAGGAAATTCTTGAGGGTGAGAAAAGCCTAGTTCGCATTCGAAACACCATTAGCGATATTTCTGACGAATCCGTAACGGCGCAAGGTTTGGCCCGCAAGATTGAAGAGGAACTCGAAGAACTTCGAAGCATAATAGAAGAAATATCGCCGGAAGATATGGACGATGTTCCCGGTTTAAAGGCCAAGCTCGCCAAACTAGAGACGCAAAAGCGCGCGCTGGAGAATACCGTCCCTGCCGGTAGTAAAGCCTATGAATTTACAGGAGATGGAGAACGACAATATCTAACGGGCTTACGATTAGGCGGTGACAACGTATTGCTTCTCATTGATAGCTCGGCCAGCATGCTAGACGAAAAAATAGTGCAGGTCATACGCCGTCGAAACATGAGCGACGAGATAAAAAGAACGTCCCCCAAATGGCTACGGGCCAGAGCCATCAGTCAGTGGCTGGTGGCTAATTTACCCTTATCAAGTGACTTTCAAATGTTGACGTTTAATGACGGTGTGAAACCTGTTTATGGTTCTGAAATTAATCAATGGTACGAAGTTACTGATAAGCTGGCGGTCGCGTCTGTCGTTCAAGGCATGAATAAAGTGGTTCCAAGTAACGGGACCAATCTACAGAACGCCTTCGAAGTCGCAATGAATATGACACCAAGGCCTGATAATATTTTTATTCTAACCGACGGGCTACCTACCATCGGCGATGGTGCGCCAACATCGGGTTCAATCAGCGGTACAGAACGTTATAAGGTTTTTCGAAACGCCGTGGCAAAATTGGCACCGGGGATACCGGTGAATACGATGTTGCTACCATTAGAGGGTGACAATTATGCCGCCGGCGCCTATTGGGGATTGGCATTGAGAACTCGAGGGTCATTTTTAACACCGGCGCGAGGTTGGCCATGAGTAAAAGGGGAAATCGGCGTGGAGTTGGTGATGCAGGCCTAAGCTTTTTAGATATTATTTGTTGTGGCTTCGGGGCCATTGTCTTGCTGCTTGTGATAGTGCGTCCCAGTGTGCCGATTGTTTTGGAAGAATCCCTTGTAAAAGAAAAAGGGCAAGTCAGAGCATTGCAGGAGCGTCTTTTTGAGATTAGAGGGCAAGTAAAGTACTTAGAAACACAATTAAATGCTAAACAAGAGCAACTAGGAAAGGACCAACGCAGAGTGGCGATCCTAAGGGGAGAGTTAGAAACACTGAACGCGCGCAGAGCGAGTATTGAAGAGTATGGCGCTGACGACGCCACCACCGCTGAAGAGCTACAATTAGCGGTACAAACACTGTCAAAGGAAATGCAAAGGCTTTTGAAGAGTCGCAAGAGCCGTAACGATTACATAGGCGGTGTGCCAGTAGATTCCGAGTATATCATCTTTTCAATCGACACCTCTGGTAGTATGTTTAATGGACCTTGGGGGCGGTTATTGCGTGAAGTTGAAAATATTCTGAGAATTCATCCGCAGGTGAAAGGAATACAGGTTATTAATAATCAAGGCTCGTATATGTTCCCTGAGTATCGAGGTGAATTTATGCAAGACTCTCCACAAAGGAGAAGGCAAATCTTGAGTAAACTGCGCAGTTGGAATGCTTTTAGTGATTCTAACCCAGTGCCAGGCATCGCTACGGCGATTCGACAGCACTATGATAAAAAGAAGAAGATAAGCATCTATGTTATGGGCGACGACTTTACCGGACGCTCAGTGCGACGCGTTCTATATTTGGTTGACCAGATAAATCAAAAAAATAGAAAGGGGGAAAGTCTAGTGAGGATTCACGCAGTCGGTTTTCCCGTGCATATGAGAAGTTTTAGCCCATCACCACAAAGCCAAGTAATGAGGTTTGCAGCTTTGATGAGGCTGCTTGCCGAACAAAATGATGGCACATTTGTTGGACTTAACAGTCTTTAATCTACGAGGATATTTTAATGATAGCTACCAACCACAAACTTTCTCTTGGGCTTGTAAAAAAATTAGCTATCAGATGGCTAGGCTTGGTATCGCTAGTGATCCTTGCTGGGTGCTCTACGAAGGTAACTGTCGATGCTGATATTCCTAGGCCACTAGTCGAAAAAGTGCCGCTCAATGTTCACGTCAAGTTCACCGATGAGTTTCGGAATCATGTTTACGAGGAGAACGAAAAAAAACGTTCGTTGAGTTCGCTCGACTTAGCACAGGCGCAGATGCAAATGTTTAGCGCGGTATTTTCGACTCTCACCAATTTGGTCAGTGCTGATGACCCAAGCAAAGACTTAACGGTGGTGCCTGAGGTGCTTGATTTTCAATATACCGCGCCCAACGAAACCAAATTAAAGCAGTACGAGATCTTTTTAAAATACCGTATCAAGCTTCTGAAAAGCGATGACTCATCGCTGGCCGATTGGGTAGTCAAAGGTTACGGTAAAACCCCTACAGCCTTGCTGACCTCCGCACCTCAAGCTTTCAATTCTGCCGCAAACGTTGCGTTACGAGACGTTGGCGCGCAGTTAGCAACTCGGTTTCCAGGCCAGAGAAAAATCAAGGCCATGATAGCCAGTAAAACCGAACAGAAGGAGCAAGCACCTTTAGCGGCGTCAGTTGAAAACCAACAAGAAAATGGGTACGCACAGCAAACGGAGGGTAATCAAGATGATTAACAGTAAAATATTTCTGCGTGCTTCCTTGGCGGTTACATTGGCTGGTATAGCTGCAGGATGCACGACCATCAACGTTGATCAAGTAAGACTCAAAGATACCTTAGAGTGGGAGCAAGGTGATGCAATGGTCGTTTTGGGTCGACACCAAACACCGGAAATTCAAACCGAGGCGAGTTTGGTCGCCTGCATTGGCGGCAAGCTTCGTGCAGGAACAAAGAATATTAAGATCATACCCGAGCCCGAGTTCGTGAATGCGTTCTACCCTTGGTTTGAGGCGAGAACAGCGCCGCTACGGCCTAAAAAATTACAGAAAGTCCTTAAAGTTCCGCCAGTGGCGCAAAAGTTAAAAGCTATGCGGATTAAATATTTCGTCTGGGTTGAGGGTTCCACAGAGCGCACCGCGTCGGCCGGCAGTATGTCTTGCTCAATTGGGCCGGGCGGTGGCGGATGCTTCGGCTTTGGTACCTGGGAAGACACCAGCGATTATGAGACAACCATATGGGATGTAGCCACTTTTGAGGAAGTCGGTCGTGTTAGTACCGAGGCTGTCGGCACGTCCTATATGCCCGCCTTTGTGGTGCCTATCCCTTTGTTAGCCCAAGTTGAAGGTGACGCTTGTAAGGGTATGGGTAGACAATTGGTGAGGTTTTTTAATAAGACAGATGGAGATGGTTTAAAAATCCGTAAGTAATGGGTTCGTAGTCTGATCGGGTCTTAGACCTTCGAGGTGTATGATATGAGTAAATTTACCAATACCTTTTCAGTTCGTAATTGGCTCGCGGTCTTGCTTGTCATGCCTGTTATTGCTTTGGCTTCAACCTCCAATCCGATTGAAGATAAGACCTTAACTCAGAAGCAGTGGGAGAAAAAGGTACTTGAGGAAGCGGCTAAACAATGGCCAAACTTATCTGGTAAAAACCTACGAAATCATGTGGCTGTGCTTTTTAATACACCCCTCTATGATAATCCTAAGGTGGCAGAGTATGTACAACAAGTTGGCGAGAAAGTACTAGAGCAAACGCCTCACGCTGGACAAGACTATCGATTTTTGGTGTTAGATGATCCAACACCAAACGCTTTCACAATGCAGCAGCCTTATATTTATGTGAACAGAGGTTTAATCACCCTGTATCAAAACGAGGCTCAACTCGCTGGTGTTTTGGCACACGAAATTGGCCACAATATAGACAAAGGTGTCAGCAAAAGAAGAAGGAAGAGTATCTTCGATTCGATATTTGCGATATCGATGAGCATACTTGCTGGAAGCAGTGGAGTTGGAAATGCAATTTCCACTCAACAACAAATTAATCAGGCCAAATACAGCAGAGAGCGCGAGCTTGAGGCAGATAGGCTGGGGGCGCTGTATTTACATGGTGCCGGATACGACACAGAAGGCTTAGTCGAAGGTTTGGGTTCCTTGTTTGACTACACTAAGGCTTCACTCTCAAAAAGTACGGTCCCGTATCGGACTTTGCAAACACACCCTAGAAATGATAAACGTCTGCTTGCTGTATTGCGTGGAGTTGGTAATTTGCCGCCGGGTGAAGAATACCAAGGGCGGACGGCCTACCGAGACATGCTAGACGGTGTTGTGTTTGGCAATAATCTAAGACCGACCGCGCCGGCTGGTTGGGTTCGTTATAACAATGAAACGCTCGGTATCACGTTTTTGCACCCAGCGAGTTGGGACCGAAAAATAAAAGGATCTAAAATCGTTGTGCAGAACAGCGAGAAGACCTTGCAGTTTAAAGTGGAAATAGAAAAAACTGGGGCTAAAACCAATACGAGTGTAGAAGCAATAAAGGCAAAGTACTCAGCGGGGCTTGAGTCGGTGGTCAAAATTCACCCCCAAGAACAAAAGGATCTCGGGGCAATGGGGGTAAATAATAGTCAACGGGTAGCGCTGGCCAGAGTTGCTCGTAACACTTTTCACTTTACCGGTATTACGCGTGACAGTAATTTGACAGCCGAACGTGATAAGCAGTTCGTTTCAATGATACGAAGTTTCAGGCGGATGCACCCGAACGATAAAAATATAACCGAGTTAAAGAAAATTTATTTTGAACAGTTAGAGCCTGGTCAAACGTTTGGTTCTATCGCGAAGGATAAAACCGACGAGAATGTTGCCACGGAGGCGCAGTTGAGGGCGTTGAATGGTTACTTTCCAAGAGGTGAGGCCGAGCCGGGCACTTGGATCAAGAAAATTAGGGTCGAGAAAGTTGATCAAAATGACCACAACGCTAAAGCTTCAAAAAGTTAGAGCCCTGCTACTCACAAAATGAGGCTTGTTAGCCTGCCGCCCCAAGCCTAAACAATGTTAGAATAACGGTTTGTAGCACTAACTATTTCGAATCAATCATGGCAGGACACAGTAAGTGGGCGAATATTAAACACCGTAAGGCGGCTCAAGACGCCAAGCGTGGAAAACTGTTCACCAAGCACATTCGTGAAATCACCGTCGCCGCTCGTGAGGGTGGTGGTGATCCAGACTCAAACGCAGCACTTCGTATTGCGGTAGACAAGGCCTTGGGCGTCAATATGACGCGTGATACTGTGGAGCGCGCGATAAAGCGCGGTACGGGCGATTTAGATGGTGTTAACTACGAGGACATGACCTACGAAGGTTACGCTCCCTGCGGTATCGCCTTGTTGGTTGAATGCAGTTCCGATAACAAAAACCGTACCGTTGCCGAAGTACGCCATGCGTTCAGCAAATACAATGGCAGCATGGGAACCTCTGGATCTGTAGCATATATGTTCAATTCTATGGGCGTCATTGAAATGGCTGAAGGTGCCGATGAAGAAGCCGTTATGGAAGTTGCTTTGGATGCAGGTGCCGATGACATCATCACTCATGAAGACGGAACCGTTGAGGTAACCTGCCCGCCATCGGACTACGTTGCTGTTATGGACGCTCTGCAAGAAGCCGATATGGCGGTTGCTAACTCTGAAGTAACTAAGCGAGCTGAAAACGAAATTGCTTTGTCTGTTGACGATTCTGAAAAAGTAATGAAGCTCATCGATGCTTTGGAAGACCTCGATGACGTTGTTGATGTTTTCTCGAATGCTGACTTTCCCGAAGAGGCCTTCGCTGAGTAATTTCGGTTAGCTTCAGACTGGGTAGTCGGCGTATGCAATCACCCGTCACGATTCTTGGTATTGACCCTGGTTCGCAAATAACTGGGGTCGGGGTAATTGAGTCACAAGGAAATGAATACCGTCATATTTACTCTGAATCATTGAGACTCCCCAAAGGTGACCTGCCCTATCGTTTAGAAAAGTTGTTTACCGGATTGCAGAACGTAATTGCGCAAACCAAACCACAGATTGTCTCAATCGAGAAAGTATTTTTGGCTAAAAATCCACAATCAGCATTGGTGCTGGGGCATGCGCGTGGAGCCGCCATGTTGGCGGCCGTGGTTAATAAAATACCGGTTGTTGAATACAGCGCCACAGAGATTAAGAAAACCGTCGTTGGTAAAGGCCGCGCCGATAAGGCGCAAGTGCAGCACATGATCAGAGTGCTGCTGGGCCTGCGAATTGCCCCTGAAGTAGACGCTTCAGACGCGCTAGCTGCGGCAATCTGCCACGCTCACCATCAACAGCTAAATCAAGCCTTGGCAAAGAGAAGGTAGGAGGCATATATGATCGCTTGGCTCAAAGGGGAATTACTTGAAAAGCAAGCTCCCAGTCTAGTATTAAACGTAAATGGTGTTGGTTACGAACTCGAGGCGCCAATGTCGACTTTCTACGACTTGCCAGAAGTCGGTGCTCAAGCTACTGTATTCGTACATATGGTAGTAAGAGAAGATGCTCAGCTTCTATTTGGCTTCACCTCTAAGCAGCAGCGCGAAATGTTTCGTAGTCTTATTCGAGTGAATGGCGTCGGTCCCAAGGTGGCTTTGGCCGTGCTTTCTACCCTCTCTGCGCAAGAGCTGCTGCAATGTATGGCCAATGAGGATGTTACCCAACTTTGTCGTGTTCCGGGTATCGGTAAAAAAACCGCTCAACGATTAGTCGTTGAGATGAAAGACAGACTTGAAAAAGAGTTTGGCGATGTCACGCTGGAAGTCAGCCTCGGAGAATCCAGCAGCAACAGTTCTCGAGACGCGATTGATGCACTGGTTGCTCTAGGGTACAAAAATTCGGATTCGAGTCGAGTGGTCAAATCGCTCGACTCATCGCTTTCAAGTGAGGAGCTGATACGTCAAGCTCTTCGAATTTTATCTGGGAATGTTTTGTAGTTGTTGCCAGCTATTTTAAAAATAAACCAATATTAGGGTGAATTAACTATGAATAAACCAACTAGATACTTGAGTTTGAATTCACTGAATTCGATTTTTATAGTGACATTTTCTATTGCTTTTCTGTGTGTTTTGGTTGTTGAGATAGACAAACCCAGCTTGGGTTTGATGATCGAATCATGGGTTCAAAATAGTATCCCTGTTGCGGTTGATCAGGCTTCAAACTTTTTAGAATTTCTACTTGCGGTATTGACGCTGATTATGCAAATAGTGATCGGAATAGTTGAATTGATCAGCGGCTTACTGTCAGTGAAAATCGGTTAAATTTAATTAGATCCAATTTCGAATTAACCCTGAGTCTCCATCGATGATCGACGACAATCCAATCAATCCAGCAATCCAAGGTAATGACGACGATGTCGTCGATCGTGCATTACGACCAGAGATGCTCGAGGACTTTGTCGGGCAACCAAAACTAAAAGAACAGCTTTCGATCTTTATTCAAGCGGCTCGCTCTCGCAATGAGGCCCTAGATCATGTGCTACTTTTCGGCCCGCCTGGGTTAGGAAAAACAACTCTGTCGAATATTATTGCGCGTGAGATGAACACTAAAATTCGTCAAACCTCTGGCCCTGTACTCGAGCGCGCTGGTGATCTTGCCGCAGTACTAACCAATCTAGAACCGCACGATGTTTTGTTTATAGATGAAATTCATCGCTTAAGTCCAGTGGTAGAAGAAATCCTTTATCCAGCCATGGAAGATTTCGAATTGGATATTGTAATTGGTGAAGGGCCGGCAGCCAGAACCGTAAAATTATCGTTACCGCCTTTCACACTAATAGGGGCAACCACTCGTGCAGGCTTGTTAACCTCACCTTTGCGCGATCGTTTTGGCATTGTTCAGCGACTTGAGTACTATGGAACCGAAGATTTGGCTCGAATCGTACAACGTTCTTCAAATATTTTAGGCGTGCCAACAGAGGATGCTGGTGTTAAAACCATAGCCGACCGATCGCGCGGTACGCCGAGGATCGCTAATCGATTACTTCGCCGCGTGCGCGATTATGCCGAAGTGAAAGGCTCGGGTCGGTTGACAGAAAAAATGGCGTCAGGTGCCTTGAATATGATGGAGGTCGATCCTCATGGGCTAGATTGGATGGACCGCCAGTTGTTAAAAGCAATTATGGAAAAATTCGACGGTGGACCCGTGGGAATAGACAGTCTTGCCGCTGCAATTGGTGAAGAAAGAGGTACCATTGAAGACGTCGTAGAGCCCTATCTAATTCAGCAGGGTTTTATGATGCGTACTCCAAGAGGGCGTGTCGTCACCAAGCGTACATGGTCATATTTTGGTCTGCAAGCACCGGTCGAATACGATCTGCGTGAACATAAAAGTGGCCAGAAAAAGCTGTTCGATAGCTGATTTATTCACTGGGTAAAGGGTTATGTTCGAGAAAAGCTTACGTGTTTACTATGAAGATACCGATGCTGGTGGAATCGTATATCACGCGAACTACCTTAAGTTTATGGAACGTTGTCGCTGCGATTGGTTGCTGCATCTGGGTTTCAATGTCGCGGAACTGGCGGTTGAGCAACAATTAGTGTTTGTCGTTAAAGAAGTCAACATGATCTTCCACCACCCAGCCAAGTTATTTGATGATCTACGAGTGACCGCTGAGGTGTTGCAAGTCGGTAAGGTGCGCTTAGAGTTGCAACAAGAAGTCTATAATGGTGAGAAATTACTATGCTCAGCCAGCCTCAAACTGGCTTCATTAGATTCACTAACTTCAAAGATGAAGGCAATGCCGACAGAGCTGAGGCAGGCGATGAATCTGTAGTCGAATTTTCCATTTCCTAAACGTTTTGCAATATAGCGCCGATACAATAATCAGAAGAGTATGTTCGAATCAGAGCGTGTAAAAAAATAATTACTATGAATAAAGTTAGTTTAATCCTGTTTGTCCTCATGTTAGCTGGTTCGCCCGTTCTTAATCCTGCGCTTGCTCAAGATAGCGAGCAAGCCAGAGTGCTCAATGATGATGACGGTGCTATACAGTCTGAATCCTTTGCGGAAAGAACAGCCGAGGCGCTTAATCAGGGGCATCAACAAGACAGTATGTCGATTCTTTCCTTGGTATTAGAGGCCAGTATCACGGTTCAGTTGGTCATGTTGATGTTGGTGCTTGCATCTGTGGTTTCATGGTCAATTATATTTAGTAAATCACGCGTATTGCGAAAAGAACGTCGCCTAACAAAGAAGTTTGAGGATCAATTTTGGGCCGGTGGCAGCATGAGGAAGCTGTATACGCATTGCGGCACGGAAACCAAGCACGCCTCCGGTATGTCGGAAATATTTGTTGCAGGTTATCGTGAGTACCAACGTTTATCAGAAAGAGGTTATGCTAACAATAATGACCTTCTCGACGCGGTTCAGCGAGCCATGCGAGTCGAATTAAGTCGAGAAATCGATCACTTAGAATCGCAAATCCCAACCCTTGCTACCATTGGATCGACAAGTCCGTATGTGGGCTTATTTGGCACGGTATGGGGTATCATGAACTCGTTCCGAGCACTCGGGCTTTCTACTGAGCAAGCCACGGTTGCAAGCGTGGCGCCAGGTATCGCAGAGGCATTGGTAGCAACCGCAATGGGGCTATTCGCAGCGATCCCCGCCGTTATTGCCTACAACCGCTACAACACACAAGTTGAAAAGTTGATTGCTCAATATGAAATATTTATGGAAGAGTTTATCAGCATCATTAATCGCCAGCTTACCATTGGCGAGGCCAGATAGGATTGCCGATGAGTTATCGAAGTCGAAAAAGGAAAGCCATAGCTGAAATTAACGTGGTGCCCTACATCGATGTGATGTTGGTGCTGTTAATCATCTTTATGGTGACTGCTCCCCTGCTAACCGAGGGCGTTAAAGTCGATTTGCCACAAACATCCGAGTCGGCTCCAGTGCAGTCTACCGAGGATGCGCCTGAACCTTTTGTGCTTTCGGTGGATGCTGAGGGTACGCTTTTTGTCGATGATCGTGAGTACGATGCAGCTGGTATCATTCGCTACGCCAAAGCACTGTATTTAGAAAAGCCAAGCACTAACTTTCTTATTCGTGGTGACAAAAACGCCCGTTATGAATACGTGATGCAAGCAATGACTCTGCTCAAAGAGGCGGGTATTGAAACCGTCAGCTTAGTAACAGAGCGATCGAAACAACAGTAGAAATAAATGAGTGATCGTAGAAAGAAAAGCGCTGCTTCAAGTAAATTTGTTGCCTATAGCGGAGCCGCCGTCTTACATATCGTGATTATTGCGATATTGGTATCGAACTTTACTAATACGCACAAAGTCGAGTCGGTTGATGCCTTTGATGCTGAAAAAATTGACATCGTCAAAGCCAGAGCGGTCGACGAGGATCAATTACAAAAGACACGAGACGAAATTAAGCGTAAAGAGCAGGTTAAGCGTGAAAAGCGAGAACTTGAAGAAAAAAATCTGCAAGAGCTGAAAAAGCAGGCTGAATTAGAACGTAAACGGCTCGCGGAACTTGAAAAGCAAAAGTTGGCGGCCGAGGAAAAAGAGCGTCAGCGTGTCATTGCCTTAAACAAAAAAAAGAAAGAAGAAGAGCTCAAAGAGAAAAAGCGTAAAGAGAAAGAAAAGCGCGAGGCTGAGAAAAAGCGCAGAGAGCTTGAGCGTTTAGCAAAAGAAAAAGCCGCAAAAGAAGCTGAGTTAAAGCGCATTAAAGAAGAGCAGGAACTGTTTGAGCAAGCGCGTCGAAAGCGAGAACAAGAAGAATTGACTCTTCGTTTGCAGTTAGAAGAAGAACAACGAAGGGCCGCTGCAGTGCAGCGAGCTGCGGCTCAACGAACGGCTACAGTTGAGAGTAAGTATTCAGCCCTCATAGAAAAAGCGGTGAGAGCTAAGTGGGTCGTGCCACCCGGCTCTGAACCGTGGCGTAAAGTTCGCCTAAATATTAAACTGTCTCCACTTGGCGAGGTCATGGATGTGCGTGTCGTAGAATCCAGTGGTAGTGAGCAGTACGATCAAAACGCGGAAACGGCCGTATTGCAGGCCAGTCCTTTGCCTTTCCCGACTGAGCAAGAAGATAGATCAGCACATTTGAAAATGCAGGACGTTACCCTGAATCTTTCGAAGTAGAACTTGACGAGAGCAAATCATATTCATGAAAAAGAATATTCTAATTAATATATTGGTTCTGTTGGCGATATCGAGCGCTGCCAGTGCTCAAATTGAAATCAATATTGACGGTGGTGTGGAAAGCGGTATGCCCATAGCGATCGTGCCATTCAAGACACCGGAGGGTGTTGAACTTGAGCATCAAGTTCATAAGATTGTCGCAAATAATCTATATGTAACAGGAAAGTTTGAGCCAATACCAAGCGAAAAATTTCTCACATTACCTTCAAAACTTGAAGAGGTACGAGCTAAGGACTGGCGCTTGATCAATGCCCAGGTACTCGTTTTTGGCGAAATTTGGTCCTTAGGCAAGGACTCCTACGAAGTGATTTATCGTATGTATGACGTCGCTCGTGATAAACAAATCGGTCAAACTAAGAGAGTTCCTAAAGTTCGGGCCCAAGATATGCGTGCCGTCGCTCATCTTATTTCTGATGATGTCTACAAAGCGGTTACTAATGGCGGTGGTGCATTCCAGTCTAAGCTCGCTTATGTGGAGAGAGAACAACTTAGCCCTCAGAATTTTCGTTACAAACTCATGGTGTCTGACTGGGATGGTTACAACTCAGTTAAAGTCTATCGCTCAAAGTATCCAATCTTATCTCCCTCATGGGCGCCAGACAGTAGAAAGATTGCCTTTGTTAATCTGACTAAAAAAGGGCCAATTGTGAGAGTTGTGGATTTAAACACAGGGCGTGCGCGCACCATCGCCGACTTCAAAGGAGTCAACTCAGCACCGTCATGGTCACCAGATGGCAGTATGATCGCTTACTCGAGTTCGCGTCATGGTAGTCCGGATGTGTTTATTTACAACATAGAGACAAAAGAGCATCAACGCATCACTAAACATTACGGTATCGATACCGAACCGAGTTGGGGTCCGCGTGGCGAAACCCTATTGTTCACGTCTAATCGATCAAGAAAGCCACAAATTTTTCGATACAGTTTATTGGATCAAACAATTGAGAGAATGACTTTTGAGGGTGATGAAAACGCCAACGCTAGTTACGATTATCAGGGTAAGAATGTGGTCCTGGTACACGATGGTGGCAACATCGTGTTATTTAATCCACTAACCAGTGAAATGCAATGGCTGACTAAGGCAAAATTTGATGAATCTCCTAGTTTTTCTCCTAATGGAGACATGGTATTGTATATGACCGAACAAGGCTTTGAGCCCGCGATGATAGTTGCTTCAACCGACGGTCGTGTTCGAACAAAAGTAGAATTTGTAAGGGGCGATGTACGTGAGCCGGCGTGGTCACCTTTGAAAAAATAAAAATATACGGCAAATATAAAAAACGTTTTTGGAGTCAAATTATGAATCGCAAATTAGGCCTAGTGCTTACCATTTTGTTTAGCGTAGTGCTCTCTGCATGTGCACCTAAGAGTGAGCCGCCTGCTGAGCCAACAGTTACCAAAGCACCTGAAGCACCTAAAGGGCCAGTTTATCCTTATGCTGGTATTGATTTAACAGCTGAAGAATTGACAGCCTTAGGCATCGATGGTGATCCACGTGATGAAAAAGTAGTTTATTTCGAGTACAACTCCACGGCTATTGATCGTCGTTCGCAAGTAATTTTGCAAGCACATGCCTTGTACCTTGGTAAACGGGCTGGTACTCGCGTAAGTCTTGAAGGTCATGCTGACGAGCGCGGTACTCGTGACTACAACTTGGCATTAGGCGAGCGTCGTGCAAATGTAGTAGCCGAGGTACTAACTGCTGGCGGTGCTGCAAGCCAAAACCAAACAATCTCTTACGGCGAAGAGCGCCCAGTTGATACAGCTCATACTGAAGCAGCTTGGCAAAAAAATCGTCGAGTAGAGATCAAGTACTAATCCCGAATTAGTGCTCACAGGGCCGATCCACATGTCGGCTCTGTAATAAGATTTAAACAATCAATGCCTTGGTAGTATTATCGAGGCATTGTTGTATTTACATTATGAAAACTCTTACTGCCGGTCAGTAAGGTCGACGATAGCTACATGGTGAGACATAAAAATGTTGAATAAAATGGCGAAAAAGTCTGTTTTGATGTGCTCGTTGGTATGGCTAACCGCTCCACTCTCTGGAACGGTATACGCTCAAAACAACACAACCTCCTCACAAATGCTTTTTGAAATGCAGGCCATGCGTGCAGAGATAGCTGACTTGCGAGACATGGTAGAGCGCCAGCAGTTTGAGTTGAAAAAGCTTAAACAAAGAAACATCGAGCTGGAATCAGTGCAACAACAGTCTCAAGCGAACGTTGAAGCACAAATTCTTCAGCTTCAACAAAGCCGTCGTCTTGCTCAGCCCAATATCGACTATAACAATCCTTACGGTAACAATCCTTACGGTACGTACGCAGATCAGCAAGTCGGTGCAGTAGTGGGTGGGGAAAATCTGCAAAATACTCCCGCAGGTGAATTTAGCGGCAATAGCACAACAATGACGCGATCTTCGCAAGGTTCTGGGAAAAGTAACGACACTGCAGTGCTTGCACGGCCAAACCTAGTCAGCCCTCAAAACGTCGACGGTCGCTCCCCAATAGATCAATTAGATCAGCAGCGGGTTATGTCCGCTACCGATGAAAATACCTCTGGCAGTATAGGCGAGACTGCTCAAGAGCCTGCTTTAACGACCATTGATCAAGCTCAAACTCAGGTTAATCAAGGTCCAGAAATTGTCGAGAGGGGGTTTGATTCAGCTGACTTAAATCGACCCGTTTCACAAGGCGGTCTAACTGGTCAAGACAGCGAGTTTAGTCAACAAGGTGCGATCGCCCAACAAGCCACGACCGGTCAGCAAAGCACGGTTGGTCAAGAAGATGCTCGAGTTCTTAACGCGGCGCCAAAAAATACATCGTCGCCAATTTTGTCGGTACCTAATCTGGATGCTGACTCTACGGACACTGCCACACCAATCGATGCTGGCCAAACACCCGCAGCGCCAGTCGATACAGTCGCTGAAGTAAATCAAGTTGTTGAATCCCCAAAGCCTGTGCAACTCTCTGAAGACCAGCACTACGATCAAGGTTTTGAGTATTTAAAGCAGTCGAAGTATGACGAGGCAATCTCCACCTTTAATCAACAAATTGCGCTTTATCCAAAGGGCGACTTGGCGGACGACGCGCATTACTGGGTAGCAGAGGCTTACCTTATCAATCGTAGATCAGCTGAAGCAAAACCCCATTTAAAAGCGATTATTGATAACTACCCGACCAGTGCGCGTCTACCTGATGCGATGCTTAAAACTGCATACATTGAGCAAGACTTGGGAAATCTGATAGAAGCACGGATTTTATTGCAAGAAATAGTCGCAAGGCATCCGTCTTCTAATGCCGCTATTGCCGCTCGCAATAGGTTGGAAAACCTCAGGAGCCTCTGACGAATTCCAGGCCCTGTTTTACAGGCAGGGCTAGTCACGTCCAAAACCAGTCATAAAAAGTACAAGAGAACCTGCAGGTCTGGTCGAACAAATCTTTAAACCAGCATCGCGGGTTTTACTGCTTTGATGAACAGCAAGCATTGATTTAAATAAATGCCGAGTCGGTAAACGGGTTTTAAGGTCTCGCAGAAGAAATTTGCAATTATTCAGAGGTTGCCAAGTATAAGCGGCAGACACCGCGTTTTATTCGTTTATTCAATTTGCTGGTAGCGGTTTTGGGGAAAAAGCCTGAGTGATATTGACTTAGCTCATCTTAGACAATACTCTCGCGCGTCATTCAGTGCTAAGGTACTTGTCATGTCCGTTAGAATCACAGAAATCTTTTACTCCTTGCAGGGAGAATCTAACACCGTTGGGTATCCCACGGTGTTCGTACGCCTTACAGGTTGTCCAATGCGTTGTAGCTATTGTGATACCGCCTATGCGTTTCATGGCGGTTCTAAATGGGAACTTGAAGATATTCTAAAAGAGGTAGGTAAGTACAATGCGAAGTACGTGACCGTTACGGGTGGAGAGCCGCTTGCACAACCCCAATGTCATGAACTGATGACTAAGCTCTGTGATCAAGGATATCGCGTGTCGCTAGAGACTGGCGGTGCGATGTCGATCGAACATGTTGATAAAAGAGTCTACGTAGTGCTCGATATCAAAACGCCAGCTTCGAATGAAGAGCCAAACAACAAGTATGAAAACCTCGCGCATATCAAATCATCAGATTGTTTGAAGTTTGTCATCTGTGATGAGCAAGACTATCAGTGGTCAAAGGCATTTGTGGCTGACCAAGCCTTAGATCAAAAGTGCGACGTGTTTTTCTCTCCATCTGCTGATCAACTGTCGCCGACAATCCTAGCTGACTGGATAGTCAGAGATCAGCTCTCTGTGCGTATGCAAATTCAATTACATAAACTTTTATGGGCCAATGAGGCTGGGCGATAGCAATGACTGTAAAGAGTAAAAAGGCCGTTGTATTGGTGTCAGGTGGTCTGGATTCCGCGACCGTGCTAGCCATGGCTGTTGACCAAGGTTACGAATGTTACGCACTCAGTATGGATTACGGTCAAAGACATCGAATTGAACTCGATCGAGCCCAAAAAGTTGCCAAGGCCAATGGGGCCGCTGAGCATCGTGTGGTCAAAATTGACATCGGTAACTTTGGTGGGTCGGCTTTAACCGATCAAGACATTGACGTGCCTACAGAAGAAACCAAAGATATCCCCATTACTTATGTGCCAGCCAGAAACACGGTGTTTTTGTCTGTGGCATTAGGTTGGGCCGAAGTGCTTGAAGCACAGGCAATTTTTATCGGTGCGAATGCTGTGGATTATTCAGGTTATCCTGATTGTCGGCCACAATACATTGCCGCTTTTCAGTCGATGGCAAATCTGGCTACAAAAAAGGGTGTCGAAGGTGATCAAATCACAATACAAGCCCCAATTATTGATTTAACTAAATCTGAAATCATTAAACGTGGTTTAGCGCTTGGCGTCGACTATTCCAACACACTCTCTTGTTATAATCCGGGGCCAGACGGAGAGGTCTGCCACGAATGTGATTCCTGTCGAATTCGTGCCGCTGGTTTTGAGTCTGCAGGCTCCCGAGACCCAGCAATAGCCTAAATTAGGCCGTTAATTGAATCTTCGGAAAGAGCCATAAAAAAGCGCAAAAAATAGGCAAAGAAATTGCGAAAAAAGGTTGACCAACCTCGATTTTGGCAAGATAATCACGCCTCGCTTGAACAGCATGCCTGTTCAGCAAAAATTTGAATAAAGAGGGCCGTTAGCTCAGTTGGTAGAGCATCTGACTTTTAATCAGGTGGTCGCGCGTTCGAATCGCGCACGGCCCACCATTCAAATAAACTTAAAATCAAAGGCTTATAAGGAATTAGGCAAGATTTTAAAATTCTCGGAATCATCGGGTCATGTCTTGAATCTTGAATCGACTCCTTTCAAGCTAGAGGGCGGATGACGGCATCACGTCTCGAATGTGATTTCAGCCATTCGATGATTAGTAGACTGAATTAAGAATTCAAAATTTAAGAACTGAGCCCACATTTCTCCTTTCTCTTTCTCATTTTTATCATTTTAGGGTTGAATCTGAGATAAGTAGCAGGCAGACTCACTTCTCCATTATTTTTGCGTGTAGTCTGACTCAAAAAAGAGCGCGCAAAATTCAAGTTCATTCTACAAAAGGAGTTAAATGTGAAGTTCCGCTCTTGTTTTTCTATCTCCATCTTAGCTTTGTTCAGCAATTTGAGTGCTAACGCCTCATGTGGTTATATGCCGCAAAGCCAAAACATATTGCAAAACTCAACAATTGAGGCTTCTCAATTAGATTCTGCTTGGTCGGCTATTCAAAGCTACTC
>JAKVBA010000160.1 GCA_022447525.1 Gammaproteobacteria bacterium
GAGTGCTTTTACGTCAACGCCTTTTAGCTTTCCGTCATCTACATCACTTTCAGCTGCTAGGTTATACAGTGCGGTTTGAACGTCACGCGTAACGTTAGTGATCAAGAACTCAGGGTTTGCAGAGGTAGCCATCATAGACAAGAAGCGGTTCACCGTGCCTAGTGCTTGGGTGATACGGTTACCATTATCAACCCCGACATTTTTCATTTGCATGGCTAAGACTGGATCATCAATCTTGATGTAATACTCCATCCCATCACGTTTGGTAGCGAACCATTCTGATTGAGGATTGCTAGACAATGCCGACATTTTTTCTTTAGACATTGGCACCATCTTAATTTTACCGTCTGGTCCTTTCTTTCTTTCTAATGGACCTTCAGTAGTGTAAGCGCTCCAAAGTTCAGGGTTCGGTGCTTCCTCAATTAAATTGAGTAAGGCGTTACCCACTTCATTTTTATGGCCGCGGGTAATAGCCTTTTGAGTATCTAGGTAAGCATGAAGTAACGGGCTTTCAGCGCGAGACTTACGGCCAAGTGCTGCAATGCTTTCTTTACCTTTGATATTAAAGCCCATACCCGTTCCTTTGGGTTTGCCGCCTTCGTCTTTGGCTTGCCCTTTTAACGGTACGTAGTATTGATAGTTATCTTGAAAGCCTGAGAACGTTTCTTCATCAATAAGGCCCTGTTCAAACATTTGCTGTGTGCGCTCGTCAATCATTTCGCGAACACTTTGTTGCAGTTCGTTGTATATTCTTCGGCGAGGATCACGGTTTACAGCATCAAGAATGCGGCGTGCTTCATCATCGGTCATTCCTGAACCGGCTGTCATTTCCTCGTCCATGCTGTGAATGTGCGCGTTTCGTTCTGGCGCGTGCAAGGCATATAAGAAAAGGTCTAACTCTTCTTGCTTAATATTATGCTTTGCCATTTTTTCGGCCATTGGCTCTAGGTACTTTTCTGCCAGCTGCCTAAAGTCTTCTTCTACCTTTCCATAGTAAAGTGACTCTACACCGTAAACGTCTGCCGAATCTGAAATATCAATGCCAGCTTTACGAATGGTATCTTGCGCACGCTTAACGCGGTTGAATTTGTCTTGAATAAAACGTAATGCATTATCCGTCCAGGTTTCCTCTGGCATGGTAAACGGTGCAGCATCATCGGTTGTGCGGAATAGTGTTTCAGCAGGGCTTTGACTTGGGCCATTCTTAGCCGCCGCTCTCGCCTGCTTCAGCACATAGAATAAATCACTATCGGTAACTTTTGAAAGCCCAGGCAAACCAAGTTTACGTAAACCTTCCCTGATCATGCCTACTATTTCACGCGCTAAACGCTTAACAGATGGCTTATTTCTTTGCTGCATGTGCGCTAGAAGTTCATCCATAAGCACGCGGTTTTTCATTTCCTGCGGCATATTGGTTTTGTCTAAACCTTTGATGTACTTCTCTAGGTTAATGCCGTGGCGCTTCGCTGTTTCGCGCAATCCTTTTAGGCCACCGTTAGCAATAAATAGTGAGTTGAGCTTTTTGGTAATGTCATCGCCAAATAGGTTTTTAATACCCAAGTGACCATAGGCCTCATGGAAAAGCGTTGTTTCCATATCAAGTGCGCTGGTATGCTGGTCTAAAACCACATGGACTTTGCCTTTATGGAATACGCCTTTTACTTGATACTCTACGCCTTGGGCTTTTGCTGCATCTTTTATTTCTGTAGGAAGATCATCATAAGAAGAAACAACAGAAACGTAGTTCTTACCCGCACTAGTAAGCCCTTTAACGAATCGACTGACGATTTCATTTGCATTAGAACGACTGACGGTACGCGTGTTGGCGTTACCAGTGACAGTTCCAGCAACCGAAAATAATGCAACATCACCACTGTCATTCTCTTTGCTTTCGATTGTGTTAAACAGGTCATCAAAAGCCGCTTCCACTTCTGCAATTTCATCAGCCTTAATGTAAGGGTATCGGCTATCATCGCGCACAAAATCTGTGGCACTTGTGACGTTAGCTAAGAAATCATTGTCATAACCATTGGCGCTCATTTTGGCTTTTACATAACTTTCAAATGCTCGCGCTGCCATTTCTAAATTGCTTGACCAATAGCCGCCGGCTTTCCCTTTATCTAATCGGCTAGAGCGTTTCGCAAAGTCCAATCCATTCAGCGTATCAACAAGGTTTTTAAATGATACGGCAACTTCGGGGCGCACACCTTCTACCCTACGCCATTCATTTTTATTAATGCCGCGCATGTCTTTAAAGCGACTCTCAGGAACGGAATAACCTCTAGGGCCAATGTAATAGGTTTCAGGGTTATGCGTAATGAAGTTGCCTTTTTCTGTGGTCGGCAATGTATCGCGTTTCTTTTGAAAATAGTTATCTAGTGCGTGGAACCATTCATGTGCGAGTGAGCCTGCCCCCTTGGTTTTGGTGAGGTTTATTACTACTTCGCCTGGCTCGTAATGCGCCATAGCTTTACCGCGGCCATTGGCGCCAAAAGCAAAACCCAATTTTCCTTCAAGGCTTAAAGCTCTAGGCGGCACGCCAGTTATGTTAGCCAAGTCCATTAGTGCGTCATACGTGCCGTTAAGCATGTCTTGACGCTCTTTGCCTTGCTTCACCCACTTACCAAAGGTGCCGCGCTTAATGCCAAACGTATTTTGGAAGTCTTCAGCGGTTGCGTTCTTTCCATTGCGGTAATCTTCACCGGTGCGAGGCTTGTTCACTTTATTGCGAATATCAGCTTTAGTTACATTCACTCTGGCCTTGTGCGACTCCCACGACTCGACCAGCTTGCTATTATTGTTTCTGATGAAGTCGAAAGCTTCTTTGCTTGAATCGAATGTGGCAAGCCTTGTGTATTCTGGATCGCCTTTCTTGTTGATAAAGTAGCTGCCGTTTCTGCCGCGCACCTCAAATTTCATCTGAGGCTTATCAACCTTTTCATCAAGGTAAGGTTTGATTTGCTCCGCTAAAACTTTAGGGTCGGT
>JAKVBA010000161.1 GCA_022447525.1 Gammaproteobacteria bacterium
AATAGCATCCCTTCAACAACGAGCGTGGATGCCCTGCAGACTAAATTAGCTGCTGTTAATAATAAATCCTATGTTGATTTCGGTCTCTGGGGCGGGGTCGTACCTGGAAATATTGCTGACTTGGAACCGCTTGCTCAAGCTGGCGTTATTGGTTTTAAGGCGTTTATGGCCCCTAGTGGTAATGATGATTTTGAGAAATCAGGGCGATCAACGCTCCGTGAAGCAATGTTGCGAATCGCTCCGACAGGCCTGCGTTTGGCCCTGCATGCAGAAGACCCGATAGTACTGAAGCGTGCTTCAAATCGATTGAAAAGAAAGGTTAGCGCATTTGACTGGGAGGCCTCGAGGCCAGTAGAAGCTGAAATTAGTGCGACTAAAGTAGCCATCGAATTGTCCTTAGAAACAGGATGCCCAATTACTATCGTGCATGTTAGCTCTGCAGAAGTTTTGACTACTATACAAAATGCAAAGCGTCAGGGTGTTGATATTGTTTGTGAGACGTGCCCGCATTATTTGTTACTCTCAAGAGCAGATGCTGACCGCATTGGTCCAGACGCAAAGTGTGCACCACCACTGCGATCAAAGGCTCGAATGAGAGCGCTTGAACGGGCACTCATTGATAATTTAATCGACACAATTGGCTCTGATCATTCTCCCAGTCCGCCTGCGATGAAATCGGATCAATCTTTTTTTGATGCTTGGGGCGGAATAGCAGGAATCCAACATGGATATCCTCTCTTACTAAGTGGTTATGGAATGGATGCACTCTCACACATACAAATAATACAGAAGCTCTGTTGCCAAACTCCGGCAGAAGTCATAGCTTTAAAAGCTAAGGGTTCATTGGATCTGACTAAGCACGCTGATTTTACTCTGATTCAGCCATTAGAGTCGACTTCAGAGATTGAGGCAGATGGGTTGCTAACAAGGCATCAACGTTCAGCTTATCTTGGAAGTAAGATTAACATAGAAGTAGCCTCAACTTGGTTGCGAGGTCAGGCAGTTACTTTGAATGGGCAGTTGATCAAAGTGGCGCCTCGTGGCAAATTTATGCCACGCTCTTATAAATGAATAAAAACTCCATAGGGCGCACGCAGAAATGCTTCAACACAGATACGAAGCAATGGGCGCGAACGATTGACAAATCTCTCAGTGAATGTGTTGACAAAACCGGTAGCTCTGTCGTGAGCCAATTAATATTGGATACAAAAAATCCGTTGGATGGGCCCTTAAAGGGCGTGCCGTTTGCTGTAAAAGATTTATTCGATGTGACAGGGTATCCAAGTCAAAATTCTTCTGTACTTCCTGAGTTTAAAACATGTGCAACTCAAGATTCTGCAATTGTTACACGGATGAAAGAGTTGGGTGCCTGTTGCGTCGCAAAAACTCAGATGAATGAATTTGCTTACGGGCTCTCAGGAGAGAACCCGCACTTTGGTGATTGCCACCATCCCGTTTTGAAAAATTGTTTGAGTGGTGGTTCAAGCAGTGGATCAGCGCATTTGGTGGCGGCGGGTTATATCCCTCTTAGTTTTGGCACCGATACAGGTGGTTCCATTCGACTCCCTGCCGCATGGTGTGGTCTTTATGGCATTCGTTGGGCACCAGGCTATTTCTTAGAGGGCGCTTTCCCCTTGGCTCCAAGTTTTGATACTGTGGGATGGTTTACTGCCTGCTATGAGGATATGGTTCGCATTATCAAAGCGTGGTTCAGTTATGCAACAGAGGACTCTACTTTGGCGCTAAAAGGATGCTCAGTTTTGCCGAAACACTTGCTAGAAATTGAATCTTTTGATCGTTTGAATGCCGTAGTAACTGAATTAAAAATTGGGCAACTTGTAAATTCGGAGGCTTTTGAAGCGCTCTTACCAAAGTGCCAATTTGCCTTTAATGTACTACAAAGCCGTGAAGCATACTCGATACATGAGTCACTTATAGAACAGTATGGTACATCCTATGACCCGCAAGTAAGAGATCGTATCTTGCGTGCTAGAGAATGGACGCAGGACGACATTTCTATGGCGCATCATTACAAAGAACAGATCACCAGTTGGTTTAATGATTTTTTTGAATTATATGATTATTTAGTTATGCCTATTTGCCCAAGTCCTGCTGTTCCAATTGTAGATGCTCGACCTGAATTGCGTGAGAAGACCCTCCAATTAACAACACCTGCGAGTTTATCAGGTCTGCCTGCTTTGGCGGTTCCTATTTGGCTCGATGACAAGCGCTCGGTTGGTTTACAGTTTATCTTTAAAAATGTAGAACCTGCAGTACCATTGGCATTACTTAAGTTATGCAAAAGCATTTAAAAAAACATGCCTTTACTTTGTGGCTTCTATTTGCGGTCATATTAGCCGTGCTGTTTCCTGCATACGGCAGTAAAGGGGGGCTCTTATATCCTCAAATTAGTACAAATATAGGTGTTTGGTTGATCTTTTTCCTCCAAGGAATCGCTTTGCCGACCAGCGATTTAACCTCAGGTTATAGTCCTAAACGTCTTCATGCGTTTGTTTTGTCATGGAACTATATAATTTTTCCGATTGTGGTAGGAGTACTCTTGCTACCTCTATCACTTGCTGTTCCTAACGAATTAAGGCTTGGCTTTTGGTTGCTCGCAATTTTGCCAACAACTGTTTCTTCAGCAGTTGTTTTTTCAACGGTTTCTAAAGGCAATACGTCTAATGCGATTTTTTCGACTGTCTTTTCTAATTTACTTTCAGTCCTCTTAGTACCTGCGGTTGCTGTTGCTTATTTATCCGTTGAATCTGGTATAAGTCTCTCACTAAGCCCATTGTTTTCAAAATTGTTCCTTATAATTATTGCCCCCCTAATACTGGGTCAGCTTGTTAGGAAATGGCTGCCCAAAATTTCCGCTACGATTGCTAATAGAACTAAAGGCTTTGGGAATTGGATTATTATTTTTATCGTACATTGTGCATTTGCGCAGAGTGTTAGCTCTGGCTTCTTAATCGA
>JAKVBA010000162.1 GCA_022447525.1 Gammaproteobacteria bacterium
GGGTCTTCCCCGTCAACGATACCATCGCCGTCGCTGTCAGCCACAACATTGATTACGTGCGTTGCTGTTGAAGGGCGACCAATTTCGTTGATAACCGTTAGGGTAATTTCATACTCACCAACAGTATCCGCGTAGAAGGTAACTTCTGGCGTGTTGTAGTTCGATAAGTAAAACTGTGCATTTTCAGGGAAGTTATTTACCATCCAAACAGGGTCAAGACCAACTGTTCCATTACCGCTAAACACGGCCATATTCGTTTCACTGGCATTGGGCCATTGCTCAACAACAGATACCGTGTCTTTACCAGAGATTGCAGAAACCGGTTCAAAGGTCACAATGCCTTCGCACGCTCCCAACTCGCCTTGGCCATCTATAAGACCACAATGATAGTTTTCATGTGGTGCTTCCGTAATACATTGGATACCATCTTCTTCGTCCGAGCAGAATGCATCCTGACTTTGCTCAAATACACCTACGCGTAATTCAATAGGGTAGGAGAGTGATTCAATTGCATTGGTGAGTGTGGGCTGAATAGAATATTCGGGAGAACGAACGTAGAAGTAAAAAGTTTCGTCTGTCGTTGAAAAGGGTTGTGCTACACCTTCATCGTCAAAAGTAGCAAATGCCTGCTCTATTATCGTGTCCTGAGGTTCTAGGAAAGGTGTTCTAAAGGCTTCAGATATATAGAGAAGCGAATCAGGTTCAGCATCATCGCGATTAACGGCATCGTGAATATCTTGTTCTGGCATTAACTGGCCAAACAATACACTCTTATCTTGGTACCAAAACTCTGCGTAGGGTGTTGGTTCAACAATATCGATTACCGTGGTGATTGTTCTATTACTGCCCGTGCTTGGGACCGTAACTTTAAAGGCCTCTAATTGTTCGCCTGAATTTATCGTAACATTTGTGAATTCACCAATGGTTAACGGCGTTGCGTTGTAATAAGTGCCTTCAGTTACTTTGGGGAGGGAATCATCGCTACCACAACCAATTAGCAAGGTGGAGCTAATGGCCGTAGCCAATAATTTTAACTTCATGAATTTTCCTTAAATAAGAGAAGTTAATAAGAAATGTAAATAGATGTGCCAATGGCACAACTACATACTAAGCGCCTATTCGTCCGATAAGCTGCCGCTAAGGGTATAATTATCCGTATTTAATTAAAACAATTGTTTAATCTTATCTATCTGTTTACCCTTGATATTTAATAATAGTGTAATCAGAAGTCTCTTATTTTATGTCTAAACGCGACGTCACAATGAAGTTCATCACAAGGCTAGGAAACGGCTGGACAGTCAGAGTGGCTATTCCGAAAACGAATGGGGAAGACTATATCTACAGCCGTTTTTTGGATAAGGACTACGGCTCGAAGGATGCTTCGCTCTGCGCAGCACAGAAACAACGAGATCACTATGCTAAGTTAATAGGCGCAGATAAGAATCGAATTCGAAAAAAGAAAACCGATGCAAAAAGTTCTGACTTGATTACGGGATTATCTGAAGTGAGAACCCTTGAGCCGCATAAAAATGGGGCGATATACGAGAGAAACTATATCATTGCTTATCATCCTGAGAAATGGCGCACGGTAAAGAAGAAGTTTATGTACAAAGATAATCCGACCAGCGCGAGAAACAGAACGAGAAAAGAAGCCATCAAGTGTGCTGAAAGGGTGCGCAAAGAATGGGAAAAAGAACTGAAAATGGTGACTTAAATGTGTCTATGGAAGACAATTTACTTCACGCATGATAAGTGTAATTATCATGCGTGAAATCAATGACTTATGAAATTATACAATAGCGCATTGAAATTAATTCAACAACGACTTTCCTCAGACCAAATACAGCCATTGTTAAACACATAAAATATAAGTCTTAACCGCACTTGCCATATTTCTGTCCGGTGTAATCTATCTTTGCAAATTGCATTGCAACGTCTATTTCCAACTGTTCTACGGATTCAAAATATGTTTAGTAAAAAAATTATTTCGACAATCCTGCTCACTGCGGCAGTAACACTATCGGGCTGTGCCTCGCATGCGAAAATTGAACGCAAAACGCTAAATTCAGTCAGCATTCCTGCGATGTATGAGAAAACCATTAATAATGAAATATTTTATTCCCAGCCTGTGCCGGGCGTGTTTAATGGAAAAGAAATGCAGGACGTACAACCCCTTGAGGACGTCCAGCTATCCGTAGCGTCTGCTGAGGTGATGGACGGTATTGATAATCTACTGGCAAGACATAAACCGCTAAATACTACGGTCACAGACGGTAACGCTGACTATCTTTTAAGAGTGACTATTATTGCTAATGACAAGAAAGGCCCTGTCTATGGCGATCACGAATTTATGAAGTCTGTGGCTAAAAACATGCTGACATTGGGTTTCGCTGGCAGTGATTATGAGATTGTGTCTGACTTTAAGATCACCTATGAACTCTATCAAGACAATCAGTTACTTCATCAAAAAACCCTGAAAATGAATGACAGTTACGACCATGATTCAGGTTTCATTGAATTCAATAAGTTTGAAAACGTGGATAAAGCATCTAGGGCCGCTTTTGAAAAACACATTGGTGAATCAATCACAACGTTCTATCAAGAAGCTAAAAGTAAAATGAGTTAATACCTCTAAGGGCAGCGCCCAGCGCTGTCCTGACCGCCCTTTCGTTCCTACTATTTAGTAATAAATACTTACTCTACTTTGTCTTTTTTCAGCTGTCTCGCTAACGCTATTTCATTAGCATTCTTTTTCGTGCTGCGTGACAGTTTCGCTGATTTCCAACCGAGTAAAAAGTAAGACTTAAGCATTTTGATAACTCGTGAACGCTCGCGTTCAGACAGCGCGGCTAAATACGCATTGATGTAAAGCTCTTCATCCGCATAGTGTTTGTCATTAAACTCCTCTATCGGCAACTCCCAAATGCTACGGTACCGCTCTTCCAAGAGGTATTCCAGAGCTTCATCAAATG
>JAKVBA010000163.1 GCA_022447525.1 Gammaproteobacteria bacterium
TGTCAGTGGAGCGTTTTAAGAACGAGCGTTTTAGACAGTTTATTGAATCTGTTCAGGTAAGTATGTTGGTGGTCGATGAAGCGCACTGTATTTCTGAGTGGGGCCATAACTTTCGCCCTGATTATCTTAAGCTTCCTGCCTACCAAAAAGAGTTGAATATCCCACTTGTATTACTACTTACAGCAACGGCCACTAAAAAAGTAAAAGAAGATATGGCGGCACGCTTTGCTATTGCGCCAACTAGCATTATTCAAACGGGATTTTATCGCCCCAACCTGAATTTATTTGTTCGCCCCGTACTTGAACCTAACAAAAATCAAGCGCTGATAGACGAAATTCAAAAACAACAAGGTGCTGGGATTGTTTACGTTACATTACAAAATAGCGCAGAGGATGTAGCGCGCTTTTTGCAGCAGCAAGGGTTTGCTGCGAAGGCCTACCATGCAGGCCTTAACAGTGAGGTAAGGCAAGGTATCCAACAAGATTTCATGAGCAACAAGATTCAAGTCGTTGTAGCTACTATTGCCTTTGGCATGGGTATAGATAAATCTGATATCCGCTTTGTTATCCATTACGATCTACCTAAATCTATTGAAAACTACAGCCAAGAAATCGGCAGAGGTGGGCGCGATGGCGAAGCGGCAAATTGCACCGTATTAGCGAACCTCGACGGATTAGTCACCATAGAAAACTTCGTTTACGGCGACACACCCGATAAAAGCGCAATAGAACGGGTTATCGACGACATCAAGCTGCAAGCCCCAGCTGAACAAAATAGAGCCAAGCAAGTTACACCAAAGCAAGATAGAGCACAGCAATATACAACTAATCAAAATGACTCGCTCATCAATGCAGAAAACAAGGTTTACCAATGGGAAACCCAAATAAATAGCTTATCGAGCGCCAGTAATATTCGCCAGCTTCCTCTTAAAACCTTACTTGTTCAGCTTGAACTCGCCAATGTTATTCGCCCGCTATTTGCCTATTTTGCAGAATACAAATTCCGCTTTCTTTCAGACAAAGCCACCATACTCGGCTTGTTTTCAGAAGAGCGAGCGCGCTTTTTAGATGCGGTATTCTCTCATTCAAACATGAAGAAAGTATGGGGTGTTGTCGATTTCGACAGTATTTATCAGCACTATGGCGCAGAACGCTCTAGAGTAGTGGCAGCCTTAGAATACTTGCACGAGCACAATCATATAGAGCTTGCATCACGTTTAATTACCGATGTATACCGTGTTAACAACGAATTACTGCAAGACGGCGATTTGGCAAACAAGCTAGCGCACTATTTTTCTGAAAACGAGCGTAAAGAAGTCGAGCGCATCGCCGCACTTGTCAGCTTTTTCGAACAAGACACTTGCTTAAGCCACAACTTGTCAGCGTATTTTGATGATACTCAAGCACCGAAAGCGTGTGGGCATTGCAGTGTGTGCCAAGGTAAAGTGGCCAAGCTTAACTATTCATCACCAATCCCAATACCGGATAGAGAGCAGATATCTGAAGCTATGACAGCGCTAGAAGCGCATTTAAGCGGTAAGTTTGAAGGCCCAATCACCCCTTCTATTTATTGTCGCTTCCTAACTGGCATGACTATGCCTTTGTTTAGTCGCTTAAAAATAAGACAAGTTAAAGGGTTTGGTAGCTTGGAACACTGCCGGTATGCAGATGTTTTACAAGAAGTGAACGCAGTTTTATGCCAATGACTGGCAGGACTGACTGTTGACTCGTCGATAACGAGCCAGTATTGAATTGAGCTAGCGCCTTTTTGTTAAAAGAGGTCAGATTGCGCTAGCTATCTGGCTTACTGTCTGCCGGTTGTATGAACTATGTTTATCGCCCGTTTAGCAAACTGTTTCATAAGCCTAACGCCTGATCACGCCATATTGTCAATTTGCTTTAAGATACTGCCAAAAGCACGGCTTCCTACGCTCTGAATCTGCTTATCGAAGTAAAGGCTTCCCAAAAGAAAAATGACAATTTGCCCTTGCGAGCGCCAGGTAACGTGTGTTTTCCCATCTTTGTCTTTAAGCGTAATCTCACCTAATTGATGGTTGTATGGTAATGGCTTGGACTTCACGACTTTATAGCCTAGTTTATATGGCGGCTCGTAAGCAACGATTTCTTCGTGAAGGTTCGAGCCCCCTGAAATAATCTCACGTACCGCCCCCAGTCCATTGGTTTCATGTTTACCTTTAATCAGTAAATTTGACTGCTCAATTGCTTTGAACTGTGCATAGTTAGCATGATCACTCAAAATGGCAAAAACCTCTTCGATAGGTTTGTTTATGGTTCGTTCTACATGAATTGAAAACACGCGCTATTCCTTTTTTATACATTTTTATTAGCGATATTTTTCGATAATAGCCTAAACGCAATCAAACGTTTACTTAATATAACTTATCCTTCATTAGCCAACCTGTGAATATAGCAATACCCTTAATTCTATTTTATAGTAGGAAAAACAACAGTGTCGAAAACGGTATAGGAAGTATGGGCACCACTAAAAAGGGAGCGCTTATTGTGGTCGGCACAGGTATCAGTGTTGCGGGGCAAATGACCGTTGCCGCAAGAAGCCACATTGAGAATACCGACATCGTCTTCATGGGTATCATGAATAAAATCGGCGAACATGTGGTAACCAAACTTAACTCTAATAGCGTCTCGCTAGACGACCTTTATGAAGAAGGAAAATCTCGCGCCCTCACCTATTCTCAAATGGCCGACCGAATTGTGCAATCAGTGGTAGAAGGTAACAAGGTTTGCGTTGCTTTTTATGGTCACCCAGGCGTATTTGTCACGCCTTCACATGAAGCTATTCGCCGAGTACAAGAGCTAGGTTTAGAGGCGCAAATGTTGCCTGGCGTTTCCGCCGAAGACTGCTTAATTGCCGATTTAGGCATAGATCCCTCACGCTTTGGTTGCCAGTCATACG
>JAKVBA010000164.1 GCA_022447525.1 Gammaproteobacteria bacterium
CCGAGCAAGCATTAGATGCTCAGCAACAGGCTTTTAGTCAAGACGATTTCAAAAATACACAGGGTTGCCACGCGCCAGATCCTATTTTTATTGTGGGCTTGCCCCGCGCTGGTTCGACATTATTAGAGCAAATCCTCGCGTCACATTCGCACGTAGACGGCACCATGGAGCTACACGATATATTAGGCATTGCTTCCTCATTAAGTCATCAAAAAACACCTTATCCGTTTAACGTTAGCGAACTAGACAGTGCAACCCTTGAAAAGCTTGGTGCCCGTTATATTGAGCAAACTAAAGCTTACCGACAGGGCGCGGCATTTTTCATTGATAAAATGCCCAATAACTTCATTCACATAGGCTTAATTAAAAAGATACTGCCTAACGCCAAAATTATTGATGCACGCAGAAACCCAATGGACTGCTGTTTTAGTGGCTTTAAACAGCTATTCGGTGAGGGGCAAGAGTTCAGCTATTCGCTTGACGATATTGGCCGTTACTATAATGCTTATGAACAGCTTATGGATTATTGGCATAGTGTATTGCCTAGGGAAATTCTTACTGTACAGCACGAAGATGTTCTGGATGATTTGGAAGGGCAAGTTAAACGCATTCTAGATTTTTGTGGGTTAGATTTTGAAGAAGCATGCTTAGCATTTCACCAAACCAAACGGGTGATAAAGACGCCAAGCTCTGAACAGGTTCGCCAACCTATATACAAAACAGGGATGGGGCAGTGGAAGCCTTTTGAAAACTATTTAGCTGAGCTTAAACAAGCACTAAGCAGAGACACCTCAAAGACAGATAATTAATGGATAGCCAAAAATGAAGAGTCATGGCTGTCTTTAAGCCATGACTCTTTTTTAATTAGTTAAAACGTTTCAACTACCTTTTAAGGCTGATACGGAAGCGAAGATTGATGAAGGATAATGCGAATTTTTCCGTCTTCACATTGTTTGAAAACAAAGCTCTTGTTTACAAAAATATGGCTGTCGTCTTCGCCGATAAAGTTTACGTTACACTGAACAATGGCAAGCTCACCGTTTAAGATAAAGTCTTCTTTGCTATACCAAACCTTCACCCATGGCTTTAATTTAAAGCCATTGTCGTTTGGATAGTCGCTATTACCGCCTACGAAATAAGATAAAGCGCCTTCTTTTGTTGGGCGAAATGTTTGAGAGCCAAAAGTAAGCGTAGGTTTAAAGAGTACTTTTCCATTATCGTAGTCGTAGTTATCTGACAGCACTTGTGAAGCGAATGCTTTTACATCGCCACCTTCAGCGTGCACTTTACCTACCGCTACTACATTGTCGCACCAAGTTTGTAGTGCGGTATGAACCATTTCTTCTGTGAACATGTTATTTCTCCTGAGATAATGTGTAATGTTATATTGTATCATTTGGTTTGTTTGCAATATCGATAAATTAATGAATTGTAACTGTTTATCCGTGATAGTCATTTTCTATCAGTAAGCGCTACGACCTGTCGACTGCATAACTCCAACTTTTCCAATAAGAAAACCTCTTATCTATTAGACATTAAAAAATGTTAATCATTCTTAATCTAATCTTCTGTTTTCAACGTTACAACGTTATCTGATGTCGAGTTTAAAAGCTCTTACATCTGTAATGCTTAGACTTAATGTGGAAGGTTTAGTCATGAATGACGTTACACAGCTAATATTGATGTATTTCATTATACCGCTGTGGTTCACAGCAGGGATAGTCGACTGGTTTTGCCACCGCAGCAGTAATATTGCTGCTACCGCGGGGCCGAAGGAGTCCTTAATTCATCTATTGATGTTTTTAGAGGTAGGAATTCCTCTTTTTATGGTCCTCCTCTTTGAGGTGAATAGCTTAATTATTGCTGCAGGTATTTTGTTTTTCTTCTTACATGAAATAACAGCACTGTGGGACGTTAGCTACGCGGTATCGAAAAGAAGAGTGGGGCCTATTGAGCAACATGTGCACAGCTTTTTGGAAATGATACCGCTGCTCGCATTAATTCTAGTAATTGCCAGACATTGGTCTCATTTTATAGCGTTATTCGGACTGGGTGAAAGTCCTGCTGATTTTGGTCTGCGGTTTAAGCAAGAGCCCCTTCCAACATGGTATTTACTATCAGTTATCGCCGTTGCTACCGTTTTAGAGTTTTTACCTTATATAGAGGAGTTGATAAGAGGTATGAAAGCAAAAGAAAAAAGTTCACAGGAAAAGATGACGCTGTCTTCAGATGAAGAAAACCAATCCAATAGTGAAGCGGACGTTTCACATCAGGATGCAGAAGCTGCGAGCCCTTATGCATCATCTGTTGCAGGTGAAGAAGACCCAGGTGTAGCGCTTGAAGAATTGGTAGAAAGCAACAAGAAATGACGCTTCAATAGTAAATAATAAAAGGGCAAGCGAGACCGCAAATACTAGAGCTACTATCGCCTAGTTAGCCTAAACTTGACCAGAATCTAGGTAATGTGGTGCCTTGTCGCTTTACATAGTTAAAGGCACCACCGCGACATAAAAAGTGTTGTATAAAATACAGCGGGTAAATATGGCAGCTTCGTACAAAGTTACTGAATACTTAAAAGCCCGCTTAGTACTTACGACGTTTGAGCCCCGTCTCTGCCAATATTTTTGCTGAGATCTCTTCAATCGAGTACTTAGTGCTATTTAAAAACGGGATTTTTTCCTTTCTATACAAGTTTTCTACTTCACGCAGTTCCATTCGACATTGTGGCAGCGATGCATATTTGCTGTTTGCACGGCGCTCTGAACGTATTTGATGGAGTCTATCCGCTGCAATCGTTAGCCCAAAAAGCTTATGTTTGAACCTGCGTAGGGCAGGGGGAAGCTTAAGCATGTCGCCCATGTCTTCTTCTGTAAAAGGGTAGTTCGCTGCTTTTATTCCGTATTGAAGGG
>JAKVBA010000165.1:0-775 GCA_022447525.1 Gammaproteobacteria bacterium
ACCAGCTCTATTGTTAGTGTTATCGACTGTAAAGGGCAATCGCGTTCTCTCGCCAACATTGACAGAGGACGGTGCAAAAACTTTAGTAAATGTTGGAGCAGTGGCTGATACCGTGAGTGAGCTGGCACTGCTAAATGTGGTTTCGCCTTGATCTGAAAATAATGATGCCGAGGGTGAGGTATACGTTGCGGCGGTACCAGAGGTTACAGAAATTCTTATTTGACAGCTTTCACCCGCTCCCAGGGTGTAACCGCTGAAAGCAAAACTTCCAGCACCGCTTGTGCCTGTGATTGTTGCCGTGTCTCCTGTCTTAACCGAGCAATCTGTAGATCCACTGACGACATCTGTTGCAAGAACTAAGTTCGAGGGCAAAGTCTCATTGATTGTCAGGTTTTGAATCGGGGTAGACGGATTTGGATTTACTATTCTGTAAGTAATGACAGAGGCGCTATTCAAACCAATCCTGGTTGGTGAATATTGCTTACTAATTGTAGGCATCATTGCCATCACAGCCGGGTCAATAATCTCGACCGCAGCAGTTGCGGTTCCACTGTCTCCTAGGCTAGAGGTTAAAGCGCCTGAAATAGTCGAAATAATGCCGTCCGTTGAACCAGTTACATCGACCGATACAGTGCAGCTTGAATTTGCTGCTAGAGTAGCCCCTGATAAGTTGACTGCAGAAGAGCCAGAAATAGCAGTCAGCGAGCCTGATGCGCAATTGGTTACTGCGTTTGCTGGATTCGCGATTTCGATACCATTTGCCGGTGTCGCATTT
>JAKVBA010000165.1:785-2903 GCA_022447525.1 Gammaproteobacteria bacterium
GAAAAGTCCTCGGTGAAATTGATAGCGGAAGCCGCAGAACCCGTTCTATTATCGATCAGGTAGGTCAGTGTAGTTACAGCGTTCTCAGTAAAGGTCGAGGGCGAAAATGATTTACTGAAAAGGGGGCGACAGCTGTCAACACTGCCCCCATTATTTGTAAATGTCGTATTAGTGGCGGTAGTTTGAGCGCCTCTATTTTTAATTGACCCACCGTTAATAATCAGTGAGCTGGTACCATTTAGCTCAATGTCTCCGCAGTTTAGGTTTAGCGTGGAGGAGGCACCGATGGTTACGGTCGAATTTCCATTTATTATTAAACCTGCATTGGCTGCAGCACTTGCTGATGCTAAAACCACCCCCAATAAGGTAGTTTTTGTTTTATTACTCAATCCACTCACACTATCACCCTCATTGTTTTGACCTGTAACCCGCTTTTTGGCGCGGTGCTGCTACTCCTGCTCTATAAGAGTGTCTAGCTTTGTGGAGAGTTCATTGATGGTTTTTTGTTGTTCTTGGACCACCTTGGTCAATACCGCTACAATATCCATGGGGCGTAAGCTGTTGCGCTTTTCCGTCGCAACCAAATCCGGCACATCTTCTGCAATAAATCCAATCGACTGCTGCTCTGGTGAATGCTTGTATTTAAACATCACAGGCTCTAGTGCCGAAAGGGTATTGATCGCTTCGTTGAGTGCTAGATCTTTAATTTCTTGCTTGATGAAGCGGCTACTGCCCAGCTCAAGATTACCACTGACGATAGCATTACCTATAACATGCAATGCTTCAGTCGGATTTGCTTGGCCAATACCAATATTGCCCGTTGAGTCAACGTATAGTGCATTGGTTGGTGCGCCAGTTTCAATTCTGAAAGGCAATTTACTTCCGTTGGTCGCATCGCGGACAAAAAAGTTCACTTCATTTCCTACAAGATCCCAAGTTTGCGGCGACCAGCCAGACGAGCCATTTTGGGTAAGACGAACGGTAGGTGTATCTCCATTCACTAGGTCCAACAGTGTCGCTGGGTTTGAGGTACCGATACCAATACGACCGGTCCGATCGATATATAGTGAGTTTGTTGGCGCTCCACCATCAATAGTGAAAATTCGATTACCCGCTGTTGAGTCTTCAATCGCAAACAGGTTCGCCCCTCCGTTTACTGTTTCATTGACGATTAATCGCCAATCCGTGGAGGGAAATGAACCGGTACGGGAGGTGTCATTAAAAAAGACTCGAAGATTATTCTCTTTTAGTATAACGGTGTCAAAATTAAATGTTTCCCCATTGACGCAATCAATTCCTACACATTGAGAACCTACTACGATGAGGTCGTCATTCTGCAGTACATCTGCATGCGCAGCTGGGATTAGAAATTCTATAGCACTCCTGGCTAGTTGGTCAGAATAACTCTTGACTTGTCTCCAAACTGATTCCTCTTCAGTATTCTCAGACTCCTCTATCTCTTCCATAACAAATTTGCCATCGCTTACTCGAACAAAGCCCGTCTTTTTCACGATGTTGGGCTTGTGATTGCTAACTCTATCCCTTGAATTTTTTCCCGGGGCTATATCACTCATTGTTATTTCAAATTTATAGCTCCCATCAGTAATGTCGTTGACCAAAGTCCATTCAATAGGTGTTCCGTTAGAACTCTGAGAAAAAACTAACTCTCCATCTTGATTGACAACGCTGACGAACAAGGAGGCAGAGCCTGCACCGCTAAAAGTAGCTGACTTTGCTGTCATACTAAAACTTGTTTCCATCGCTTGCGCAATGTTTATAGATACATTTAACACAATCAGAGCAAGTAGCTGAAAAAGTGCCTTCGTTAGGTGGATACGTTTAAGCATAGTGAGTCCCTTGGAATTTTTATAATCTTTAACCCGTTTGAACATCAAGGTGCTACTGCATTAGCGCCTCGGTGCTATGGCGTTGCGCCAACCGCCCAACTACATCATAAATGTTGGCCGTTATCAAGTAGAGTAACGTTGGTCTATTTAGTGTCGCTGAGCAGACTTTCTAAAGTTTTGAGTGAAAGCGCACTGGAAAAAGTAAATTCGGCTAGTCAGGATGTTTTACTCTGCTAATATGGGATGAGCGTTAATTTTAATTGGAAAATGA
>JAKVBA010000166.1 GCA_022447525.1 Gammaproteobacteria bacterium
TCGTGAATAAGCCTAGCTTGGCTGAGGAAAAACAAACGTTCGTTGACAAGCAGCCCTTTCCAGCGATTTTATTTAATGCAAGGTTTAGAGTTGTTACTAAAAATCATCAAGCTGATCAGATTTGGTCTCAGGACCTAGATAGCGATATTTTGAGCGCATTATTGCCACCCTTTGATCCCAAGCGAATTATTTCCTTGGAATATCGAGGGCCTGACAGGGTCGACCCTGTTCTGGTATCGCTGAATATTGGTGTAGATTCCCAGCCTCATGTGGTGATGGCTGTCATACATTCAGTCGAGTTTCCTTCCGGAGACGGCGCGAGCGCTGAGAAACTCTACGTTTTAAGAATAGCGACACCCAGGTGGTATGCAGAATTGGGTAGGATGTTAGCAAATACGTACGGATTGACCGAAGCTGAGCTCGAAGTGGCTAAAGGCTTGTATCAAAATCAAAATTTGAATTCGATTGCAGAGGAACGTTGTCGGTCGATTCGAACTGTAAGAACGCAACTGTCTCATATTTTCGAAAAGACCGGCGCGAGTTCTCAAGCTGAACTCATCGGCATGATTTCTAACTTGGGCCAAATATTGGAGGCTGGCAGGTCTAGCAACGAACTCGAGACCTCGACGCCTCGCTTTACTTCCTCTCCCCAAGACGTCAAAACCATGACCTGCACCTCGGCTGAGGGGCATACCCTGTCGTTTGTTACCTTCGGTGACCCAAAAGGCAAGCCGGTGTTGTCATTGCAGCCTACCATTCCACCAGAAATGAATGAGAGGTTTAGACGGGCGGCAGTGGAGGCTGGGATACGATTTATTACTCCTTTTAAGCCAGGCTCGGGGCAATCGTCCTCAAGAAGTTATTTGTACTCACCAAAGATTGCTACCGCTGATTATCAAACAATATTAGACGCCTTAGGCATTGTCAGCGTGGATGTCTTAGGAATATGCTCTGGCGGTATATACGCGCTGGAATTCGCCAAAAGCTATCCGAAATCGGTTAAAACAGTCACCCTTGGGGATACTGGTGTACCACTAAAGGGTAGAAAGGAGTTTGGCAGCATGTCTGCAACCTCTCGAAGGACGTTTTTAGCCGCAAGGTACTTCCCCAACATATTGCTCACTCCGCATCGAATGATTGCGAAAGAATTCCACTCATCAGCCGCCGGAGAAAAGAAAATAGTTGAATACTTTTTTAGTGGAAGCAAGTCAGATCTAGATTTAGTAAGAAATCAACAAGAGTATTACTCGATAACAAAGGCAATAATTGGCTACAGCTTTGAAGACGTTAAGCAGTTAGTCGATTGTGTTTGCCTGTGGGCCTCGGATTGGAGCGATGTGTTAGACACGGTAGCTAATGATAAAGAGATTACCTTTGTACACGGGCGACTCAATGACCTCTTTAGCTGTGAGGCAATAGAGCAACGTATCAAGACCTACCCTAATTCCAAATTGAAACCAATTGAAGGATGCTCTCAACTGGGAATATTTATTCATCCTGAGATATTGATGAAGGCGTTGGTAAATTAAGATAAGAAAACCAATCCAATATTCGCTCTGCGGAGAGACTTAGGAGTAATTTAGTATGTAGAATTACCCGAGTGCGCTCTTTGCAAGGCATGGCATTAAACTGGTGAGATTAATTACCCGGATTTGAGATCAGTCTGGTAATCGCTAGGGTCCTTCCTGATACTTCGTAGCTCTAAAAGTTTCAGATAAACGATAAAGCTTAGGGTTTGATCTACTAATCAAATCTGCTTATATCTGATAAACCACAATCCTCCCATCCTCAGCAAATAGCAGAGTAATGAGTTTATTTATGCTCTTTCTTTAATAAAGATTCAGTAGTTTTATGCCCCGTGTTTCCCACATCGGACTGTGAAAAATCCAAATAGGAAAGCGTGGCTTATCAAATGATCGGCGAGTCTCATGCATTGAGCAGTAATGTGGCTAAAATGCTGGATGAAAAAGGCTGGGTATGAGGTTGTTCAGCTCGGATATACTCTCTGTACAAATTTCTGAACCGATGTATTGATTCCGCAATTCTGCTCAACTAATCCCCCAGTTTTAATCGACTTAAAGGTAAACAACCCCATCGACGGTCGTCTCTGGGGTTGTTTGCTTAATGGCGGAGAGGGTGGGATTTGAACCCACGAAGGGCTATTAACCCTTGCCGGTTTTCAAGACCGGTGCATTCAGCCGCTCTGCCACCTCTCCTAAAACTTGTCGTGATCAGCTGTACTGAACAGGACGCGAATATTAACCGATGGGTTTTCTGATGACAATGATTTTTGTGAAAATATTTTGTGTGTTTCCTGAGAATTTAATCCTGAAATACAAAGCAAATAAATTTGTAATTCTAATGAAATAAAGTGTTGCAAAAGTTGAGTTGTTTTACTATATTACGGCTCCACTTGATGTTGCGGGGTGGAGCAGTCTGGCAGCTCGTCGGGCTCATAACCCGAAGGTCGTAGGTTCAAATCCTGCCCCCGCTACCAAGTGAATTAGCTAAAAAACGATGATCAAGCTGCTCCGGTTGTTGTTTGCTGATTTAGCGGTGTTAAGTTGGCTGTGCATACGTGCACGTCGGCACGCTGTGACCAGACTTGATTAAAGTTTTCGAGGGTATACTCAAAGAACTTTAAGCTCACGAGAGGCCCCGCTGTTAGCGGGGTTTCGTGTTTTTACTTCAGCCTAATTTTGAAATGACTATGAAAGTTTAATTGCTTTATCAGCCTGCTGCATTTGTGATGTGTGTGCAGTGGTTGATCGTTTCTTATTTCGGGTAAACGCATTTTCGTGCGTTTAAGAGGTAGGTGAGCGCGGCTCGCCTTTTTTTGTGTCCAAAGACATATTATTTGTGTTCAAAGACATATTAATAGGTTAGAGCAACAAGATT
>JAKVBA010000167.1 GCA_022447525.1 Gammaproteobacteria bacterium
CTTCTTGACGATGCAATTGCGGTTAGCCTGTCGTTTATCCGCGAGCGAGGTCAGTTTGTAAATGTGGTGGCCGAGAACGGCTTTTACCAAGGCGCAGCGGAAGATAAAAACGAACTGATACGCGTAAAGTGCAGTGTAGATGATGGCTACTACCCAACCTTAAGTGGCAACAAATATCGTTACGCACTGCGCTTTATGTTGTTTTCCCCGCAAGAAGGCCAAAATGGCGCAGTAGAAAACGATATTCAGTTTCGTTTAGCAGCCTGCTAAACTTTAGTTCTCTTTATTACTTACCGTCTTAGGCTCGGTTAACTTTTCAACCTGTGCCGTTAAGACGTATTTCACTGGAGTCTATTATGGAAGTGAAATGCCCGATTTGTGCCAAACAGGTTGTTTGGGCACCTACTAGCGAGTATCGCCCTTTTTGCAGCAAGAAATGTCAGCTTATCGATTTAGGTGAATGGGCTGCAGAAGACAGAAAAATTGCCGGCAAGCCTGCAGAGGACGCCACGCCAAAACATATAGATGTAGAAGAAATCGAGGCTATGTTGGCACAGCAGTCTGATGACTTTTTTAAACACTAAATTTGTAGTCGCATTTTCATAATAGTAAAAAGGAATAGTAATGTTTAACTCTATCGCGCTTGTTGGTGGCACTCATGGCAATGAAACTAGTGGTATTCAGCTTATTCGAAACTGGCAGCAATTTGGGCTACCTTCGCGATTTAATGAGCTAAATATTTCGTTGAACATTGCCAATGAAGCGGCCCTTAATGCGAACGTGCGCTTTGTAGAAGAAGACTTGAACAGGCAGTTTACTTTTGATCGTTTAGCCAGTAATAACCTGGCCAAAGAGGCAGTACTTGCCAAAACGTTGAATGAAAAATTTGGCCCAAAGGGCAACTCAAATACCGATTTTGTTATTGATATTCACAATACCACCAGCGAAATGGGCGCTACGCTAATTATTTTAGAAGCGGATGAGTTTCACATTCAGCTAGCACGGTTCGTTAAGCAACAAATGCCTGAGGCAAATATTTTGGTGGAAGATGAAAAGCCTTATCTTGAGCATGGTTATTTGTGTACCACAGGTAAGAGAGGCGTAATGATTGAAGTGGGTGGTCAGCCACAGGGAGTGTTAAGAGAAGATGTTTACCTTTTAACGCAAACCATGGCCGAGGCCATTTTAGATTTTTGTGTTGCTTATAATAATCAAGAGATAAAAACAGGCGCATTGCCAGCGTGTGAAGCGTTTCGCTTGGGTGAAAACGTCGGCTTTCCTTTAAATAGAGATGGCGCACGTACCGCAATGATTCACCACTCATTGCAAGACAATGATTTTAAGCCGTTGCTACCAGGTTCTCCCATGTTTAGAACCTTTGATGGAAAAGATATCCCGTGGGATGGGGAAAAGGAAACCTACCCGCATTTTATAAATGAAGCGGCGTACTTTAAGCTGGACGTTGCGTTTGCTACGTCTGAGCGTATTACCCTTTAGGCAATACAAGTTGGTTTCCTGCAACTTTCAAACGTTAATGCCGAAACCAACTGACGATAACACAAAAACGCTCAACCGCTTAAAGCGTTTAATAGTAAATGCCGGTCAGAAACCGAGCGGCATTTTTGTTGCAGGTAGGCTCTCTCGCAGGCCTGCCTGAGTTTCACGGCCCGCTCACTTAAAGTAATGAACATAGGCAGCGCCTGAGTCAGAGTATGTTAAAAAAGCTCTATCTTAGGCTCTCGCGCCTCTTCAAACTCATTTCTTTCTTCCGGCGATGATTCATTAATATCGAAATGAATTTTACGCTGGTCTTCCATTACATACTTTTCAAACATTTCTTTGGTGCTCAAGTTAAACGACTCATCAAAATGCTCTCTGTTATTAATGTATGACGAAAACTGCCCAAATAAACTTACAATAGCGTCTTGCTCTAATTTCACATGTTCGGTGCGCTGGCGAATAATATCTTGGAACTGAATTTTCGCGATAGCTCCGCTTACTTTAAATGCGACCTCTGTTGCACTTTGCGAGAAGCATGCCAGCATCTCGGGGTTAAGTTCTTCTAGTACACGATAGTGTTTCGTTATGTTTTCTAACGACTCAGAAAACCCAGTTAACAATTCACACGTGTCGTTCGCACGTGTTGAATTCAGCATTTTTTCACCTTGAACATGCGCAGCGTCCAGCGCTGATTTAATGCCCGACTCTATTTTTTCAGCCGCTTCTGAAGACTGTGACGATAAAATACGTACCTGTTCAGCTACTACAGCAAACCCACGACCGTATTCGCCAGCACGCGCTGCTTCAATTGCCGCATTGAGCGCTAACAAGTTAGTTTGGGACGCAATATTTTTCACCAGTTCGGTAAGCTCTTTAAGATTCTCAACCTCACGCATTACCCCTTGAATGGCTTCAGTATCTGAAATTTGTTGCGCTCGCTGCGTGCTGATCATTTCTTTTATATTGGAGAGGCGTTGAGCTGCAATTTCAAATTCATCAGCACTTTTTTCTTTGCAGCTTATGGCGTTTTTCTGACCTAATTCAACATTATCTATACTGTCTTGAATGCTGCTTTCAATTTCATACAGCGCTTTCATAAGCTCCATTGAAGCGTCTTCGGTAATAGCGCTTATGCCGTCCATTTGCCCTTTGAGGATGGCTACGTATTCACTGACTTGAGTATGTGTTTCGTTGAGCTGCTCAGACGTTTCCTGTAAATAACTCTCCTGTTTATTCAGGCTAACGTTAAATACGTTTGTTTGCCTGTGCGAATACCACGTAATAAAACTCAAGAAACCCAGAATTGTGGCAACAGTACCAGCTTGCCCATTTAATAGTTGTGGCGATA
>JAKVBA010000168.1 GCA_022447525.1 Gammaproteobacteria bacterium
ATCGATCGCCATTAGTCGAAGTCAAACGGAATTCTTGGCTAAACGTTTCAATCTGTGTGTCTGTCGAGTTAGACGCGAGGTCTGCACTAGTGAAATCTGTATCGATGATAAAGAAAGTATCCAGATCACGATATGAAGTGATTGAGGTCAATTGAAAGTTCTCGAATTCCTTATCGATCTGCATTGAAATACCGGCGTTATCCTGCTCGTTGGTTGAGTCAGTATTCCCGAAAAAATCCTCAGATTCAGGATCATTATCTACCAGATTACCACCGGCGACTCTAACAGCAATGGAGGCGGGCCCAGAAACTAGGTTGCCAGCAAAACAGCAACGCTCGTCAATTGTGTCGTAATCAGCAATAAAACGAATTTCGGTAGTGTCGTTTGGATTCAACAATAACTGACCGCGTACCGATTGGCGATCACGGTTATTCATGTCTTGACCAGTGGTCAAATTAGTTGCATATCCGTCTCTTTCATTATTACTCGCTGAAATACTGAAAGCAGCGTTGTCAGAGATTGCGTTTTCGTAATACCCCTTCAGGATCACCTGGTTGTAGTTGCCTAGCGTTGCAGAGACATTACCAAACTGTTCACCGGTCGGTTTCTTGGTAACAATGTTGATGACCCCTGCAGATGCGTTTTTACCGAACAGTGTACTTTGAGGACCGCTTAGTACTTCCACACGCTCTAAGTTTGGTAAGTCAGTGATTGCGCCAGCAGAGCGAGAGCGGTAAACGCCATCGATAAATACGCCGACTGAAGGCTCGATACCCGCATTATTGGCGCCATTACCAAACCCACGGATAGTAAAGTTTGTGTTAGTCGAGCTCTGTAGTTGACTCACTCTTAGGGTTGGGACAACGCTTTGTAAGTCGTTGATATCTAAAATCTGTGCTTTGTCGATTTCTTCTGCCGTTGTTACTGAGACAGCTATAGGAATGTCCTGTAGTGTCGCCGCCCGCTTGGTCGCGGTTACAACGATCTCTTCGAATACAGTTTCTCCGTCTTGGGCGAAACTACTTACGGGTGCAATTACAGCTGAAACAGCCGCAGCAACCGCCAATTTACGGAATGAGATTTTCATTTACTACTCCTCCTCAAAGGATTCGTTTAAGTTATTATTATGGCTATCGGATCGTGGGATCGTGGAACCCAAAATACCTAACCCTCTTTTTACCACTTTTACACAAATTATGTAAAAGATATTACTCATTTATTTGATGAATAAGCGATCTTTTCACAAATCGGGTTAAAAAAATGTAGTTATATAACAAATGTCTAGTTCAACACTTTGATTTTTTTGTTGAATTAATCTTGTTCATGATTCTTCCTTTGATGAGATTTGGGCTCTCAATGCTTCGAGATCTTTTACCAAATACTTGCCTCGTCTTTTCTCGTATATATTGCTAGCTTGCCATTCCCTAAAGATCTTATTTACCCGTTGCCTAGACCCCATACTCATTTTGGCGAAGTCTTGTTGACTGAGCTTCATGTTCAATTCTACGCCTTCTGGGGTTGCGTATCCGAAGCTATCAACTAAAAACAAAAAGCGCGCGGCCAATCTGGCTCTCAAAGGCAGAAATAACATGCCCGCAAGAAGCTTATAAATCAACTGTACCTTGTGCAAATGATCAGCAAGCATGTTTTTGTAAAAGGTATGGCAATTAACAACCGCTTCTACTTCATCAAACGGTATCGATAGAATTTCACATGGAGTGACCGCCTGTATTTCCAGTAGTGGCATAGCACCAACTACTGAACCCTCGCCAAACCAATGCCCCTCTTTCATCGACCCGAGGATAAATTGACTACCTTCGCCGTCAACCAAAGAAAGCTGAACTGTGCCTCTAATAACACAGTATAAGTTTCGCCTAGTTTCTCCAGAATGATAAAGAAATTCCTTTTTATCAAACAAAACCAGAGACGCTCTGTCTGCAACTCGCTCTATCTCGTCAATACTGAGTTGCGAAAACCATGCGCCATCGCTAACAATTTTAATTACTTCGAAATGCTCCACTTTTCCCCCAATCAGATCTTTTATTTGCTAACACCAAGCTAATGTAAATCTCACTGCGATCACGTATTAATGACTCCAATAAACGTGCCTATCTCTCGACAACTTACACACCTTGATAAAATGTGTCGTTCAGGTGACAGTAATACAATGAATTGGATTCAGTCAACCAATTTCAGAAGCTTTACCGCAGCACCCTCTGAGTCGTCCAGCGCCTGGCGTTTTCCCATTGTTTTACCGAGCGCTGCTAATTGTCGTCTCACCTGCTTTGGGTCCGCTTTAAGCGCTCTGTAGATCTCAACTCGATCACCCTCCAACAATAAGTAGTCATGGGAAATTTTATGTGAATAGACCCCGAGTTTTAGATCATCTATGCCCTTCTCGCTTAATTCTTCGATCTCTTCTAAGATGCCTGAAATCACTATCAAATCTTTTGCGAGCGTACCCCTGGGCACCACTAATTCTTTTAGCCATTGACTGTCAGCTTTTGCGTAAACTATTGAAACAGAGATTGTATGCATCATTATGAATAAATTTCGTCAGCTCGCTCTTTAAACGCGTCTATCTGTGCTGTAACCACTTTTTGAAAAACTCTTGCGAATAGTTTATGCGTAATAGGATTATCAAAGGTAAAGTCCATCTCTAGCGATACCTTACAGGCATTCTCATTCA
>JAKVBA010000169.1 GCA_022447525.1 Gammaproteobacteria bacterium
TTTCTTTTGATGAAGCTTTTTCACGTCACTTAGTTTCATTTGCACTGCCCTTTTTGTTACTTGCGGCGCAAGTGTAAGGTATCCAGCACAAAACGCAAAGCGACATCTATGTGTGGGCGGTTATAGGAGAAGCTAAATTTAGGTGTCGGCGTCTAATAGTACACGCCCAGAACGAACGGTGATCTGCTCAGGCATATTGAGAATAGCTTTGGTCAAATCAACGGAATAGCCTATTCCTTCGTTATCCATTATGTGAGCAGGGAGATAAAACTTCTTAAGCGCTTTTGCTTCATGCATTGCCGCATCAACTCGATACCACCTTCCATCAAGCCACATTTCATTCCAAGCATGTCCATATGCTTCAACGCCGCTTTCGTACTCTACAATCACAGTACCCACGATCACTCTCGCAGGTATCGCCAGTGCCCGCGCAAGTGCAGCCGCAAGTACCGAGTACTCGGTACAGTCGCCGCTTCTAGATTTCGCGACAGTAGAAGCGAAAGAGAAATTATGAATATACGAAGGCTCTGAAATATAGCTGGCAATGAACGTTTCAATATTGTCCCCTACCCTGGTATTTCCATTCTCATTACCTTGTTCGTTGCGATATTCGTTTAAAAACGCTTCCACAACCGTTTGTACCGCCTTTTCTTCAAAATCGATAACAAATGTGTTCGCTTTATAGTTCGCCAGCACGTCTGCAGTGGGTTCTAATGCACCTTCTAACGTATCGCTAAGCATTATCGACAGCACACTATTTTGCAACTGTTGGTGTTGAGAGAGTGCTACGCCACGCCAGTGCGATAAAACAGCGCCAGCAGCGTTGGGGGCATACACCTTCACATCAACCCATATCTTTTCATCAAGTGGCAGCGACACATCTTCATCAATAGTCAAAGGAATTAGCGCAAAAGTAGGGGAGCTTTGCGCGTAGCTAAAATGACTTAAAAGGAGTCCGCTAAGTATTGTGAAGAAAGCCCATAACGTCTTACTTGCTTTCAAAACTTTATATTTCATTATGAACAATTTCACCGTCACAGCTTTATCGGCTTGCCAGATACGTACATCGGCATAACACTGTAATCTATAGGCCCCATTTCCACTTTAGCCCTTTGCATAATGAAATCTTCATCGACTGTATATTCAATCTTAAAACTTTCAATTTCAGCCACTAGCTCCAATAACCCATTTTTTTGACTCTTTTTATACATGACGGTTGGTGTCGGCTGAGTTGGGTCTCCTTCTAGACTCCACGTGTTATAGCTCAAAGAGTCTTGGTCTGAATTGGTTAACTTCTGTGTCTCGAGATAAGCGCCAAAGTTTGAAGTAAACACATCATCATAAGAAAGTTCAGAGTTTACCTTCTTTCCTTGTATTTCACCCTCGATAACCCATGTTCCTTCTGTTCTAGACAGCCCCATTGATGACATTACCTCGCCGTTTTCCACGGTGTATTCGTAAGTATTGATCAAGGTACCGTCAATTCGGCTCCATGAACGTGCCAAAGAATCGGTAGATGAGACAGTATTAGCATCAACAGGGAGAATAAGTGAAGTTGCTTCTACAATTTCCACATCGCCATCAGCATCAATAGAGAATTTTTCAGACACTATACCTACTAGTTCACCCTGCATCTTCATTCCATTAATGGCAAAAAAGAAGGGCTTTACATTTGCAGTTCTATCTACTGCATTAACAAATGAGGTGAATACGTCTTTAAAGGTTTCTCTATAGCCAATCTCATTGTGCAAGCAAACCTGCAAACCATTCGCAGACTCCGCAGACATGCCTTTCATCAAACCAGAAACCCGTTCGTCTGTCTCACCTAAATTGTAGAGAATGTCGTAACTGAAAACGGGAACATTACCTAAGTTTGAAACATCAAGGCTGAAGTTATATTGACTCTCCAACGTTTTGTTTAAGTTTGCTGATACGTTGTTTACCGCGTATTTCATCATGTTGACTAGTGAATTGGCTAAGCCGTCATACTCTTGAAAAGCCCAACACTCAACAGGAGATTCAGAGCCGATATCTACCGTAAAGTACCAGTAATTATCTTCAGACTGTGCCTCAGACCATGTACCAAGGCCAGTTGCATTGATGGGGAACGCAGGAAGAGATAAGCGAGTTCGAGGCAGATCCTTTGCTTCTTTTACTAATGACTTACTGAACCAATCAGGCAACTGTTCGCTGGTTATATAATCTTTAGCAGTCGCAGGTGCTGTTGATAATAGCGCTGTTAGCAAACAGGCCACAGAGGTTCGTTTCATCATTTTTCAATCCTTTTTTATTAGTATATTTTGACTACTCGTTTTGTCTAAAAACGCGTCTCAACCTTCAGCAACCACATAAATGTCACCGTCGTAAATACCTTGGACGGTTAGCTTTTGGCTTGCCAGTGCCTGAAGGTAATCAATATGCGCTTGCTCCACTTTTTGCCCCGGAACAATAAGCGGAATACCTGGCGGATACGGTGTAATTAAACCTGCTGCAGTGCGACCAACGCTGCTTTGCCATGGAATGGCTTCTCTAGGGCTGAAAAACGCTTTCGACGGAAGGTCGTCTAAATGAATGGCCGGTATGTCTGCCGGTAACGGACTCTTGCTCTTGCGCTTGCTTAGGTTAACGGCGCCAT
>JAKVBA010000017.1:0-20235 GCA_022447525.1 Gammaproteobacteria bacterium
CTCTACGTAGCGAGCATCTTGCGACTTCGCTGGACCTCTGCGGCGATTTCTATTGTTTGGTGCTTTGGTGCGTCTTGCTTGCTGAGCTCCTCGACTTTGTTTTTGTCCACCCTCTGATTTTGGTGAGCCTGGGTGGTTATTACCTTTTTGATTGCGTCCACGCTGGTTAGAGGCGTTTGCTCCACGTTTGCCACCACGTTTTGTGATTTTCTTTCGCCCCCCTCTTGCATTTTTTGTTGGTGCGCGACCGCCACGATTATTGGCTTCGTTACTATTGCCAGAATGGCCATAGCCAGTACCAAATCCATCATCGTAAACACCAGCTTGATTGCCGTTGTAGTGAACAGAGTTATAATCTAGGCTGTTACCGTCGGGCTCTCCGTTCGCCTGTTTTTTAGGTTGGCGCCTTGCTTTGTACTCCTCACCTAGTTCCACAATCATTGCTTCTCGATCCGCAGCCTCGACCTCTTGAATCTTGGTCCACCATTCGCCAATTTCCTCATCTACTTCATGTACTTGAGTTCGTAGCAAAAGAAAATCGTAAGCGGCTCGAAAACGTCGATTGTTCAAACTGGTCTTAACCATTCGGGGATTTCGTTTAATCAAACGAAAATGTATATTCCAGATATCTAAGATGATATCGGCCAAGCGACGCGGCACGGCAACATATTGATTCTGATCTCGCAGCCCATCATTCATCGCAATGCGCCAAGCTTGTACTTCAGGAGTACCATCTTCCATCAAGACTTGGGCATCTGCCTTTACCGGATCCCACATCATACAAGCAAATAAAAATGCTGGAATAACAGGCTTGCCAGCATGAACCCTCTTGTCGGTGTTTTTAAGCGCTCGCTCGGGCATACCCTCTTCACCGTCTATTGCCACTTGATCAGTAAATGGAAACAGATAACGAAAAAGACCGTACTTTCTCAGCAACAAATACGTTTCATAGGCTGCCCCACCATGGAAAAGCTTCAAAACCTCCTCGAATAGTCTCGCCGACGAGACATGCGATAAAAGACTTCCTTGCTCTTCGATCATCTCAAGAGCCTCTGGCTCCATTTCAAAACCGAGCTTAGCGGCAAATCGAATCACTCGAAGCATTCTCACCGGGTCTTCAGTAAAGCGTTGCTGAGGGTCTCCGATACTAACTAACTTTTTATTCTTTAAATCATCGAGACCATCCATAAAATCCAAGATCTGTTCACTGATCGGATCGTAGTACATCGCATTCACTCTAAAATCACGTCGCACCACATCTTCTTCGATGGTTCCAAACACATTATCGCGTAGAAGCTGGCCCTGGTCGCCTTCACTCATCTCGTTTCTACCGACTTGATCGCGGTCACTAGCATCGGCTCTAAAGGTAGCCACCTCGATCACCTCATAGCCGAAACGAATATGTACCAATTTAAAGCGACGCCCTATGATTCTTGCGTTTCGCCCAAATGCCTGTTTGATCTCTTCGGGTTTGGCATTCGTAGAAACATCGAAATCTTTAGGTTTGTTGTTTAACAAAAGATCTCGAACACACCCCCCCACGAGATAAGCTTGAAAGCCCTCTTCCTGGAGCGTCTTTACAACTTCCAATGCCTTGGAACTAATGTCGTCGTTATTGATGCCGGCGTCTTTTGCGGCAAGTATGTTTGCGGTTAACACGATTTTCTTCGGATTGTTATGCAAGATCTACGAATAACTTAAACTAGTGATTTTGATAAACTCTCGATATACAGGCGTTGCTATATTCGATAAGAGCATTGATCACACACTTCTTTTCCGTACTAGCTTTGATTGAAAATTGCTAAGCCGATCAGGCATACCAATAGTCTTCTGAGAGGCTCAGACGTAAGCTTTGGCGACAATTCGCTTTCTTGCGTTTGTTACTTTTAAGGTTCTATTTCAGAGAGTTTAACTCTTTATCCTGTCTTACTTTATTAAATGTCCACCGATTTTCGATGGTCAAAATACTATTTCGCGTCCGTACAATTTTACGATGATCTTACAGAATTAAAGATGCTTCAATCATCTTTCTGTTGCCCATCTTCGCGCCCCAAAGATGCAACTCAGCAACCAATGAGACTGCAGCACCCGTCGTGGTCAACGAAATAAAACACTAGTTTAAAAACGATGCGAGTGGTGAGAGCGTAGCCGACAAAATCGTTTTATCGGCTTAGGTATTACCCTAATGCCTGTATTTTGCCTAAAATATAAAAAAGATGCCAGTAGTTTGCGTAAATCATCTGACTTACTTACGCAAATTATGACTGCAGACCATCAACCTCGAGGATGATGTATTTGATGAATACTCTGCAATCTTTCTTTCGCCACATGAGTATATATTTGCGTTGTCGACAAATCAGAATGTCCTAATAACATTTGTACCGATCTAAGGTCTGCCCCATGATTGAGAAGGTGGGTCGCAAATGCATGACGCAGTGTGTGGGGCGATAGCGCACTCCCAATACCCGCTATTAATGCGTATTTTTTGATGAGATACCAAAATGCTTGACGAGTCATACCATTGCCTCGAGACGTTACAAACAAAGCGTCACTCACTTTATCCTTCAACAAATCAGAACGAGAAGAATCAAGATACGACTTCAGCGTTGAGACAGCCTCATCGCCCAGAGGAACTAATCGCTCTTTATTACCTTTACCAACGATTCGGACCAGGCCCATATCCAAATTTAGTTCCATTAAAGTCAACTGCACCAATTCACTCACTCTCAAGCCGGTGGCATAGAGTGTTTCCAGCATCGCTCGATCTCTAATACCGAGTGACGACTCGGTATCCGGCGCATCTAACAAAGATTCAACTTGCTCTTCACTAAGTGTTTTGGGCAAATTTCTACCTAGCTTTGGCGCTGAAATATCACGGCAAGGATCTTCAACCATTGTATTTTGCCTGACCTGATACCTAAAAAAACGTCTTAAAGTAGATAAGACTCTTGCACTACTGCTGGCTTTGTTTCCTGCCGCCATCAAAGTGGCCAAAAAACGGTGAATATCTGCTGGTGTCGCGTGCAAAAATGGTTTGTTTTGCAAAAACACATCGAAACGCTGTAGGTCTGACCTATATGCACTAAGCGTGTTCTTTGCTAATCCTGCTTCAAGCCAGACGGCATCAATGAACAAATCGATCAGATCTAAGTTTTCTTGATTTGCTACCATTGAAAGTTCACCGCCTGTTATCGACCAAAAGAGAATATTACAGGTTCTATCATATCTGGCCTTTGTTAATTTTGTTGGAAATACGCGATTAAAACCAGAGCTCAACAAAATTTCAAAACAGAGAAGACATAAAAAAGCCGCGCATCGGCGCGGCTTTATAAACAGCGATATAAAACGTATTAGCTAAGCTTTTCTTTAATACGTGCTGCTCGGCCAGTACGCTCACGTAAGTAATATAATTTAGCGCGTCGAACTGCACCGCGACGCTTTACTGTAACCGAATCAATTAGTGGACTGTGAGTTTGGAAAACTCGCTCAACTCCCTCACCATAAGAAATTTTACGTACTGTGAAAGCAGAGTGTAAGCCTCGGTTACGTTTTGCAATCACTACACCTTCATAAGCTTGTAAACGCTCACGATTGCCTTCTTTGATTTTCACTTGAACAACTACGGTATCGCCAGGGCCAAACTCAGGGATATCTTTGTTCAACTGTTCATTGTTGATTTCGTCAATAATATTAGTCATTTTACTCTCCGGCGGTACTGTACGGTCGCACTCCGTTTCAGTGCAAAATCACTGATCTGGTCGCCGCAGGAAGTACCGATGGCATTGTTAAACCTAAAACGGTTAATTAAAAGTCTCGAAATTGGCTATAAAACCAAATTCAAAACCACATTTGTACGTCATTCACTGCTCGCCAGTTTCAGACTTAAACTCTTCAAGCAACTGCAACTGCTCAGCGTTAAGCTGCTTAGCGTTCAGCAAATCTGGGCGACGTTGCCAAGTTCTGCCTAGAGCCTGTTTTACTCGCCATCTTTCGATGGCTCGATGATCGCCACTCAACAAAACAGCTGGCACCGATTCACCCTCAAATTGTTCTGGTCTCGTGTAGTGTGGACAATCCAATATACCATCCACAAACGAATCCTGTTCTGCCGACTGTGAATTGCCCAAACTATCAGGTAGCAGACGCGTTATGGCATCTACCATGATCATCGCTGGCAATTCTCCGCCTGACAGCACAAAGTCACCAACCGACCACTCCGAATCGACGTAATGTTCGATAAATCGCTCATCGATACCCTCGTATCTACCCGCAATCATCACCAATGATTGCGAACTGCTCGACTCCGCAAATTTGATGGCACTGTCATAATCAAATCTGCGCCCCTGAGGGGTTAAATAAACCACATGAGGATCATTTTTAGCATTGCCTAAAGCTGACTTTAAAACAGCAGCCATCACGTCAGGCATCATCACCATACCGGGGCCACCGCCATATGGTCGATCGTCAACGGTACTATGACGGTCAGAAGCAAAATCTCGCGGATTGTATAGCCTTAAGCTCACCACACCTTGCTTTACTGCCCGAGCTATGACGCCGTGCTTGGTAATCGCATCAAACATTTCAGGAAATATGGAGATAATGTGTATGTCCATCTTCCGGGCAATAACCTTTCTTATGTTAGTTGCGGTTCTGGAGATCTTTAATCAGTTAGATATTCAGGATCCCAATCAACCATCATGCTCCCCTCGATGAGATCAATTTCTTGAACAACCTCATCGGTGTAGGGAATTAAAATATCTGGCCGCCCATTTTCGACGGCCTTACATACCAACACATCGTTGGCACCTGTCTCTAAAATAGATTTAATCTGACCTATCTTTTGCGACTTATTAGATACCCATAAGCCTATTAACTGTTGCCAGTAATATTCTCCATCAGGTAATTCGGGTAAGTCAGTTTCCCTTACCCAGATACCAAAGCCGCTCAATAAAGCTGCTTGGTCTCTATCATCAAGACTCTCCAGTTGAGCGACAATACCCTTGGCTTGCTCACGACACTGTATTACGTTTACGACAGTGGCTTGACTATCTCTTATTGGCCCTCTCTTGTGCCGAGTGAGATACCAAGTCTTATACTGCGCAATATCGACTCGATTGCGAGTGTAAGAGTGGAGCTTAATCCACCCTTTAACACCCCAGACTCCTACGATTTTTCCAAGTTCCACATACATAGCATGTTGCAATCCTTGGGTAGGGAAGTTTGGTGAAAGTCTTGATTAATCTTATTCAACGGCTTTGTAAGTAAACTGAAGCCGCAGCAATAAGATTACTATTACGCTTCTTCGCTGCCTTCTGCGGCAGGCTCAGCTTCTGCAGCTTCTGCAGCTTCTGCAGCTGCTTTAGCTTCTGCTTCAGCTTTTTCTTGAGCTTTAACTGCTTCGGCTTCTGCTTTCGCGGCAGCTTCTACCTTAGCTTGAGCCGCGGCTTCCAACTTAGCCTTTTCCGCCTCGAGAGCTTCCGGGCCTTTGGCATGTTGCTTAAGCAAAGACGCTACACGGTCAGAAGGTTGTGCACCTTTGCTCACCCAGTACTCGACGCGCTCCATATCCAAACGCAAACGCTCTTCACCACCGACAGCGCGGGGGTTGAAAAAACCAACACGCTCGATAAAACGGCCACGAGGTGAACGACGAGAATCCGCTACCATGATGCCGTAAAAAGGACGCTTCTTCGCGCCACCGCGAGCCAAACGAATTGTTACCATAACTTTAGTACTCTAAATTAATCTTTGATAAATGCTTGCCTACATAACAAGCACATCGAGTTTCGGGTGCTAATAAGCAAGCAAATGTAATAAGTCTTTCTTTAATTTTGGTTTTCTCTTTCTTCGCCCTCGAGATGACCGAACGGTCTTCGTCATATCTGTGGCTTAAAACCAACGAGACACACAATAGTAAAAAGAGTGTCTCGGATTACTTAGGGGAGCCAATGTATTTATTATGTAGACACGAATCCTCTAAAGGCGCGCGATTTTATCCCTAACTTGGCGCAAAGAAAAGGTCTTTCAATCAAAATCAGCTAAAAACACTGAGAATTCGCTGTTTATGAATAGATACTTGCGAAACACCCCACCAAATTAAATTTAATTACAAAAACCTTCGTAATTGCGTCTACTCAGATTGTAATCAGACGCTCGTAGCTCTAGAATTCGCGCGCCGTCTACGCGATCAAATCGCCACAATTTGCAAAGACATCCATAAGATTATGTTTGAAATCACCGCCGCGCGTCGCGCCAACCTTAAAAATGACATTCTTTCAGGCCTTACGGTAGCTCTAGCCCTAGTTCCAGAAGCGGTAGCTTTCGCTCTGATAGCTGGCGTCGAACCGCTTGTAGGGCTTTATGCCGCAGCCATAGTTGGTTTTATAACCGCTGTAGCTGGTGGTAGACCAGGTATGATATCGGGCGCCACGGGAGCACTCGCCGTGGTTATGGTATCCCTAGTAGCACAGCATGGTGTACAGTATCTTTTTGCTACTGTAGTTCTGATGGGAATTCTTCAAATCCTGGCTGGAGCTCTTAGAATCGCACGATTCATACGTTTGGTTCCACACCCTGTGATGCTGGGGTTTGTAAATGGCCTTGCTATTGTTATTTTCCTCGCACAATTGGGACAATTTGGCGTCCAGGGTGGCGTAGGTTGGGCACAAGGTACTTTTTTGGAAGGCAGTATCATCGACGTTGCTTGGATGCCATCCAAAGACCTCACCATCATGCTTGGTCTTGTGGCTATAACCATGGTTATCATCCGCTTCCTACCTTTACTCACTAAGGCTGTCCCCTCTTCTTTGGCCGCCATCGTCGCAGTGTCGTTAGCTGTCATCGGTTTTAATATTGACACCAAGGTAGTTGGCGATGTGGCTTCCATTGGTGGTGGGCTGCCGGACTTTAATATTCCAAGTGTGCCCATGAATTTTACAACACTCAGCATCATCCTTCCTTACGCCATCATCTTAGCCGCCATCGGCCTCATCGAATCATTACTCACATTGAGACTTATCGACGAGATTACTGAATCTCGCGGTAATGGCAATAAAGAATGTTTTGGCCAAGGCTTGGCCAATACAGTCACTGGCTTCTTCGGCGGTATGGGTGGCTGTGCCATGATAGGTCAAAGCATGATCAATGTTAACTCTGGTGGCAGAGGTCGAACATCCGGTATCAGTGCAGCGGTTTTCTTAGGCATTTTTATCTTGCTGGCGTCTAGCTTGATTGAGCAAATCCCGATTGCTGCTCTCGTTGGCGTTATGTTTATTGTTGTGATTGGTACTTTTGAGTGGTCCAGCTTCAGAATTATACGTCGTGTACCCAAACAAGACGCGTTCGTTCTGGTCACCGTCTCAGCCGTCACTGTTTTCACAGATTTAGCTGTGGCTGTTGTTGTTGGCGTAATAATTTCGGCTCTGGTATTTGCATGGAACCACGCTAAAGAAGTGCGTGTAGAAAAGCGCGAGAATCGATACGGCTCGCATTACTACACGGTACATGGACCTTTATTTTTCGGTTCGACTGCCTCTTTCAGCGAACAATTTACACCGCGAGACGATAATGCCGACGTGATAATCGATTTCGCAGATTCGCGAGTTGTGGATCACTCTGGTATCGAGGCTATTGACGCTTTGGCAATGAGGTATCGCAGAAACAATCGAACGCTACATCTCATTCATCTGAGTGCTGAATGTAAAAAACTGCTTACAAAAGCCGGTGATATGGTCGAGGTAAATGTAGTTGAAGATCCAAATTACTTTGTGGCGATAGAGAGTGCATTCGACGAGAGGGACGCCAATGGCTAAGACGGCTTGACGATTTGTGTTACTCTTAAAAAATAATAATAATTTTTTAGGGTAGCTCACCATGACCGCCAAAAAAGGATTCACCTACGCACTCATCGCTTACGTTTGTTTCGTCTTTGTTCAGTCACTGTTTTTCAAGTTCACTGGGTCTGAAGAGACCGATATTATTTTTAATACAATTGCTGATTGGATGAAAACAATTGGCTTGGGCTTTATTGCGCCAGCCTTTGCTGCCTTCGGTGGATACGTCATCGGAGGAACAGAACTGATAGCCAGTGGCTTGATGATCAATCCCAAAAGCAGAAATATCGGTGCTCTTCTCGGTTTAGCTGTGATCTCTGGGGCCATATTCTTTCATTTATTCACCCCACTGGGAGTGGATCGCGTGATAGATGCGCAAGGAAACACTGATGGCGGAGTTCTGTTTTATATGGCCTGTGGTGTTTGGGTTAGCTGTGCTTTAATTCTTTTCTTAAATAAGAAAAGCTGACATCTCCAAACACATAGCTATTTTTGCCTCTATCTTTTGTGGAAGACGGATTCGCCTACCTATGCCCATTTTGCCTTTCAAGGGGCAATAAAAAAACAAGTAACGGCGCTCTAGTTCGCGGCGGTCTTTTGTTTCAATAGCAGAATTTAACAGCGGCAAGGTAAGTCGCTTGGTAATTGCCCAATCGTTTTAACGCAATGTTTGATTTTTTCGAAAGAGTCGTACCGCCCTTTTCACAAGATCAGGTCGAACGACCTCCACAAGCTCTTAGCAAATTTGTATGGCACTACACTAAGCCATTTCGCTTTTTACTGGTAGCGTTACTGCTCACTTCGGCGACAATCGCAGCCATAGAGGTCTACATGTTCAGCGCGATAGGCGAGATCATTGATTGGACCCAAACTAGCGACCCAAGCACGTTTTTTGACGTGCATGGCGCAACACTGATTAAGATCTCACTGCTGATTATTATATGCTGGCCAGCGCTTACTTTTATTGATTCATGTATAGAGCACCAAGGATTACTTGGTAATTTTGCGATGCAAATTCGATGGCGAAGTCATCGTTACCTATTGCGGCAATCAAGCGTATTTTTCGCTAATGACTTTTCAGGAAGAATAGCAACAAAGGTAATGCAAACCGCATTGAGCATCAGAGATTCAATAGTGAGTCTTAACGGGCTTGTGGTCTACGTTGCAGTCTACTTCTCATCCTCCATTATTATTTTCTTCAACAATGACTGGAGGCTAGCCGTACCATTATTAGTCTGGCTGGCGTCATACCTCTTGGTTATGCGCTTCTTCCTACCAAAATTAAAGAAGGTCTCAACCCAGCAATCTGACGCTAGATCTGTGATGACGGGGCGAGTGGTAGATGCCTACACCAACATACAAACGGTAAAGATGTTCTCTAGCAATGAGGCAGAAGAGCTATACGCAAAAGAAAGTATGCAAACGATGTTGGAGAGCGTTTACATACAAATGCGCTTAGTGACCAAGCTCAATGTGACTCTAGTATCAATTAACGCGCTTCTCATCTGCTCAACACTCGGTCTGGGGATTTGGCTTTGGTCAGGCTCTTCGCTGACAGCAGGGGCTATCGCCGTCTCAGGCGCTCTTACCTTACGACTTCAGGCCATGAGTCAATGGTTTATATGGGAGCTAGCACGGCTTTTTGAAGCGATTGGCACCACACAAGATGGCCTCAACACCATCGCCCAAGAAACTGCAGTAAAAGATGAGAAAGGTGCAACAACTCTGAAAGTGACTTGTGGAGATATATCTTTTAATAAGGTGTCTTTTCATTATGGTAAAAACAGCGGAGTCATAGAAAATTTCGATCTTTCTATAAAGAGTGGTGAACGCGTAGGTTTGGTTGGTGCGTCTGGGGCTGGAAAATCAACCTTAGTTAATCTGTTGCTGAGGCTTTATGACCTAGAGGACGGTTCGATAGTTATTGATAATCAAAATATTTCTAAAGTATCGCAGGACAGTTTACGACAAAATATTGCGATGGTTACTCAAGATACTTCACTACTCCACAGAACCATAAGGGAAAATATCGCCTATGGAAAACCCGAAGCAACAGAGCAAGAAATACTAAGCGCCGCCAAACTTGCCAAGGCTGATGATTTTATCCATCAACTTGAGGACAATGAGGGAAATATTGGTTTAGATGCCAAGGTTGGAGAACGTGGCGTAAAACTCAGCGGCGGACAAAGACAGCGTATAGCGATAGCCCGAGTTATTCTAAAAAATGCTCCCATTCTTATCCTTGATGAGGCGACATCCGCATTAGATTCTGAAGTAGAAGCTGCCATCCAAGAACAGCTCGAAGATTTGATGCACGGTAAAACAGTACTAGCCATTGCACACAGACTCTCCACAATTGCAAAAATGGACAAACTAATAGTGCTGAATAAAGGCAAGATTGTCGAAAGCGGTACACATCAGCAGCTGCTAGAAATGAACGGTGTTTACGCCAGATTTTGGGAACGACAATCTGGCGGATTCATCTCCGACTAGAGAAAATTTATGACCAATGGAGGAGAATCACTCATCTCCTACTGTAGTTACAAATCTTATCTAATCGACGCTGCCTTTGCCCTCTCAACATAATCTTGATAGGCCGGCAAGGCTATTGCAGCCAAAATACCGATTACGAAAATAAACGGGCCAACCAAACCGAATATCTTGACTGACAACGGATTCGCATTGGGCGCAGAGCCAAAGCGATTACTTCCCGATGTTCCTTTACCGAAAACGAGCCACAGCGCAACTAATATATTCACCAAGGGAATCAAATTTAGCAGAATAAACCAACCAGAGTAGTCCATGTCATTAAGCCTTCTTTTGCCAAGGACTAATGTGAAGACCAGAAATACGATATAAGGCACTGTGATTAATATAAGGCCAGAATCAGCAAACAACGAAGCAATACCCATCAGCCCCATCAAAATCACCATCGACAATAATGAGTAGGCTAAATATCTCAACCTACCAATTCTGCCACTGGCAGTAAATATTTGAGGTTGATATGTCAGCATAGAATCCTCAACAACGTTGGAAGTCGGTGCTTGATAAGGGTTTGACGAGCTTGAATGGTTCTGCATATTTTTTGGTGTTGTTATTATTTTTTTATGGAGTGTGTTGGTTGCCAATTCTTTGCTTGAGGATTTGCCATGCTTCCCTGCGGATTTATTACTTTTAAAAAACAGGCCGGTAGTTTAGCATCGTCCATTGGCAACGCCAATTAACTAGACCAACTCAAGGCCTATCAAGGAGACATTAATATGACTGATATTTATAAAGCCCCAGAAGCTGATTTGCAATCTACCCCCAAATCCGGAGATCAAGGTAGCTTGGAGGGGGCGCTCGCCGGCAACTTTGAGATAAAACCCATTGAAATCTTTAAACAGTCTTGGGCAACATTAGAGGGACTAAAGACTCCGTTTTGGCTTGGAGCGTTAATCGTTATAGTAATAAGTATAGCTTTCGAACTTATCGCTAATTTAATTTTGGGGCTTGAATTTGGATCAGAGGAGTTTGGTCTTCGAGAGCTAATCAAACAAATTCTCTCGACATTCTTGATAATGCCACTAGGCATTGGCCTGTATATGATCGCGCTTAGACACTCGCTCGGAAAAAGCTCTAAAGCGAGTCACGTTTTTAACTATTACGACAAAGCTCCAGCGCTATTTCTGACAAGCTTTCTTTATTATGTTTTAGTCGCTCTAGGTTTAGTTTTGCTAATCATACCTGGTATTTACTTGATAGTGGCTTTCTCGTTTTCCTACTTTCTTATTGTTGATAAAAACATGACGCCGATTGAAGCACTCAAGACATCTCAAAAAGTTGTTCATAAAAAATGGTTCAATATGGCTGGGTTCATACTTTTGGCAATGATAATTACTGTTATTGCAGCAATGGCACTTCTGATTGGTCTAATATGGGCATTGCCGATGGTTACGCTCGCCTACGGTATTCTATATAGAGACATTTTTGGCGTGGAAGAACAAACTCTGCGAGACTAATTGTTAATAACGTCGAAATGAAATTAGACACGATAACTCTGGTGGAAACGCCAGAGGGGATAGACCTACAGGCAGAACTGGTCGGGATCGTACCAAGAACCTTGGCCTACATAATCGATTTAATCATAAGAATCGCAATTATGTTGGTGTTAGCAATCCTTTTGGCCTTCGCTGGTGAGGCTGGAGCAGGTGTTTTTTTGATCGCGTTCTTTCTTTTAGAGTGGTGGTATCCTGTAGTCTATGAAGTATTTCGTGATGGACAAACTCCTGGTAAAAAAGCATTTAATATCAAGGTCATTAGCGACGATTTAACGCCAGTAAGGTTTGGTGCCTCGCTCACTCGGAATCTCCTACGAACAGCCGATATCTTTCCTAGCATGTACTTAGTGGGCGGGATTGCAATTGCTTCAACCCAACGCTTTCAAAGACTTGGAGACATCGCTGCCGGAACTTTAGTGGTTTATTGTCGAGAGGACTCAAAAACGAGTTCGGAACTAGGGGATATGATCCCGGTACCCCCTATGCACTCTCTGAATGAAGAACAACAACAAGCTTTCATTAATTTCACGCTAAACAAAGGCCAAATATCTAACGCTAGACAGCAAGAAATTGCTGATATTTTGCGGCCTATTTTACCAGACAAAATATCCTCTCCTGATGACTATGTTCGAGGCGTTGGTAAATGGCTGCTGGGTACAGCGAGTAAATTAAAGTAACCTTTGGTGGGTAACAACATTGAAACAACTTGAGTTTGAGTCCCTCTACGCGTCTTTCTGGGACGAGATCGAAACTTTTCTATCCAACCAGAATGAAAAAAGCGATCATAACAAGAAAAATCAGATTGTACTCTTCCCCAAGGACTATCGGCGTTTGTGTCAACAACTAGCGATCGCAAAGAGTCGCCGCTATTCTCGAGATTTGATTATTCGTTTAAATCGGCTAGTGCAACTAGGGTATGAGAGGCTATACAAAGCCAGTTCGCTAAAAAACCGGGGTATTATTGAGTTTCTGGCATACGGATTTCCAGCAACGCTGCGAGCTAACAAGAGCTTTCTTTGGGTCTCTACTTTCGTTTTTGTAGTGCCACTGTTGCTTATGATGCTCGCTGTAATAATCAATGATCAGTTAATCTACTCGCTAATCGCTGCTGGGGACGTAAGAGGTATGGAGAGCATGTATGATCCCTCGCTCAATAAACTGGGTAGGGAACGGCAGGCAGACTCCGATCTATTTATGTTTGGGTTTTATATCTATAACAACATAGGGATAGCCTTCAAATGTTTCGCTACTGGTATCTTTGCTGGACTAGGCTCATTATTCGTATTGGCTTTTAACGGCCTTTACATTGGCGCAATTAGTGGTCACCTCACTGCCTTGGGATTCACTGAGACCTTTTATCCTTTTGTTATCGGCCATGGTTCCTTTGAGTTAACCGCCATAATCTTTAGTGGGGCAGCTGGTTTACGTTTGGGGTTTGCGCTGGTGGATCCAGGTAAATACTCCCGCACGACAGCTTTGCAAATAGCAGCGAAAGACGCAATAAAGATAATGTACGGCGTATTTATTATGCTGCTAATCGCCGCTTTTATTGAGGCCTTTTGGTCATCTTCTTCGACTCTTAGCAATGGCATTAAGTATTCAGTAGGCACCCTTTTGTGGCTACTTGTTATTTACTATTGCTTTTGGTTTGCTCCTCAAAGAGTGAGCACATACCGACATGCAACTCAGTAAGCTAATCATCGAACCAAGAGTTCGATCGTCTTGGTCGGCTATTGATTTAGGAACCCTATTGGGTAGAAAGTATTGGCTAAGAGGTGTCACACTGTATTTGACCTTGGCGATACCCACTTTTTTCGTGGTACTCGGAACTGGCAAGTTTTCTCAATGGCTACCCTATTTGCTTTTATGGTGGTTTAAACCGCTTTTCGAGCGTCCATTTTTGTATAGTTTGAGCAGAGAGCTGTTTGGCGAAAAGTCAGGTTATTTTTTTACACTCAAAGAGTTTAATTCATGGTTATGGCCAAGTTTGATAGCTATTGTTACTCTCAGACGCCTGAGTACCAATAGAAGCATGTTTGCACCAGTCAGCTTGCTGGAGAAACCACCTGCCAGTGAGTACACTAATAGAACATCGGTACTGGGAGCCAGTTACTCGAATGCGGCTACATGGTTGACTGTGGTGCTTTATCATTTTGAGAGCATTATATTCGTTGCTGCTCTGAGTCTATTGGCGTTTTTATTTCCTGATCAGATTGATAGTGCATTCTCATGGTTCCAAAACCAAGGTTCGAACAATAGTCAGTATTATATTGTGTTTGCACAGGTCATTATTATGGCAATAGTGGCCCCGTTGTATTGTGCAGCGGGCTTTATGCTTTACATCTGTCGCCGAATTGAATTGGAGGGGTGGGATATTGAGATTTGCTTTCGGGATTGGGTGCGAACACAAGTAAAAGCAACTGATGGACCGAGTCCAACCACAATATCTTCTTAAAATAGACAATGATAAAGAGATCGATCGCAACATTTATTGTCTTTCTGTCTGTTTCGACATGTTTATTTTCAGTCAAGGCCGAGCAGGTTTCTGCTGAAAACGACCAAGTTCATGTAGTTAAAAACATCACTTTATCTGAGGACGCATCGCCACCTAGAGACGAAACTGCAAAGCAATATCACGATCAAATTGCAGTAGTTTTGTCCCATACCGACTTTTCGCAGAAAAAGACGGTGACGAAGTGGCGTTGGATTGATACCGAAAACGAGGTTGAGAGACAAGAAAAATTCCCAGAATGGATTATAAATTGGCTAGAGTTTATGGAATCTAACCAGAGTCTTATTGCTAGTATTGCCGGTGTTATCGAAATTATCCTTTGGTGCTTGCTTGTTTTATCAGTAATTTTTGTTGTCCTCAGATATCAACAGTTGATTGTCAATTTTGTTGCAAAATCTATGACCTCAAAAGACAAAGTCAACTTGCCTTCCTCTTTGTTCGGTATTGATATGAGAGAGGATGAAATACCCGAAGACGTGGTTAGTTCTGCTCAAAATCTTTGGGGACAAGAAGAAATTAGAAGGGCAATTGCTCTACTCTTAAAAGCAAGCCTCATAAAAATTATAAACAGCTACAACATTGGCCTATCAGAGAGTTATACAGAAATCGAATGCTGCGAACATATCGATCGAAGTGCACCTGCCGACATCTCTCAGCTTATGCGACTTCTGGTGGAACAATGGCAACAAATTGCTTACGCACACAAGCAGCCAAGCGAAAAGGAATTTAAGCAGCTTTGTATCCAATGGAATCAGGCCTTCAAAAACGACAATAAGCGCACTGAGGAGAGATCAGATGCGAACTAAACTAACACTGAGTCTGATCTTCGTATCCGTCGCTATAATAGCGTTTTGCATGATTTTCCTTGTGGAACAATATGAGTCTGAGCAATGGACAGGGCCCAGTACCGAAGCAGCAAGAAATCCCTTTTTAGCTGCACAGCGATTCCTCTCCGATCGTGATGTGGATGTCATCAAAACTAAAGATATTCTTGATTTTGATCAAATACCACCACAACAGACAGTGCTAATTACTGAGGTAGATAGTATGCTAGTGTCACCTCGCCAAGTGAAGGCCGCCAAAGCTTGGATAAAAAAAGGGGGGTACCTAATTGCTGCTGCAAATAAAGTCTCACGTGGAGAGGTATCCCTGCTCAAGGAATTTGATATCGAAACTTACCCAGTAGAAAAAGATCAATTAGATGACTGGTTTCTTAGCGGTAGCGAAACTCAAAAACCTTCTGAGCGTTTACGAGAGATTAACGAAAAAATAGAAGCGGACCAATTAAAAAGGAAAAAAGGGAGTTCAGATCGAGACAAACAAGGTGTCGATAGTAAAGCTGATCACTCATCAACTCTACAACAAATTCTAGAAGCAAAGACCCAAACAGAGTATTTTCTTTTAAACGTGTCAGAGGGTCTAAATCTTCATTTAGCAGTCCTAGACAAACTAGTCTTTGATCACCCCCACTTTTATCACCGAGACAGGGGAGATCATGGAAGCAAACCCTATACTCTTGAGACTTGGCGATCTGATGAGCACGGTACACGATTAATCCAGTTCAAGTATGGTGAGGGTGCCCTAGTCGTTTTGTCTAGCGCTAAAATGTGGGAAAACGATTATATAGGCCTTGCTGACCATGCCTACTTTTTATCCTACCTAGTGCCTGACGAGTCCACGCTACAATTATTTTATAATGTCACGACACCGCCACTCATTGATTTGATCTACCATCACTTTCGGTACGCAGTCTGGGCAATTATTTTTCTTCTTATTTTGTGGCTATGGCGTTCAGCTGCGCGAGTGCAGCCATTTTACCCAAATCTCGATGGCACAGAGCGAATGTTTGCAGAGCATCTGAAATCAAGCGCTGAGTTCTTAGCATCTTATGAGCAGTATAGTGCGTTACTTGAACCAATAAGAGTGGACATTGAGTCTCGTTGCAAGAAATTAGCGACTAACTTCGCGAGTCTTACTGAGCATGATCAAATAATAATGCTATCGAAAAGCAGTAAATTGCCAGCGACGGCGATTGAGAGCTGGTTCGCCTATTGTCAAAAAATCGATAATAGAGAACAGCTGATCGATGCCGTAAGGCTTGGTCAAGCTATTCTGCAAAGACTGTAAAAACTCACTATAAAGACTAATTCTAACCTCGTTAAAAAATATGTCAGAAATCAACTACGAAAAGGGTTCAGAGATTGAGCCAAACACGCTCGATTCTACTGTGGAAAATAGAATGTCAGCCCAACTCTTGAACCTAATGCAGCAAGTGAACTCAGTACTCATTGGTCAGAAGGAAGTTGTAAAACAGGTAGTATTAGCAATGTTATCTAACGGGCATGTTTTACTTGAGGGGGTACCAGGTCTGGGTAAAACACTTCTTGTTCGCGCACTGGCTAAGACCTTTGATGGCGAATTCAAAAGAATTCAGTTCACGCCAGATTTGATGCCAACTGACGTGACAGGTCATGTTCTTTACGATATGCAAACCAAGACCTTCAAAATGAGCCAGGGACCGGTTTTCACTAATCTTCTATTAGCGGATGAAATAAATCGAGCTCCAGCGAAATCGCAAGCTGCGTTGCTGGAGGTGATGCAAGAGAAACAAGTAACTACCGAGGGCAAGTCAAGAAAAGTCCCTCTTCCTTTTATGGTTCTCGCCACTCAGAACCCTCTGGAGCAAGAGGGTACATACCCACTTCCTGAAGCCGAGCTGGATCGCTTTTCAATAAAAGTTGTTATTGATTTCCCTTCATTAGAGGATGAAGTCAAGCTCACACAACTGATTACCGACGGTCAAGTTGATGATAATTATGCGATTGAAAATATCACTACGATTATGTCACCAGAGGAACTTATTGCTGCTCAACAAAAAGTATCGGAAATTGCGATTGACTCCCAAGTACTCGATTATGCAGTTAGGATAGTTCGAGCCACTCGAGAGCATCCATCTATATTTAGAGGTGCTGGATCGCGGGCAAGTATCGCCCTTGTGCGAATCGCCAAAGCGAATGCACTCTTAGCTGGTCGCAATTTTGTATTACCAGACGACGTTAAGGAGATGGCAGTACCGGTTTTACAGCATAGAATCGCGCTGACGCCTGATGTCGAGATCGAAGGATTGTCAGCGGCCGACGTTATCAAAACCCTCCTTCAAAACGTTGAGGCTCCTCGACAGTGAGAACCATATCGGCTCTTTTGACGCCAATTGCTAACATTAGACCATCCCAATTATCTCTTTGGATTGTGGTGGGGATATTCTTTTTCGCTATCAGTCTCGGGATCTATGACGCACTTACTGAAAAGCGAGATATTCATTGGGCTTCTCAGCTAAACTCTGCTCTGTTATTTGTTTTTTTTGGTTTTACTTTATTTCTCTGCTACGACCTGCTACTGGGGCTACCGATTGAGCAGATCACCTGTCAGCGCTTGCTTCCAGCGTCTTTTTCATTAAACAAGCCACAAGCTGTTCGATTCGAATTGACCAATACAAGCGATATAGAACTCGATGTAATTTTTCACGATTCTCACCCCAGTCATTTTTACTCCGGTCAGTTTCCCTTGAAACAAAAAATAAAACCGGGACAGAAAGCCGTATTTGAATATCAAGTCATCCCCAAGATTAGAGGCCTTGCTGAATTTAGCCAAGCCTACGTGATCTTCGACTCTCGGTTTGGACTCTGGCAATTCACCAAACGCATGGGCAACGACGATCGCATTAAGGTATATCCAGACTTTAGTGCGATTTCAGACTCGTTCATTCTCGGTGTGGATCAAGCCATGCGACATATGGGCGCTCATATCGCTAAACGCAAAGGCGATGGTATGGAATTCAATCAGCTTAGAGAGTTTAGAGTGGGTGACACTTTAAAACAGATAGATTGGAAAGCAACGGCTAGGTTAGGAGAACCAATATCAAAGGAGTACCAAGAAGAGAAAGACCAGAATGTGATTTTTCTCTTAGACTGCAGCAGGCGAATGCGCGCGCTCGAGAATGATCTAAGCTATTTCGACTATGCCTTAAATGCTTTGCTTATGAGCAGCTATATTGCCCTCGATAAAGGCGACGCAGTTGGAGTTATGACTTTCTCGGGTGAACCGACTTGGTTACCACCAATCAAAGGCAAGAGAGCAATAAATACGATTCTAAATCACCTATACGATCTTCACACCTCTACTCAAAGTAGTGACTTCGTTACCGCTGCTGAACAACTATTGAGTAAACAAAGAAAACGATCGCTGGTTATTTTGCTCACCAACGTTCGAGATGAGGACAATGAAGATTTACAAAAGGCTGTTCAAATTTTACAAGATCAACACATAGTGATGGTGGTTGCACTGCAAGAGGTACTGCTTAAAGACATCAACAAACTTGATCTCTCACGACCAGATCAAGCTATGCTTTTCGCAGGAACTAAACTATTTCAGCAACAAAGAAATAAAATGCTCGCGTATCTAAAAGCGATTGGGGTGTCGGTAGTCGACGCCACACACGAAAATATTCATATACAAGTGGTCACAGAATACTTGAGATTAAAGCACAGCGGCAAGATCTAGAAAAAAACAATTTTAATGCAACGTTTCTGCACGAGGATAGGTATAGGGAGTATCAATCAACACAAACCGATTCCTAATATGGAGGCATTATGGGTTTTTTAACATTTTTAATCGCAATCGCAGGCATAGCGATGCCCGTGGCAATTTTATCAATTGTTTTTAAGCATGAAAGTAAAAGCGAGACAGTACAGCGAATGCTAGAAAGCGGTCAGGAATTGAACGCTGAGGTTTTAAGAGGCATACCCGGTCATAAGAAAGCCTTGCCAAAAGACGATCGACGAAACGGAATAAATACGCTTGGCACCGGCATTGGCTTATGTCTATTAGGTCTCGTGGGTCTTGGCGATGTGATAATGGGTGTCGGTCTATTGGTCGCATGCATCGGGGGCGCAGTTCTTGTTAATGGACACCTAAACCGAGAACAGAATAAAGAATCTAGTGAAAAGTAATAAGTTAGCTGAGCAGTCTGATGAAGTATTAGTTAGGCTTACTCTAGAGCAAGGCAGCCACTTTTTCGGAAATATCGTTAAGCGTCATTCTGACTATCTTTTTGGACTCGGGATGCGCTTAACAGGAGGAAATCACGCAATGGCTCATGATATTTCTCAGCAAGCATTTATCAAGGCATATAAATATCTAAATAGTTTCGATGCAAGCCACCCTGGTCTGGGAAAAAGCTCTGCCAATCGTTTTCGGAATTGGTTGACCAGTATCGCAACTAATTGCCATTCAGACATAGCTCGCTCAGAAGCAAAATATACTGGCTTTGAGGAACAAGATACAGATCAGGTCGCACCCACTAGTCGTACTAAGTTAAGTGATTTTGAGGAAATGATTCAACCTTTACCCACCAGGGAGCGTCAATTAATCACATTAAGATTTGTCTACGAGTATAGTATCGACGAGATAGCGGGAATGTTGGCGATGAAGTCTGGTACAGTAAAGTCACAAATTAGTCGTACCGTTTCTAAGTTGCGATCGCAGCTTTTGAACGGCCAGTATGACACAAAAACCGAATCGCACGAGAATAGATGATGAGTAATTTCGATAAAATAATTTTGGCCGAGAAGCAACGTCATTATCAAGTAGATGAGAAAGACCAATTCGTGTTCGAGACGCTAACCAAGGTACAACAACAAAAGCCTAACTCTTTCAGCAGACTGTTAACATTCGCGCTTGTTGTAATAATCTCAATCGCTTTGACTGTGCAGCTATTGTTTTTAAAATCAGCGTCATTTGAGACTCTGGCCACGCTAGTTAGCAGCGTCCTAACAACCAAACCCTATTATTT
>JAKVBA010000017.1:20245-40259 GCA_022447525.1 Gammaproteobacteria bacterium
GCCAAACGTGATATTATTTAGCTGTATTTAATTTGGGTGTTGTGGGGCTAATCGTTTTTATCCTTAGATCTAGAAGAGTTTAATAATTAGTGTTTATCAGGGCTTGTTGGCGTGTTTGAGCCCACTAAACACTTCATGGCATGAATCTATGCACTGAAGGTCACTCTCTCAGGTAGTTGTTCACAGTTTTACTGAGCTATCTTTGATTATTTTGGTTTTATAAAAATCACGATCTCCTTAGTCATACCCCCTAAACAAAAAGTGCACACGACGGCAGAAAAGGTGGTCAATCGACTAACAAACCTTAACAATTGTTGATGTTGAAATTACCTTTTGTCTGGCAGTCAAATTAAAAGCTATCGATGTAAAGGCATCTTCTAGCTGTTTTCACGATTTGATCTGGCAGACAAGGAGTCTAACACTCCCATTGCAAAAGCCGATATAACGAAGGTCATGTGAATCAAGACGTACCAGAGCAACTTATCGTTATCAACCGACTCGACCTCCATAAACTTTTTCAATAGATGAATCGAAGAAATGGCAACGATACTCGCAGCAATTTTTGCTTTGAGTGAGGAAGAGTCCATCTTACCCAACCAGGAAAGTTTTTCTTCGCCCTCCTCGATGTCTAAACGTGATACGAAGTTTTCATACCCGCTCATCATCACCATTAGCAATAAACCACCAACCATAGCAATGTCCACCAAACTCAACACAATGAGTATCATGTCGGCTTCGGAGAGCTTAACAATGTCGGTCATCAGATGAGCTAGCTCGATAAAAAATTTTATTCCCAGCGCCAGAACAGCCAAGCTCAGACCCAAGTAGATTGGGGCCAATAGCCAACGCGCGCGATAGATTAAGGATTCGATTAGTTTTTCCAATTTCAAAAATTTCCAAAATGCTTTCGGGGCTGCGATCATAGCAGCAGAAACGAGCAATACCAGTTAATTAGTCTCAACTTTTACCTGCACTACTCATTAAACCAAATATACCTACGCTCAGAAACATCGCTACAACAGATTGTGTCTGAGACCAGACGCCTAGCTCAACTAAACTAGACGAATTGAAGTTAATGAGCAAATCACGCAATAAGTTAATTATTTAGGCCGTCGGTGGTCATTCTCATCGATTTAGATTGCTGGTCTATGGCCGATACTAGCGATTACCGCAGCAATAAATACCGCTGCATCACACTAACTTTCGCTAATACTATAATTGCAGAGTTTTTTACACAGCTCAGTCTAGACTCATTCAAAATCAGTCAGAGGGTTTTATTGCTTAAAAAAGGTGCTGCACTTAGAACTAAGCACTAAGCATTAAAATAGTCTGGACATATTATTCTGAGCTCATTACTACAGCTACTCGCACAACGATGTTTCCCGGTTAAAAATCAAGAAAAGAAGCCCATCAAACGCGATCTAAAATGACCTTTCAATCCTCACAACCAAGACCAAATCAGGTGTTAGAGAAGAAACAGCCAAATCAGCAGGCAATGAGTCTAGTTTTTTAGCCCAATGGCCTAAATATCTAACACTCTTAAACGATGCTTCAAGATATGGCCTAATTAAGGATGTGGATGAGTCTCCAATTACCCAAACAGACATATCGTTTAAGGCCTTAGTGTTTCGGATGTGGCCCTTCCAGCCAAAAGGATCAACAGGCTGATTTCTCAATGGCTCTCTGGAAATTTGAAACTCACTTTGTATTTCAACAAACCAATCATCACCCTCTGTTACTGGAAAGTCGCTTAATTTACTGATGCCTATTAAATCACCACGGTGGATTTTGTCACTTTGAACGAATTCAACTTTTGGAAACTGCAAATCAAGTTCTTCCATTAATGAACTGAAAGCCAAATAGGCACCTTTTTGATTCCAATGTGTATTGGTGCGCCAATATAATATTCCTTCTGTCGATTTAGAACCAACCAAAAGTTTGGTTGGATCGATCACCGAAAGGTTTGGAATTTCTCTCAACTTATCAGTTACCAAAGTACTGTATCTTAGCTCAGACGGCTTTAATTCATCGGGCAAAAACTCAGTATGAACGCTGGATTTATTGGGCGCCACTAAAAGCGCAACTTTAATGTCAAGCTCCAGAGCTTGACCCGCCAAGGCCTCAAATTTAGTTAACTCATCTGATATGGTTTGATCCGATGGCTCAATAGCCAGTCTGCGTTTCGCCACCGTCTGCGAAAAATGATTACCTAAAAATAACCAATTTTCTTTACCTCTAAACCACTTTAAAGAAGAGCCAAAACCGTGCTCAAATCCTTTGCGTGGAAAAATCACGTCCTCATAGCCATTTGTTTCTGACCAATCGGATATGCTCACTAAGTAGCCAATACCTCCTACTGAGAAAAGTACAACGGCAATTAAAATAGCACTCATTTTTTTCCTAAAATATCCAAACCGGATCGGGCTCTCTACATACTTAAACGTCAACCAAGCGAGCAAAACGGACAGCAACACAGCAAGCACACGAACATCTCGATGTGGTAACTCGTCATTGACTATTTGAAGGAACGATAGGATTGGCCAATGCCATAAATATAGCGGGTAGCTTATCAATCCAAACCAAACAGCGATTGGATTCATAAGGAATACGCGATTCAACCAAGCTTTAGAGCCTCCAGCAATAACTAGCACTGCCCCCAAAACTGGAACTAAAGCCCAACTGGAAGGAAAAGCAAGGCTCTCATTGATCCGAACTACGCCAAAAGCTAATAGTAAGAACCCAAGAAAAGCCATCAAATTAGACGCAGTAGCGCCATCAGCTTCAACTTTTCTGGGATAAATAACCGCCACTAAAACCCTGTCCACCAGCAGCTTAATGCGAGTCAGCGTTTCTGCTTTATACAAGATAAGCCAAGCAAGAATACTACCACTTAAAAGTTCCCAGAAACGACCAACGGGCAGAAAAAAGGTCTCCGTTGGGTGTGAATTTACATAATGTAAATTTAAATAAAACGAGATCGCAGCGACTATAACTGTGATAGTCAACAAATTAAATTTACATTTCCAAGCAAGCCAGAGCACAAAAGGCCAGACTATGTAAAATTGCTCTTCAACTGCCAAACTCCAAAGATGGAGCATTGGTTTGGTCTCGGCTGCGTTGTCGAAGTAACCACTTTCATCAACTAAAATAAAATTACTTATGAATACGGCGCCACTCGCAATATGCTTTCCTAGTTGTGCAAATTCATCCGCTAATAAGATAAACCAAGCAAAAGTCAACGAGCATCCCATTACAAGAATAAGAGCTGGAAATATTCTTCTTACCCGACGACCAAAGAAATCGGTAAAGCTAAATTGCCCTTTATCTAAATTCTCAAAGATATGACTAGTGATTAGAAAACCACTAATTACGAAAAAAACATCAACGCCGATAAATCCCCCTTTTAACCAAAATGGGAAAGCGTGAAAAGCTATAACAGATAAAACCGCAAATGCTCTTAAGCCATCAATTTCTGATCGATAAGCTGATTTATATGGTGAGGGTTGATTCACAGGACCTACTCGGTTCGCTAATGTTAACTGGTTCACTTGCCTCGCAAAGCGAACAAAGACCTGATTTTAAAGATATCGAACTAGAAAAGACACTTATGAAGCCCGATTTTGTGACGCCAACCGTCACTTTTATCTATCACGACCTGAGCTCCCAGTTCAATTTAATTCAGACACTATTATAGAGTTACTCAGTCTCGACAATTATCAATATTCTTTTGATTCGAGCGCATAAAACTATCGGTATAGTTAGCTATATCAACATCTATATTGCCATGGGTTTGTTAATCACTATGCAAACTTTTCGCTACGGCAGGCACCCTTACTTATAGCTTTCTGTTGTAGTTGATATACAGTGTTGACTGTGCAACGTTTTGTCCTAGGCACATCAAGCCCAAAAAACCTCTCTTTCTATCGAAGTAGTCTGAGAGTTTTATAACAAGGAATTCTCAGTCACTTTTTTGTTTGGAGCTAAGAACAGAGGTAAAGAAGAAAAGCATCATCACCGCATTGAAGTAGGTGCCAACAGTCAGGGCATCATAGGGCGTTGTCATATTTATAGCTAACGATGCGAGAATTGGACTACCCACCAATAAAAGTGGAAGTGGGTTTAACAACACCATCCACCTGGGGTAATTAGTCTTAAACTGAAGCGTCCTTACCAAGACAATCAAACAGGCAATACCCAGAGGTGCCGCCACTATATCAGCCACAAAAGCCATGTAGTTGGAGGCTGCCTCAAGCAGCACCAACGACGACAACCCTTGATCGTTCGCAAACTGAACAATAAAACCATACATACCCCATAAGGCATGATAGGCACCCGCTATTATTATGCTTAAACCAAATAATATGGCCGTTAACGAGGCCCAAAACCGCGAGCGAGCTGCCAAATTAATGTATAAGTGCCATGCGCCAAAAAGATAAAAACCCGCTGCGATCGGACCTAAAACGCCTGATACCTGCAGCTGCCAAGGCGCTGCCAAAATCACAACTTTTCGGCTCGGTAATAATGAGATAATAGCCTCATTGACTTCCGGCATTTCCCTCCAATGAGCATAGAGTAAAAGGTCACCAGCGAACATAATCGCCGCACCTAAAAAGCCCAAGAAGCCTGAAATAACGACGGTCTTGTCCGTATTCGATGTTGCAAACACTGATAGTAAACTCTTCATTTTCTATAAAAGAAGCTCTCTACTCCCACTCAATAGTCGCTGGCGGCTTACCCGAGATATCATAGGTTACGCGAGAAATACCTCGCACCTCATTTATAATTCGGTTTGATATGTGGCCCAAGATTTCATAAGGGATATGGGCCCATGTTGCCGTCATAAAATCTATTGTTTGCACTGCTCTCAAGGCAATTACCCATTCATAGGCTCGATTGTCTCCGACCACACCAACGGACTTTACTGGCAAAAAGACGGCAAAGGCTTGGCTGGTTTTTTCATACCAACCAGTCGCGTAAAGCTCTTCCATAAAGATTGCATCAGCCTCACGCAGCACATCCGCATACGCCTTTTTGACCTCGCCGAGAATGCGAACACCCAAGCCTGGGCCAGGAAAAGGGTGACGATGGATCATTTTCGCAGGCAGGCCAAGTTCGATACCTATCTTTCTAACTTCGTCCTTAAATAATTCTCGCAACGGCTCAAGAAGCTGCAGCTCCATATCATCAGGCAAACCACCAACATTGTGATGTGACTTGATCACCTGAGCTTTACCGGTCTTTGATGCAGCTGACTCAATTACATCTGGATAGATTGTGCCTTGCGCCAACCACTTAGCGTTTTTGATTTTCTTGGATTCTTCTTCGAAAATTTCAACAAATACTCTGCCGATAATTTTTCGTTTGGCTTCGGGCTCATCTACGCCAGCGAGCTCTCCAAGAAATCGTTGCTCGGCATCGACTCTGATGACTCTTACACCCATGTTTTCGGCAAAGGTTTCCATCACTTGGTCGCCTTCGTTTTTACGCAGCAAGCCATTGTCAACAAAGATACAAGTCAATTGATCGCCAATTGCTTTATGCAACAGTGCGGCAACTACCGATGAGTCAACCCCACCAGAGAGGCCTAAAATAACATGCTCATCGCCAACTTGGACTTTGGCTTGTTCAATACAGTCATTGATGATATTGCTCGCAGACCAATCATTTCCGCAACTACAAATATCATGAGCAAAACGACTTAAAAGGGCTTCGCCACAGTCAGAATGCGTGGTTTCAGGGTGAAATTGCACCCCGTAAAACTTTCGTTTTTCGTCAGCAATCGCGCACAAAGGGGCGTTGCCAGACTGGCCGATAATTTTAAAGCCCTCCGGCACCTTAGTAACCTTATCACCATGGCTCATCCAGACGTTTTGCGTTGCTTCTTTGATCAGCGCATTGTCCTCAACCAGTTCAACCTCAGCATGACCGAATTCTCTTTTGTCGGATGTAGATACTTCCCCCCCCAACATCGCTGCCATACATTGCAAGCCATAACAAATGCCAAGAACAGGAATGCCTAAGTCAAAGATTCCTTCGGGAGCGCGAGGTGTGTGGTCTTCGGTCACAGTAGATGGGCCACCCGATAAGATAACGCCTTTAGGACTAAACTCCTTAACGGTTGCTAGATCATTATCATAGGCCCAAATCTCACAATAGACACCGAGCTCACGGATACGCCGAGCGATTAACTGTGTGTATTGAGAGCCAAAGTCTAGAATAAGAATTTTATCGTTATGGATATCGGTCATGTTATTTCATTATGATAATAGGACTAATCAAAAATGCCGCCTTGCGGCGGCATCGTTTCGGGCGCTAACTACGATAGTTTGGCGCCTCTTTTGTTATGGTCACGTCATGGACATGTGATTCGGTCACACCAGCGTTGGTGATCTTCACGAACTCGCAGTTGGTTCTCATCTCGGCAAGCGTAGCGTTGCCAGTGTAGCCCATGCTGGATCGAACGCCACCCATGAGCTGGTGAATTATATGAGTCGCGGGTCCTTTGTACGGAACCCGACCTTCAATACCTTCAGGGACGAGTTTTTGAGCTTCTGACTCATCGGACTGAAAATAGCGATCTTTCGAGCCTTGCTCCATCGCACCAATCGAACCCATACCACGATATGACTTATATGAGCGCCCTTGGTACAGTTCAATTTCACCTGGCGCCTCATCTGTTCCAGCCAGCAACCCACCTACCATAACGCAATTCGCACCTGCGGCAATCGCTTTAGCAATGTCACCAGAAAAGCGCAGGCCGCCATCGGCAATCAGAGGAACATCGGTGCCCTTCAGAGCTTGCGCCACATCATAGACGGCGGTAATTTGAGGGACACCTACACCGGCCACCATTCTGGTCGTACAAATAGATCCTGGCCCTATTCCTACTTTAACAGCATCAGCACCCGCTGCAACCAAGTCTAGCGCTGCTTGGGCAGTCGCAATATTACCACCAATAATTTGAACTTCTGGATGAGCTTTTTTTAGTCGAGTTACTGCGTTTAGGACACCTTCAGAGTGACCATGAGCAGTATCAACTACAATCACATCGACACCTGCTTCGACTAGCAGCGCTGCACGCTCATCAGTATCTGCCCCGGTTCCAACTGCGGCGCCCACTCTAAGACGTCCATTAGAATCTTTACAAGCATTAGGGTGATCCGTGGACTTTTGAATGTCTTTGACCGTTACCATGCCTTTCAAACCGAATTTGTCATCGACTACTAACAATTTTTCGATTCTATTGCGGTGCAGTAAGCTAAGGATTTCATCTTTAGTCGCACCTTCTTTTACCGTTACCAGCTTTTCCTGAGGAGTCATAGCCGATGAGACGGGTTCGTCGAGACGCGTTTCGAAACGCAAATCACGACTCGTGACGATACCAACGACTTGATCACCGTTAACCACCGGCACACCCGAAATACGCTTTTGATTGGTAAGTTTGATCACGTCACCGATACTGACGTCTGGACCTACCGTTATTGGATCGGAAATCACGCCAGCTTCAAATTTTTTCACTCTGGATACATGACGTGCCTGAAGCTCAGGAGGCATGTTTTTATGAATAATGCTCAGACCACCTTCTTGCGCGAGGCAGATGGCCATACGAGATTCAGTGACCGTATCCATCGCAGCCGATAGCAATGGGATGCCTAGGCGGATCTTCTTAGTAAGCTGAGTAGAAAGCTCGACGTCGCGAGGGAGCACGCTCGACCTTGCGGGCGTTAATAAGACGTCATCGAAAGTAAGGGCTTGTTTGATCTTTTCCATCGCGGGATTATACGCAACGTTTACAAGATTTCAATCCGGTGGGGATCAGTTTTTTGAAGGTTTTTAATATTTTTCAATTGATTTCAATCCATATCGGCCGTGACCATCGATAGCAATAAAACACCAAGCTGGTGATTGATATAAAAAGTCAAAATAAACAAGGCCGACCGTTTAGGAACATGAGAAAGTGGAACAACCCCAGCAAGACCGCCGATAAGATTAGACCTCTCGATTTAAAGTGCGGTTAGCCTGCGCTTTATGGGTATAAAATAACAAGGCGAAAATACCCGCGAACCGCAGTTAATCTATTCTAAATGAGTATTTGAATGTAGTTTTAAACTAGTATTCAGGCAAAACGGTTTCAATACACAGATCTCAGACTATTTAACCTCTAAAACCTTTAACGTATTGGTATGACCATCAACACCAACGACGTCACCATAGGTAACCACGACATGATCACCCTTTTCCAGATGAACGGCCTTTCGCATGAATTTGATAACGTCGTCTAACTTGGTGCCACTCTCTTGTTGCTCATGTAAAAACGCCGGACGCACCCCTTTGTAAAGAGCAGTTCGGTTCAACGTGGTTTCTTTTGGCGACATGGCCACTAGCGGTAGATGAGTTTTTATCCGCGACATCCATAATGCTGTGCTGCCAGATTCAGTAAGGCAGACAATCGCTTTAACCTTTTTAAAGTGATTAGCCAAATACATCGTAGCCATCGCGATCGACTCGTCCACGTATTTAAAATCACACTCAACACGATGCTTAGATACTTGCGTCAAAGCGTGTTTTTCGGTAGCAACAATGACGTCATAGACCGTACGAATAGTCTCAATCGGATAGGCCCCCACGGCGGATTCAGCTGACAACATTACCGCGTCTGCATAATCAAACACAGCGTTAGCCACATCCGAAACTTCTGCACGGGTCGGAACCGGGTTGTCAATCATACTCTCCATCATTTGAGTTGCCACGATGACTGGCTTATTGAGAGTTCTGGCTCTGGATACAATCTGCTTCTGATAAGACGTGACCGCCTCAAATCCAACCTCAACGGCTAAATCGCCTCTGGCCACCATCACCCCATCACAACTATCTATCATTTCATCAATGACGGCTTCAGTTGCCACCACTTCTGCTCGCTCAAGTTTAGCGATCAGCTTTGCCTTACAACCGAACTCGTCTAATTTTTTCCGGGCATCAAGCATATCAGCCGCTTCAGCAGGAAAAGACACACAGATGTAATCCAAATTTTGCTTTGCCGCAAACTCCATATCACGCATATCTTTGGGAGTCAGCGCATCCTCGGCCAAGCCTCCTCCTTGTAGATTCAATCCTTTTCTCGAAGATAACTTACTGCCAGCTACGACTTTCGTTCTAATCGCATAACCACTAACCGAAAGCACCTCCAGTTGTACGCGCCCATCATCTAGCATCAGCATTCGTCCCGGGCTACAGCTTTGCGCTAGCGTATCACAAACATAACTAACTCCGTCGGGGCTTCCATCGGCATCGGCTATGGACGAATCAAGCAGCAATTCTTGACCCACCTCTAGATCGAACGAATTGCCTCGTATGGCACCTATACGAATCTTTGGTCCTTGCAAATCTCCAAGAATGGCGACATGCTGACCCAAGTTACTTGCAGCTAAACGGATATTGTTAATCGACTTACCATGAGACTCATGCGAACCGTGAGAAAAATTGATCCGAAATACACTACAGCCGTTGGCAATCATTTCTTCCAATACGCAAAGATCGCTCGAGGCGGGACCAACCGTAGCAACAATCTTTGTTCTATTTAGATTGTTTATCTTGTAATTTTCTTTCATTTTATGAGTCTATCCGAGCAAAAATTTTATTAAATTTGAGGATTCACTAGAGCAAAAGGTTAAAAACTCCAGATAAAGACCGCTTATTTAATACTTAAACGGGATTTTAACCAAGAAGTGTTACTTTTTTATTATATCTTTAGGCACTTAATTGTAACTATTTTTCATATAATTTTAAACGTTTGTCTTGTATTGATATGACCGAGGGTGTCTGCAAGCGTAAATTTTCATCTGCATTTGAGGCAATAGACTATTAAGCAACATCAGCTATGGTAAACTTGCACGGTAGAGAAACAAGACACAACTAACGATAAACATCGAACGCTTTACATCCGCTCTGGAGAAATTCGCAACCATCAAAAGAACAAACTCGCTTCTAATGACAGGAGCAAGCTAGAATGGAAAATCCACTACTCGTTCTGAGCGCTGGATAACTTCAGAGTAGAAAAGTTAATTTCAACTGACCTTTTTAACCAGTATTTAAGGAGTCAAACCAATGGCAATCGAGCTACCTGCATTACCGTATGCACGCGATGCACTCGCACCAACAATTTCAGAAGAAACTATTGATTATCACTACGGCAAGCATCACCAGGCTTATGTCACCAATTTGAACAACATGATCGACGGTACCGATCATGCGGATGCTTCTTTGGAAGATATCATTCGAAACAGTGAAGGCGGTGTGTTCAACAACGCAGCTCAAGTATGGAACCACACCTTTTATTGGAGCAGCTTAAGCCCAAATGGCGGCGGCGAGCCGACCGGTGATCTTGCCGATGCAATCAATACTGCATTTGGCTCCTTTGAATCTTTCAAAGAAAAATTCACCGCCAGCGCCATTGGCAATTTCGGTTCTGGATGGACGTGGCTAGTGAAGAATGCAGCTGGAGAGCTAGAGATAGTTAACACCAGCAACGCCGACACACCAATCACCGATACAAGCATCACTCCACTTCTTACTGTGGATGTGTGGGAGCACGCTTATTATGTCGATTACAGAAACGCGAGACCTGCTTACCTAGCTAAATTTTGGGAATTGGTGAACTGGGAATTTGCGGCGGCTAACTTAGCCTAACCGCGAACACAGCTTCAAGAAAGGCCGGTGATGAGAATCAACCGGCCTTTTTAGTTGCAGTTATCTATCGGGGCAAAGCTTGCTAAAAATTTATTAAAAAAAAGCTAAAAGCCGCCACCCGTTTTAAAACCGCCGCCTCCGCTTCTACCAGTGGATCTTGGAAATTGAAACCCTCCCCCTCCTCTTCGCGGTTTGGGTATGTGCCAGCTGGAGCTTCGCCTTTTTCGTCGTCGAGAGTTGCGAGGGCGTGAAACACCGCCGATATCGATACCACCGTCACCTAACACATCGACCAAATCACCAAGCCCACCACTACCAAAGTCAGGCTTGGCGCCAAAATCGCGATATCGTTGGTTGCGTTTGATGGTACCCCATAGATCGGGACCAGATACTAAACCTTGAACAAACTGACTCAGCACCCCAGCAATAAGCTCTTCATTGTCAAACCCAGACCTTAAATCATCGTATCGAGAATTTTTGAACTGTTGTCGAACTTTTTCAATTTCACGTAATTTCCCTATTTGGCCATCGTGCAGCTTTCTTACACTGCCCATATCTTCTTTCAAGGTTTGCAACGAGTCTTCCAGATTTTGAAGTTCCAACACAATTTCATCATCAACGGGAGAATGAGTTTGCTGCACGTATCGATAAATACCATCTAGGTTCTTGTGCTTGAGGACATCGGTTACTTTAGTAATGCATTGATGCATAAAATCATCATCACCCGCGTTGAATAGAGCCCTCTCACTCAGTGCATTACTTAATTCTTCCTCTTTGGACTCAAGTTCATCATCATGAGAATCAACTTTTGCACGTAAGTCATTAAGCTTTGTCTCCATTTCAGTTGAACCGGCTGCCTCTAAGGCATCTTTTTCCATTTGTTGAAGAATCGTGAATTCTTGATCAGCGAGTTCAGCCACACGATCCGCGTGATCGGTCAGCCTTGTGGGGATTTCATTTAAATTCCAGAAGTTGATCCTAGCTGGCTCGTATTTGATGAGCCGAGCCACCCAACTATCCATATGTCGAGCAAATAAACCGCCACTATACTCGGTAGTGCCAAACCCTCTCTCATAAAGGTACATAAACAAGGCATCATCTTGGTAGGGTTTTGCTTTTTCAGCAAAGTCCGCGATTGACTGCTCTACCTTTCGCTCGGCTTCAGTAGCCACTGATTCTGCTTTTTGTGCAGCCTGATATTGCTCAATATAGTCTTGAGTCTGCTTTAATTGTTCTTGAACCTCAGCCTCCAATTGAGCAAATTGCTTAGATACCTCATTACTACTCAAGAGTAATTGCTCACGATCTTGTTCACTATGCTCTATTTGTGCGTTAAGAGAATCGATGAGTTTTTCCAGGCTATCGATAGCACTCGTTCGATGCTTTAATATATCCGTAACCGCCGTGTCAACATCATCGAAGGCCGACTTAAGTTCACCTCTTTCGATTTCGCTGAGCCTAACTTCTGCTATTTGTTGCAGTAGTTCAAGGCGCCTTCTCTGGCCCAACGTGGCTTGCCCCGTGAGTTGACTTAGTTGTTTATCCAAACGCACAGCTTCACTGCGAACAATATATAAAGTTTGATCAATATTAGACAGTGCTTTACTTCCTGATAGCATTACTTACCACTCCGAAATTGTCGCGCCAGTAGTAGGCACAATATACTCAGGTTTTAAGTAACCCGAATTTTTATAGCCCACTTTATTTGCTTGAATAATGCCATCATCTTGTTTATCCGAGGCAATTTTGTAGAAAGTCTGCTCATTGACTCGTAAACCCCAGGTCTTAGTCCGGGAGGTTTTGTTATTTTCCTCGTTTAATATCGGCAGCTCAACCACCTTATTATTCTGATCGATCGCCTCAACGATTAGATAATAATTGCGCCCTTTTGCATTGCCAGGAGGTATTCGCCAGACACCAGAGCTTTCACGTGGTCGCGAGACAACTCTAATGGTGTATGACTGAGCTATCTGCACTGCCATACTGTTTAAATTATCCAACTCGCTGGAGGCCGCATCAAGATTATCTCTACTTAATGCCGACCTTGCATTGCTAGCTAATTGCTCCGCTTGACTAACGATATCGGGCGACTTGGCGATTCGCTTAATGTTTGCGACACTTTTAGATATCTGTGTTGGGATTTGCGAGCGTAACTCACGTTCAGGCAAAATCTCGATCGCAAAATAAACTCCCCACAAAGCCGCACCGATTAACGATAGTACACCGATAGGTTTACCCCAGCGGTTACGACTCACCCAAATATGAGCAAGCTTAGTACCCCACGATGGAGCGACAGGCTTATATGAGAATCGCTCCTCTTCAAGCGCTTTAATTCCCTCTTGTAAAACATACTCTGGCACCTCAATCCCCTGTGCTCGATACATCCTTGTTAGGCGCTCAAGCAACCTTTGTTGTCTACCCTCAGTATCCAACTCGCGCTCTACCACCTCCTGTTGATGGCGCAATGTATCGACAACGTCCATGGCAACCATCACGTCTTCTAATGGTGCGTTGTTTGGTGATGCCTTGTTAACCTCTTTGATCATCAAATATTCTCGATTGAGCTACAACTGTGGTTCACAAGTCGTAAGAAAGCGGTAGAGAACCGCCGCGCTCGATAATTTTTGCCATTCGCTGTTTACCATCCTCAACAGATTCCCGAATCTCCTCAGCGTTTTTTGTAGATAGCACTCTCATCTCATCAATAATTTCACGCGACCGTTCCTGAAAGTTAACAACCGAGTCAACAAGTTTTTTAACCGCATCAGCACGAATGGTGGGCCCATAACCGGCTTTAACCGCGGCCTCTTGAACTTTGCCACCAATATCAGCCAAATCTTCCAAGCTCTTTGAAACACCCTCTTTCATTGCCTCAAGTGTTTGGGTGCTCTCATGCAAGCCGAACAAACCCGTGAAAGAAGCAGTGAGTGCGGTGAGCACCGATTCATTGGTTCCAAAGAATGTAATCGCTTGTTTATAAACTCGCTCTTTGGCACCATTTGTCTGCAGTAATCTAGCCATAATAACTTCTGAAGTATTGTAGCCTACGGTCAGATTGTCAGAGATATCTTTAGCGACCTGATACCGATCTTCAGCGGCTTGTAAACGACGCATGGCTTCGTCTCGAGTCAACTCTAACTTCGCACGCTCGGCTAGGTCATCGCCGGCGAAGGCCGCTACCGTGTCATTTGCTTGCTTTAAAGCGCCTTTAGATTCATTCCAAATTCCTTCTGCAACTTGCAGAATGTCCAAAGCGAAAATTTCTGATTGTTTTATCGCTCCCCTGAAATCTTGATACGCCTCTAGAATCACTCGTTCTCGCTCAATTTGATCTCGAGAATCGGAAGCCACTTCAAGATACGTTTCCTTTATATCTTCAAACCTTGAGGCAATATCACCTCTTGTGACTTTCATCCACATATTGCTCAAACGCTCAAAGGTATCAACTCGTCCATCTTCAACCTGATCAACCATGCGTTTTGCATCATCGCGTATAGAATTAAATGACTCGGTGATTAACTCATAGCGCTCACCAACTCGCATTTCTGAGACTTGCTCTCTAACGATATCGTTGAAAACCGAGGCCTGGGTTAATGTTCGAGCAATCGCTATTACCTTTGTTTCATCTAAATCCGTTAGTTTTTCCAGCAGTGATACCACTGGCGCCTCATCAACTTTTTCTGGCATTAAACCTAAATCCCGAATTTGCGACATAGCTTTATCAAGATAGTGAAAAGTAGATCCCATGAGTCCTCCATTGAGTGAACATAAATAGTTGTATTACCGTTAAGTTAACCCGTGTATCGAATTTTGCAAAGTGCCAAGGCAGTAAATCGAAAAATTTTGTATTTATTTACCTTGATCTCCTCATCATAGATCGACGAGTCGATGGTTCGGTGGTTATCAGAGGATGAACTCACCATTTGAGATATTTGGCATATCGGTACTTGGACACTTATTCTTTAGTCATCCCAATTCAGGTATAGTTCTCGAACTGGGGAATGGTCTCCGACACCAGGGTCTAGCAATCTAAACTTGGACAGTTGTATTTCAATACAACTTTTTCCACAAAATCTGTGGATAACTTTGTGAACAAATTACGTTACTGTTGCTAACAAGAGGCTTTGCGGGAATTGATTAAAATTTAATCAGATCTAATTAAACATATATATATCAATGACTTAAAAAATATAAAACCAGATATTCTACAAAGTTATATCTATTATCTAGGACATAATTGAACTAGCCGATAACTGTGTACAAGTCATTTTTGAGGCAATCAGTAATAAGGGCAAAAAAGCTCTAACTGGAGCCATAAGTCAATCGGGCAACAATTAAAACTTCTCAACATTCGATCTAATGCAAAAAAAATCATCGATACAACGTGTCGGACTTATCAAGCGACTGGTGGTGGTAATTTACGACGGACTATTACTTTTCAGCGTTTTATTTTTCACTTCTGCGCTGTGGATGCTGTTATTTAACTTAGTGGCACCAGATAGCATCTACGTGGACGCAAGTAAACTAGCTGCCAATAAACTGGCCGCCTTTACAGACGGTGGTAAAGTCATCGCCTTCTCGATCGTTACCTTGAATATCTTAGCTGTAAGTTTTTACTTCTACGGCTATTTTTGGACCAACGGTGGTCAAACCCTGGGAATGCGAGCTTGGAACCTTTATCTCACCAAGCCTGACGGAAAATTTATTGACTGGTCGCTGGCTGCAAAGCGCTACCTCTGGGCCTTGCTATCTTGGGCATCGTTTGGGTTGGGTTTTTTATGGGTTATGTTTCATCCGCAGCGTAAGGCTCTTCATGACCTACTTAGCGATACGCAGATTGTGTTTTATAAGCCCCCCACCACAGCGAACAAGAGCTAAAAAGACTCATGCAAGTGCAGAATAAGATTAACTGGCGAGGACAGCCCAGATTTAGCTCAGACTATTCGCCGGATCAACGCGAAAGCAAGGGCACACACCAACATAGTCGGCAATGCAGCTCCCAGTAGCGGTGGAATACTAAAAATAGTCACAAAATAGCCGAAGGCCTTATTTAAAATAAAAAAGGCAAGGCCGATCATAATGCCGAAAAACAGGCTTCGCCCAAGGGTGCCGCTGCGGGCTTGTTTAAACACGAAAGGCACCGCCAAAATCAACATGACGATGGTGGCGAAAGGTGTCACAATTTTGGACCAAAACACCAGCTCATAATTGCTGGTATCTTGTTTGTTGACACCTAGATGATCAATGTATTTATCCAGCTGCCACAATGAGAGTTGATCTGGTTCAATTCTAAATACACGCAAAATATTGGGGTCTACTCGGGTGGTCCAATGAGCGACATTGACCTCATCAGCGGCTGAACTTTCCTCGTCAATCATAGTTCGTTTAAGGCCTTTTAAGACCCAGCGCTGGGTATCAATTTGATATTCTCCCTCCTCAGCAACGGTCAGATATCGTAAAAAATTGCTCTCATCAAACTCGAACAACTTAATATCCAATAATGATAGGTTCGGCAGCACCTCACCGATATTCACATAAGTATTATCGTCTCGCATCCAGATGCCGAATTTTTCCTTTCTAATATCGACCTGTAACGCATTCACTCTCACCTGCTGGGCCTTAGTTTCAGTATAGGGAGAAATAACTTCGCCTAATATCATCGCTATCAAGGCCAATATCAGCCCAACTTTCACCACTGACATTACGATTCTTTGAATTGAGACGCCCGCGGCACGCATAACAATTAATTCAGAATCTCTAGCCAGAGTTGAGAGCCCCAGAATAGATCCTATCAACGCCGCCATCGGGAAAACTTCATACAGAATCTTAGGTATCAACAAGACTACGTACTGAAGAACTTGGATCATCCCATAACTTCCTCGATCCAGGTCAGCTAACTCATCAACAAAACTAACGAAGGTAAAAAGCCCAAGCAGCACCATGATGGTCACCGCCACATGACGCACCAATACCTTACCAATATATTTATCTAATATTTTCATTTACGCGACTCCCTTTCCAGGCGGTTTAGGGAATCGGAGTCCGGGCAACATTGGCAAATTGTAGTTCCTGCGATACAAGCAGTAACAAGCTAGCGTAAAATAAAACAAATGCACCAGCCATATGGTTGTGCCGTCTTGAACTTGCCCTTTGCGAACCATCGCCACTGCCGTGGCAAGTAGCTGGGAATAGGTCAAAAACACCAGAAAAGCCATCACCATACCGGTGGACTTGCCACGTCTTGAATCAACATGGCACAGCGCTAATGCAAAGAGCGCCAATACGGGTAGAGTAAAAACTTTCGCTATTCGCCAGTACCACTCGCTTAACTCTCTTGGATCTGAAGAGGTACGCACTTGGTTATTCGAGTAGGCTTTTATCGGTAGATTAATTTTTCGCTTACTTCGAGGCTCAATCCGTAAGGCATAAGTTTCAAAATCGATCACTCGATAGTCAGGAGAACCCGGATTACCCTCATAACGGGATCCGTTGACGGCAACAATAAACTGATCCTGAGTTGCCTCGTCTTCAGTTCGATAGGCGGTTTTTGCAACCACGACTCCTTCACGATCAAACGACTTACGATACATAAACACGTTTTCGTATTGTCCAGTCTCCCTGTTGTAGTCTTCAACAAAATAAACACCTTGACCGTCTTTTGCCTCTACAAATCGACCGGTAATAACGCCCGTTACTTCAGAACTTTGACGATACTCCGCCTCCAAGGAAAAAGCCGTCGTTACCGACAGGGGCGTAAGATAAAACGACATGAAGGCGACCAGAGTAGTCAATACCAAGATCAGCAATCCAAGCGGACGCAAAAAGTATACAACCCCAACTCCTGCACTGGCTAAAACCGCCATTTCTTGATCCGAATACCATCGATTCAAAACCATAATCAAAGCGATATAGAAAAATAGCGGTATCAATACGTCTAAGTAGCCAAACAATTTTAGGCCGACAAGCGTAAAAACGGCTTCCACGGGAATAACGCCTTTAGCCGCCTGCCCAAGAAATTGCATTGCTCTGGACACCAAAAAGATACAGATAATGATGATCGTCACCGCTAGGACGGTGCGCAACACTTCGGTAATAAATGCTCTATCGATTATCACAGCAATAAAATTTCGATTTAATTCTCAGCCAGCTAGGGCTTTTAACACGTTGAATATATGGTGGACTCTGGCACGTTGTTTGCCTTACCCACTAGGCGCTATACTCTGCCTAAGCCGCGCATTGTAGCAAGCATTCTTGTCTATGGGCGAAAGACTAAACAAATTTATAGATGCATTTGTAACACGCCATGAAAATCCAAGTAAAAAGTTCCTTCAACCCAACCTTAAAAACAGACTGCCTAGTAGTCGCGCTTAAACCAGCCAAAAAACTAAGCAGTCAACAAAGCGAATTAAATAAAGTTACCGGTGGGCTGATAGCTCGCCTACAGGAGGCAGGCGAATTTGACGCCACCAAAGCTCAAGTGTCGGTGACCCCAGCGCCAGCAGGTTTGAATGCGAAGAAATTGGTATTGATCGGTACTGGTGATACTAAGTCTCTGGACTCTGAAGAGATAAGAGATCTGTTAACAACGTTGGCTAAAGCGCTAAAAGAAAACAAAGTCAACGAAGTTAGTTTCGAACTGTCGGCTCTGATTGCCAAAAGCGATGCAGCTATCGTTGCACGTCAGACAATTGAAACTTTAGGGGATGCCGCTTATCAGTATGTCATGCAGCCAAAATCGGTTACTGGCCCCAAAGCCGCTAAAGAAATGAAGGTAACGCTTTGCTGCACTGATCGTAAGCAAGCCGCTGAAGCCAAAAAAGCGGCCATGATTGGTGATGCCATTAACAATGGCAAAACACTGGCCAAAGACCTAGGCAATATGCCGGGTAACGTGTGCACGCCAAGCTACCTAGCTAGTCAAGCACGAAAATTAAGCAAGTCTCACGGCTTGAAAGTAAAAGTATTGAGTGAGAAAGATATGTCTGATCTTGGCATGGGCTCGCTACTTTCAGTGAGCAAAGGCAGTCGTGAGCCAGCCAAACTAATTGTGATGGAATACAAGGGCGCGAAAAATAAGAAAGAAGCACCGCATGCCCTTGTTGGTAAAGGTCTGACCTTTGACGCTGGCGGTATCTCGTTGAAACCCAGCGCTAAAATGGATGAAATGAAGTACGACATGTGTGGTGCCGCCAGCGTTTTCGGCGCAGTGGTCGCCGCTGCCGAGTTAGAACTTCCCATCAATGTATTGGGCGTGGTACCAAGCTCTGAAAACTTGCCAGATGGTATTGCTAATAAACCTGGTGATGTTGTCACCAGCATGTCTGGTCAGACCATCGAAATTCTTAATACCGATGCCGAAGGCCGACTGATCCTGTGTGACGCGTTGACTTACACAGAGCGTTATAAGCCACAAACCGTGATTGACATCGCTACGCTCACAGGAGCCGTGATCGTGGCACTTGGGCACCAAACCGCTGGCGTTATGGGTAACGACCAAGAAGTGGTAGACAACTTAATTGCAGCAGGTGAAACCTCATTGGATCACGCGTGGCAATTACCGCTAAAAGAAACTTATAAGAAACAACTAAAGAGTGACTACGCTGACCTAGCCAACATTGGTGGCCCAAGCGCAGGTACAATTACCGCAGGTTGCTTCCTATCCTACTTTACTGAGAAGTTTCGCTGGGCTCACCTTGATATCGCAGGCACCGCATGGGGCGGCACGGCTGGTAAACGAGCCACTGGTCGAGCGGTACCGGCACTAACTCAGTACCTCATCGATCGCTGTTAAGCTTGATGCTTGTTTAACCGACAGTAATTCCATTAGGCCAGCCGCATGAAGCAAGTCGACTTTTACTTGATTAGCAATCAAGTAAACAACGCTAAATTTAAACTCGCCAGCCGACTGGCCAATAAGATCCAGCGCTCTGAGAAACGAGCGCTGGTGGTTACTGACGATGAATCGTCCGCAAAGGTGTTGGATGAGACCATGTGGACGTATAACGATGCCAGCTTTCTGGCCCACGACGATCTAAGCGAGAAAGAGACCGTCGCCAAAATTCATATCGGCCCACACAACACGGTGAGCCAAGCCGTTTTAGAGCGCGACTACGACGCGCTGATAAATCTTACCTCTGACATACCGGTCTATAGTCACCATTTTGAGCGCATCGCCGAAATCGTTGAGGCCGATGAAGCCTCTAAGGCGGCGGGTCGAGCGAGATACAAAATCTATAAAACCGAAGGCTTTAAGTTGAAAATGCATACTATCGAGCTCTAAGGATACGGCTCTTTGTTGATTAAGCTACCCACCACTCACGCACCCTTT
>JAKVBA010000170.1 GCA_022447525.1 Gammaproteobacteria bacterium
TGTTCAGTCGCTAATCCGCGAGAAATACTATGACCTGAACTTGTTGCACCTCGCCAAGATGCTTGAGACTCACGAACACATTGTTGTTAAGCGCGAGACACTGCGTAAATGGGCACATGATATCCATCATGTAAAACGGGCTAAGCGCAGGCGTAGCCGTGTTCACAAACGCAGAGAGCGAATGGATGCGCCCGGATTAATGCTACAAATGGACGGCAGCACACATCGTTGGTTCGGCGATAAGAAGTCATGTTTAATCGCCATGATTGATGATGCCAATAGCGATATTCATGCTGAGTTCTTTCCGTCAGAAACGACTGAAGGCTGTATGAAAGTCATGCGCTCAGTCGTTGAGAAATACGGTGTATTTAAAACCCTATACGTTGGTCGTGCCGGAATATTTGGTGGTCCTAAACGCTGCAACTTCTCCCAGATGCAGCGGGCCTGCGAAGAGTTGGGCATTGAAATCATCTTCGCCAGCTCTCCTCAAGGTAAAGGGCGTATTGAACGTGCCTTCGATACCCTACAGGATAGACTGATACCGGAACTGCGGCTCAGCAATATTACTGACATGACAGGAGCAAACAGCTACTTACAACACGTTTTTATTCCGCAGTTCTGGCGTAAAAATCTGGTTGTAAAAGCAAGAACGCCGGACACTGAATATACGCCTGTATCGCGTCATACTAACCTTGACGATATCTGTACAACAAAGGTCTACCGGAAAATCCGTAACGACCATACGTTTAGTTACAGAAACAAATTCTACTTCATCGAGTCTCCATTGAAGCACTCTATCGCAAAACAAAAAATTGAAATCCGTGCAGGTAAAGATAAGCAGTTTGATGCTTACTTCGCCGGACGAAAGCTACAGGTAACGGAAGTCACTGAGCCTGTTAAGATATCGATGGAGGACAATGATATCCAGACGAAGCTTGAGGTATTAGCTTTGGCTGATAGGCTTGGAAATGTAGCTGAAGCCTCTCGTCTTAGTGGGGTTTCCCGCGAGACCATTTACCGCCATCGTAAGTTGATTAAAAAGGGCGGAACTGAAGCGTTAAAACGTCAGGAAACACCCGCTCTTCATCACAAAAATCGCACAGACAAAGCTATCGAGGAAATCGTCATCGAGTTCTCACTAGCTAATCCACACCTTGGACAGGCGAAAGTGTCTCGGCTGCTTGAGGCTGAAAGAAACGTGATCATACACGCTAGCGGCATCCGCAATATCTGGCTTAGGGAGAGAATGAATACGATCGCATTACGTTTGGCGAAGTCTCAGTCGACATAAAAAGACCTTAATATTTAATAAGTTAAGAAGAGAATTAATCACTTGCGTGATTAATTCTCATGCACATATATAGTGCTGTTGGCGGCGTCAATAATGCTGTTGATAGAAGCAAGCTCTTTGTTACCGACAATTCCTATAAACATTCCATTTTTCGATCCAATAGCCTGTTTTAGAGCGCCAAAGTCAGCCACGAGAAAATCGCCAGAAATTGCTGCACTCCCGATTTTTATTGTTTTGTTCAGGATGACTTTCATAGGCGTCTCTGTTCCATCATGGCCAACTAATTTTGCTGTCGGATGATTTTCCAATTCGAACCCAAAACCATCGGCTACTACAGACATATCCAAGACGACTTGTTGTGCACCTGAATCCACTAGCATGACTACATCATGTTGCTCAAGTCTTGCTTTAACTAAGGTAAATCCCATTTCAGTTTGCAGCAGAGGAATGGCGGTATATTTTGAATCAGAACCTGTAAAAAGTGCTTCTACGTCATTATCTTTTTCTGGTACTAAAAGCCTGCTTTTTCTAATATCAAGCAAAGCATGTAGTTCAACAATTGCATCATGGCCAATAATCCCGTCAATCTCAGGCCCTAGATGAAGTGTTGAATTTGAATGTATATTCTTGAGCGTTAGCTCGTGAGTTCCTATGACCAGCGACTCGATGCTAATTGGGAACGTTTCTATTTTGCCTTTTTCCTCGTCGCCTACAATGATTCCATCTATAGCGCTTTTTGCCTTTCTGATACCGAAATATTCAAGCTTACTCAGGCCAACAGTAGACCCCGTTGAGCCTGTATCAAGAATGAATTTCCCCTCTCTTCCATTAATCACTGCTTCGAGGCTAAAGTGCCCGTCATCTGTAACTTGCAAGGGAATCTCATCCATAGCTCCTTGCGCGAAGGGCACATTGATTAAAAGAAGAGCAAATAGATTAATAAATTTCATTCAACATCCTTATTGTGACTAAATTTCAAACGACTACGATCGCAAATTTAATCACTCTTGTACAAACAATACAATTGCTAATGACAATCTCTACTAGTAGATTGGTTAGACAAAATCGCTTGGTACTTATTCCGTCAGTATCCCTTGGTAATCACACTGATTCACATTAGATTCACATTAGATGAATTAAGTAAGCATCTAACTTTCGGGTGTGGACTTAATCACTTCCTCGATTTCACTGTTACCACTCAAGCGTGCGAGATCGATAA
>JAKVBA010000171.1 GCA_022447525.1 Gammaproteobacteria bacterium
ATTATGGTCGCTTGCATCGTATCAAAACGCGCGTTCAACCCGATTCTGACATTATCGTACTTATCAATACCCTGCTCATGAACTCTTAAAGACCGCATTTTATCCGCCAAATCGTCATCACTAGTAAAAACAGCCCATCCATCGCTATAGCAACCTAGTGGTTTTGCGGGAAAGAAGCTTGTTGATGATATATCTCCCAAAGAGCCAGAAATACGGCCCTTATAAATACCTCCTAAGCCTTTAGCAGTGTACTCTAAAACAAATAGGTCATAATCACTAGCAACTTTGTGAATCTAATCAAAATCTGGAGATAAGCCGAACAAGTTAACTGGAATAATTCCTTTTGGCTCCAATTCACCTTCTGCAATAACTCTCTTGACTTGTTTCACGAGCTCCTGTGGGTCAATATTGAATATTCTCTCGTCGATGTCGACAGAAACAGGAGTAGCTCCAGTAAGCGCAATCACCTCAGCCGTAGCGAAAAATGTGAAAGGCGTGGTAAAAACAGCATCGCTTGGGCCAACATCGTACGCCATCAATCCGAGACTCAGAGCATCGGTTCCATTTGAGCATGTTATCGACGTTGTGACTGATCATTGTCTTTAACTTTCCAGATAACGAGTTTATAGAATAACCCATTCCATCGAATTTTCGGTCTTTAGTATGAGTTTTTCGTTTGTCATTATTGTGCCCTTTGTTCGTTTAACATAATCACCCATTCTGCGAAGTTGGGGCTTATTTTGGTCTTTTTTCGTCCTCTTTAGGCCACTTTTCCGTAATTCATAATCTTTTCAATGTTGTGAACCAAACAGTACAACTTCCATTGGGTATTTACCTTCTCGTTGCCTCGTAAACTAAATCTGTTAAGCCTCTTGTTCACGGTGATATTCCCAAACACGGGTTCGACTACCGACATTCTGTGACCGTAAATCTGTCTGCCTTCGTCGCTGTCAACTCGTCGCTTCATCCAGTCAGTCGCACTGCGGCCGTTGTTGATGGTAAACGACACTTGTCGCCCGTGACCCGTTCTAGTGTCCGCTGAACTTGGGTTACGCATGCATTCGTGTTTACGTGGACATTGGCGGCAGTCGGTTAGCTTACCTTCGAACGAGAGTTTGGTGTTGCCACTCGCTAATGTTGTTTCATTGTGCAACCACATTGTGTTCATCTGCGGGCAGACGCAAGTTTTTTGTTCGGCGTCTAAGGTAAACTCACTGGCCGGTATCACGCCCCTCTGACCTTTTATTTTGTCTTGGTGGCGTTTGCCATACTTACCTTTTTGTTCAAAGAACTTTGGATCACGTTGCCGGAATTGATTATCGGGTATATAGGCATTTATGCCTTCTTCTTTTAAAAAGGCATAGTTCCCATCATTAGCAAAGCCCGTATCGGCGGTAATCACCACCCCATCTTTTAGGGTGTCGTCTGTGATGCCCAACGCGTTAAAGCGCTTTTTAAGATTCGTGATAATCGGCTTTAGCGTATGTTGCTCTTGACTGGCTCCAAAGGCTTGCGCATCAACAATCACTTGATGTTTTTGATCGACCGTGGCAATGCCGTTGTAGCCTTGAATCACACCCTTGCTGGTCTTCATCTTGGCCGACTCGTTATCCGTGATGTTACTTTTGACTTCCTTACCCTGTTTACCTTGGCCCTTCCTTGGGCTTTGCGTCTTTACAAACTGATCTATCTTATCAAAGGCTCTATTTAACGTATCTATCTTTTGCTGTGTGCGCTGAATGCGTCGATCTTCTCGCCGCGTTGTGTCCGTATTCTGCGCGTCGTCTTGCTTATGATATTCAATTAAGCGTCTTATCTTTTCTCGCTTTGCCTCTAATTCCTTAAACGTACCCGACCATTCTTTACTGGCGTTCGAGGATAGCTTGCAGCCATCGATGGCAAACAAGTCTCGGCCAATCAGGCCTTCTTGTTCACACACCAATACTATCTGGCTAAACAAGTCTTCTATCGCATCACCGTGGTTGCGAACAAACGAGGCAATGCTTGTAAAATGAGGCATGCTGTCGCACGACAATGCTTTAAAAATAATATTGGTTCGGCAGCTCCACTCGATCTCGCGGCTGGAGGTAATTCCTTTTGAGTATGCGAACAAAATAATCTTAAGCATAATCGCCGGATCGTAAGCTGGACGACCACCTTCGCCTTCGTCATTCCTTACCGAGGCATCAAATCGAGAAAGATTGATTCGTTCATCAATCAGATACGCTAATGCGTGTTCAAAGGTATTGGCTTGCAATTGGTCAGCAAAATTAATCACCACCATCGCATCCTGATTAAGGTCGTAAGGTATGTATTTCGGCATGAGGCACTCCGTGCTGATTACAACTCCATTTTAACTCAAAACACCTCTTTATAAGGGTTTTTCTACAGCTTCAACGCCCTTAAAACGGGCGCGCAATTATTTGCGCGTCCGAACGAACGAAGTGAGAGATAGTTTTTAATCTTGTATGGTTTATTTTGATGATATTTCATCCTTTTT
>JAKVBA010000172.1 GCA_022447525.1 Gammaproteobacteria bacterium
GTTCTTACAGCAACAAGGGTTTGCTGCAAAGGCTTACCACGCTGGTCTCGACAGTAATGTAAGACAAGGTATCCAGCAAGATTTTATGCACAATAAGCTTCAAGTGGTTGTGGCTACCATTGCCTTTGGGATGGGCATTGATAAGTCGGATATTCGCTTTGTCATTCACTACGACTTGCCGAAGTCTATTGAAAACTACAGCCAAGAGATTGGAAGGGGGGGAAGAGACGGTAAAGCAGCAAATTGTACCGTGCTTGCGAATCTTGACGGATTGGTCACCATAGAGAACTTCGTTTACGGCGACACGCCAGATGAAAGCGCCATTCAACGGGTAATTGATGATATTAAGTCGCAAGCCCTTGATGAGAAAAATTCAGCGGTACAAAATGACCGCTCTATTCATGGCGACAGCAACCTTTTCCAGTGGGAAACACAAATAAACAGCCTATCGGGTGCAAGTAATATTCGTCAGCTTCCTCTTAAAACCCTACTTGTTCAGCTAGAACTCGCGAACGTTATACGCCCTTTGTACGCTTACTTTGCTGAATACAAATTCCGTTTTATTTCTGATAAAGCCGCCATTCTTAGCATGTTTTCAGAAGAGAGAGCGCGCTTTTTAGATGCTGTATTCACGCACTCAAACATGAAGAAAGTATGGGGTGTCGTCGATTTTGACAGCATCTATCAGCATTATGGTGCCGAACGTTCAAGAGTGGTTGCAGCATTAGAATATTTGCACGAACACAATGATATCGAGCTCGCATCGCGCTTAATAACCGATGTTTACCGAGTTAATGACGAACTGCTACAGGATGGCAATCTTTCAAACCAACTCGCCCACTATTTTGCTGAAACCGAGCGTAAAGAGATCAGGCGCATCGCAGCACTTGTAAGCTTCTTCGAACAAGGCACCTGCTTAAGTCATAACTTGTCAGCGTATTTTGATGATACTCAAGCACCGAAGGCTTGTGGACATTGCAGTGTTTGTGAAGGCGATGTGGCAACGCTTAGCTATTCATCACCAATATCAAAACCAGATAGTGAGAAGGTATTAGAAGCTATGACGGCGCTAAAGATGCATTTAAGCGGAAAGTTTGAAGCCACCATCACGCCTTCTATTTATTGCCGTTTTTTAACTGGCATGACCATGCCTTTATTTAGTCGTTTGAAAATAAGACAAGTGAAAGGTTTTGGCAGCTTTGAACACTGCCGATATGCAGACGTTCTAAAACAAGTGAACGCAAATTCGTGCAGGTGACTTATTGGTACTGACTGTTTTGTCTTCTCGATAAGAGCCGGTATTAAATTGAGCCAGCCCCTTATTGCTAAAAAAGGGCCGACTGTGCTAACTATCTGGCTCACTACGCGCCAGTTGTATGAACTATGTTTATTACGCGTTTAGCGAATTGTTTTCTTAATTTAACGGCGATTCACGCCATACTATCAATCTGCTTTAATATACTGCCAAATGCGCGGCTACCAACACTTTGAATCTGTTTATCGAAGTACAGGCTTCCCAAAAGAAAAATAGTGATATGCCCTTTCGAGCGCCACGTCACGTGGGTTTTTCCACCTTCATCTTTAAGGGTTATTTCACCCAACTGATGATCATAAGGTAATGGCTTAGACTTAACCACTTTATAACCCAATTTATAAGGCGGCTCGTAGGCCACTATCTCTTCGTGAAGGTTCGAGCCCCCTGAAATAATCTCGCGCACTGCACCTAGCCCATTTGGTTCATCACTACCCTTTACCAGTAAATTCGACTGCTCAATAGCTTTAAACTGCGCATAATTAGCGTGATCACTTAATATTGCAAATACCTTTTCAATAGGTTGATTAATGGTTCGCTCTACATGTATTGAAAACACGCTTTGTTCCTTTTTATATATTTTTAATTAGCGATATTTTTCGATAATAGCCTAAACACTATAAAACCTTTACTTAATAAAACTTATCGTTAATCGGCAAAACTGTGAATATAGCAAAAGCCTTAATTCTAATTTATAGTGGCAAAATAATAGTGTCGTAGACGGTTTAGGATGTAATGGACACCACTAAAAAAGGATCGCTAGTTGTGGTCGGCACAGGTATAAGTGTTGCTGGGCAAATGACCATTGCTGCTAGAAGCTACATTGAAAATGCCGACATCGTGTTTATGGGGATCATGAACAAAATTGGCGAACACGTGGTGACCACTCTTAATCCCAATAGCGTTTCGCTAGACGACCTTTACGAAGAAGGTAAGTCACGCGCGTTAACCTATTCTCAAATGGCCGATAGAATTGTAGCGTCGGTGATGGCAGGCAATAAAGTATGCGTTGCTTTTTATGGCCATCCCGGAGTTTTTGTTACTCCCTCTCATGAAGCCATCCGCCGTGTTCAAGGAATGGGCTTAGAAGCGAAAATGCTGCCCGGGGTTTCGGCGGAAGATTGCTTAATTGCCGATTTAGGCATAGATCCCTCACGCTTTGGTTGCCAGTCATACG
>JAKVBA010000173.1 GCA_022447525.1 Gammaproteobacteria bacterium
GGCTTACCGCCTGCTGTGGGCCTACACCAGCGCCGCGGCGCACCTTCAGTTCGTTCTTCCGTTGGTAGTATCACCACGCTTTCTAATAGTCTGCGAATGCTTTATTCCCGGGCCGGGGATTATCCCAAAGGGCAGAGCATTGTCTACGCAGACGGGTTTTCTCCTAATACACCTGAAGGTGCATGTGAAAACTGTGACGGTATTGGAAAAGTTTTTGACACACAAGCTCATCGCCTTGTACCCGACGACAGCCTCACCATACGTGAGGGCGCTGTGGCAGCTTGGCCTGGTGCGTGGCAGGGCAAAAACCTAGTAAGGGTACTGTTATCGCTAGATATCGATGTTGATATTCCATGGCGTGAACTGCCTCAAAAAACCCGTGACTGGATCTTATTTACCGACGAAATGCCTCAGTTACCTGTATACCGAAACTATAACCTAGCGCAAACCCGTAAAGCACAACAAGAGGGCGAGCCTGCCAGCTACAATGGCAAGTTTATCAGTGCGCGGCGTCATGTGCTCGATACCTTTAAAACGTCTCAAAAAGAGAAAATGAAGCAGCGAATTGCTCCCTTTATATCTGTTGAAGCATGTCCGGTTTGCCGTGGAAAAAAGCTTAAGCAAAATGCGCTGGCAGTGAAAGTTGATGGCTTAGATATTATTGAGTTTTCAAGGCTGCCACTACAGCAAGTTCACGAAAAGCTTCAGGCGTTAAGAAAGTCAGTCAACGGCGATACTTCAGAGCGTGGCCAGGTGATACGCAATATTACGGGCGACATTATCGAAAGAGTGAAACCCATAATAGCGCTTGGGCTTCATTACCTTTCGTTAGATAGAAGTACAACAAGTATCTCAGTCGGCGAACTACAGCGACTACGCTTGGCGACCCAGCTTAAATCGAACTTATTTGGCGTTGTCTTTGTTATGGATGAACCTTCATCCGGTCTTCACCCTCGCGACGTAGAAGGTCTTATTCGCGCGCTTCACAATATTACCGAAACGGGAAATTCCCTGCTCGTTGTCGAGCACAACCCTTACGTTATTAAAGGCGCTAACTGGGTTGTAGATGTAGGACCGAGAGCGGGAGTGAACGGAGGTGAGCTTGTCTATAGTGGGCCGGTTAAAGAACTGGCAAGCACAAAAAACTCTTTAACGGCAGACTATGTTTTTAACAATAAAGCACTAAGCCAGCGTATAAAACGTAAATCATCAGGGGGATTGCGTTTAAAAGACGTGTCCAGAAATAATGTCAGCCATGTTGATATTGATATTCCACTAGGTGTGATGACCTGTGTCACTGGCGTTTCCGGCTCTGGAAAGTCGAGTTTAATTAGCCAAGCATTAGTTGAGTTAGTCAAAGGTGGTTTAAATACAGCCGAGAAAGAAGGGAAGCGAGCGCAAGAAACAAGAGAAACGAAAGAACTGCTTACTGACGCCAATTCGCTTCTTACTAACGACACTTTTTCACTTAAAAGTGAACCGCGACAAGGCTGTATTGAAAGCGGACTTGAAGCGTTAAGCCGTATAGTTGTGGTAGATCAGTCTCCCATCGGCAGGACTCCCCGTTCAACTTTGGCAACCTATACCGGCATATTTGACCAAATCAGAAGTTTATTTGCTTCAACCGAAGAAGCAAAATCCCGTGGTTACGATGCGGGCCATTTTTCGTTTAACGTTGTAAAAGGGCGGTGCCCACATTGTGAAGGCTTGGGTGTGGTATCGGTAGAATTACTATTTATGCCGAGTGTTTATTCCCCCTGTACTGTTTGTAACGGTCAGCGTTTTAACGATAACGTACTGGAAGTTGGTTACAACGAGCATTCTATCGCTGATGTATTATCGCTTACGGTTGAAGAAGCACTATCTGTATTTAGTGGTAATCAAGTTATTACGCGGGGACTTAAAACGCTAATGAACGTAGGGCTTGGCTATTTAACCCTTGGACAAAGTGCCACTGAATTATCAGGCGGCGAGGCGCAGCGCATTAAATTAGCGTCAGAACTTAAACGTGCTCAAAATGCTAATACCCTATACGTGCTTGATGAACCTACGACAGGTTTACATCTTTCAGACACTGCATTACTTATGCAGCATTTAAGCACGTTAGTTGAAGCGGGGAATACGGTGGTGATGGTTGAGCACAATATGCAGGTGGCTGGGGCTTGCGACTACATTATTGATATGGGGCCAGGCGCTGGTGATGAGGGAGGAGAAATAGTTGCTGAAGGCAGACCAGAGGAGGTTGCTAAAGTTCAGCAAAGTGCAACAGCCCCATTTTTGAAGGCGAGTTTGGCTTAAAGAAAGGTTTTGATTGAGTGAGTTAGGTTTGAATGATCTTAGAAATAACGGGTTGTTCAAAGCTACTTTAGTACTAGTAAGCCAACAAAGAAACTGCTTGAACTCGTATTTGTACCTTAAAAAGAAATAATAATTAAAGAGTGTTGCATTTTTTGCAACACAGTGTAGTG
>JAKVBA010000174.1 GCA_022447525.1 Gammaproteobacteria bacterium
AAAACACCAAGCTGCCATCGATTTTTATATCGAGGGATTAACCGACCCACTTGGTCAGACAGTATGGTCTACTGTGCAGCTATGCCCCTTATAATCTGCTGCAAATAAGACACCTAACAATCGCTCAAAGCTGGAAACAATGAAACTAAGAACGACAGGGTATACGGCTCCGACTATATACAGCTCACCCCTTCCCTGTCATAAGACTTTTATTGCCTATTTGATAGTAACTTCCACTTCACAAAGCTTGTGTTGCTCAACCTCATCCAAAAGCTCAATCAATTGCCCTATAGCGTGCCTATATGACTCTGGGATGCGAGCAACATAGGTTGGCCCACGTTTAGATTTACGGCCCGCGCCAGCGCGTTTCCCGCCACGGGGGTTGGGTCTGGGTATTAAGTCTAGTTGCTCTTCTTGATATGGCACTACAACACTCCTGTTGAATATGTAACGGAATCAACTTTAAGTTGTAGTTTGGTTTTGTTACACAATCAATATTCAGGCTGGTATTTGAGCTTAAAATAGAAATATCCCCAATGGAACGGGAATAATCACAAATAATTAAAAGTTACAATTTCGGGGGTTTCGCGTGATTTATTAAATAGATTGACTTTTTTAACAAAAATGTTAAAATTACACATGGAGTAGTGTTTTTTTATTTACATAAAAACCCTATCCCGTTATTTCGAGGATTCTAAGTGGAAAGTATGTTTTGTGTTTAGCGACTTTAAATATACCTGAAACTGACGAAATCGTCAAATATTTTTATATAAACAACTGCTACGTAGCTGAAAAGAAACGTAGCCATAAAAAATAAGGTAATTTAAAGATGATTAAAATAATTAAAGAGACACTAGCTTTACTAAAACAACACCGTTGCAAGAACTTAATGGCATATTCGTTATTTCTGTTTTCACTAGCAGCATTAGCTTACTCATTGTCAATGTTCACACCTTGGTAACCTCGTAGAGCGAAGCTAACTTCTTAGGCAGGGGTAACAGCGTTACTCCTGCCTAAGAAGTGGTCTGAGTACCACTTTGTGGGCTTTGCTCAAAGTTCGGAGACGCTCGCCTGTGATACAATAAGACCCCATAAGCCACGGAGACAAGGCATGACAACACAAGCCAAGATGGTGTTCAAATTCGGCAAGGTGAAGTCGCGTTCTGGGGTTCGGGCGCTACTGGCGCACAACCTCAGAATCGACAAGCCTGAAAACGCTGATCCAGAGCGAGAGAAGTTAAACTTATACCCGAAACGCACAGGCCAGCACATCAACAACACAATGATGGCCATGCAACGCAATCTGAATGGACACAAGCCACGCAAAAACGCTGTACACGCGCACGAATACGTCATCAGCGGCTCACATGAGCACATGAAAACTATGACGACAGCTGAATGCAAAGCGTTCTTTAACGATGCAATTTACTTTTTTCGTGAGATGTACGGCAAGGAATCAATGCTGATCCCATCAGCCCATTTTGACGAGAAGACACCCCACCTGCATCTGGTTATACAGCCCATGAAGGACGGACGCTTGAATGGCAAACACTTCACTGGTGGCAGCAAGGCAGCAATGGCAAAGCTACGCACCAAGTTTCACCGAGAAGTCGCTGAAAAGTACGATCTAGGGCGCGGTGAGCCAAAACAACGCGTTAAACCGCAGGATCTTGACGAATTCTACAAGATGGTGAACGAAACACTACCAGAGCTGCAAGACGAAGCCGCAGGGCTACAACAGCAGATTACTATCGGGCGAACGGAGTTAAACCAGACGAAAGACCAGGTTAACGAATTAGAGGCTCGCTACGAGCTTCTAAGGGGCGATTTAAGAGATATTGAGAACATCAGACAACGTGCGGTATCAATGACACGCAACGAGCTGATAAAAGCGATTCAACAGATTGATGAACGTGATTATCGCCCAAGCTTTAGGAGATAGATTAGAAATATTTATGGATCAATTTGATCTCAGATGGGATCTTTGTGATAAATTAACCTCTGAAAAGCAAAAACCCCGTCGGCCAGGACGAGGTTTTCAAGCTACAAAGTATGTTACGAGCATACGATGTAACAAAATCGATTTCAGAGTGATTGTAGCACAATGAAGACGGTTTTGAACCCACATCAAGCACTTTTTTCATACCGAAAGCCTCTGGATTCCTTACCTGCATACGTTGTTTTTGCTGGCAGTTCGTCATGATCTGCGGTGGAGTACGGGCAAACCAACCAGCAACCACCTAAATAAACACGCAGGGCTAGTTGTCTATATGACGCTAAAACAAAATCATGACTGACAGTATGCGAGCAGCGTTACGACAGGGACGCTAAAATAGGTAAGAAACGGGTGAGCAGTCGAAAGACTAGAATTCAAATTGGGCAGTAAAAACACCAAGCTGCCATCGATTTTTATATCGAGGGATTAACCGACCCACTTGGT
>JAKVBA010000175.1 GCA_022447525.1 Gammaproteobacteria bacterium
TTATGACGAGCTATCTTTTTATATCAATAGCTTTTTGCAGTCTACCAGCGTGGCAATAGTCCAGGCCCACGTTTGGACGCTGAGCGGATTTCTTGCTGACGGACCCTGTCTTGAACAAGAATTCCGTTAGCAGCTTCGATCCCTGATGCTGCGGCACGTTCCATCAATGCTGTGGGATAGTCGGTATGAGTCCAATCACCGGCTAAAAATATCTTTTCAAAGCCTTGACGAAACATGAAATCTGATTTTGGGCGAATCAGACCTTGTCCGGTCTCCACTGATGTAAAGTTATCAAATCGCCCAAGACTCGCATCTAGGAGATTCGCGCCTGCGACCTCTGGATAGGCCTTAAATGCTAGATCCTTAGTCTGCTCCCAAATGTCTTCCTTGCTAAGTTCGATAAACTCAGGTGTGTTATAAAGATGAAGCTCAAGAATCGCTCCTTCGTTCTCCTCGCACCAGGCTTGCGACTCCATTTCAAGAGCAGCAAAATCGCAAATAAGGTTCATCGGTTTCGATTCTGGAGTCTCGATCACAGACTCATAAAATGGTCTGTTACTATCAACTGACTTGTCAAGCCATACCCTTAAGACGTGATAAGGAGGAGCTAATTTCAGCTGAGATAGATGACTAACTGCCGAGTTTAAGCTATCCTGAAGTCTCTCGCCCTGTACTCTCATATTCGGAAGAATTTTTCGCAATCCTGGAATATCAGAGGCTAAAACAAGATAGTCATATTCACGTTGATCGTCCAAGGTCACCACCGAGCCGCTTGCCGTGATTTCCATCGTCGATACAGGAGACGATAAGCTGATCTCTCCACCTTCCATCCTGATAGCATTAGCCATAGGATTGATCACTGCGGTCCCATGATCCACTGTCGCTACTTTACGATTGAAAGCATCTGGATCACCGATAAAGAACAGGTGCATGTACATTAACATTTCGGCAGCAGAGATTTTTTCGATATCATTTAACGTGACCGATGCGGCAGGCTCCATAACAACATTGTAAAAGTCACGATTAATATTTGTCCGTTTTGCAAAATCGGCAAAGGATTCCTTATCAAATCTCTTGTACACCGTATCGTGATTATAAAATACCGCATCAACGATGCCACCGAAGGTTTGAGCTGCATCAAGTAGATTCAAGTTTGGTGATTCGAGGACAATACGAGCTAAGTTCAGAGGGTAAGGTCCTTTACTACGAATAACCTCATCTTTGTAAGAATCAAACTGAAAATACACTTCCTCAAAAGGACGGAAAAAGCTTTGCCAAACCCCTAACTCCTTTAGGATACGCTCGAAATTGTAGTATTGCTTAAACCACATATGTAGGCCGTGCTCTACTTGAAACGTTCCCGTTTTGAGAGTTTCTTCACGGGTATGCAAACGCCCCCCTAAATAAGGAGCTGCCTCTCTTATATGAACTTGATAACCCCTTTTCGACAACTCATAGGCAGCTGTAAGGCCAGCGACTCCTCCGCCAACCACGAGAACAGACTTGTCCTCTTCAACAAATTTGCGGCCACTGCGCGACGCTCGTTGATTTACAATTTCATAGTCTCTACCAAAGGAGGCATGTGCCGTGCTTCCCGCTCCAGCGGTTGCGGCAACCGTTGCTCCTGCTCCGGCTTTCTTCAAAAAGTCTCGACGATCCATTTGTTTTCTCCCTACATCAATTCAAATTTGCCCTACACTACGCAACGGATGACAAAAGTCCAAGCCCTGAAACCAAGTAATTGTATGCTATCTGATTCGAGCTAGCGCCCTTATCTAGCGGCTTTTATTTAGTCTATGTCTATGGAATGAAAGACCACCGTCTATTGGCTCAAGAATACCGGCATATTGACTAAAAATCCGCAATTATAGTCTATTTGGCATGATAACTGCCAGTAATGTTACCCAAAATAGAATTGGTCACGCGGCCTATTTTTAATTGTCCAACTGGTCAAAAAATATGCACACAGGAGTAAAAACTGTTTTGCCTGACTCAATGGGCATGCTAACAAGGCCCGGTTACCGGCACTTTTTAAACGCATAATTAAGGATGTTATCGATGAATCTAAGTTTTCTGATCAAAACAGGAATAATTTTACAAGCTGGTTTACTTGCTGGCAGCACGAGCTTCGCCAACAATAGACCACTACGTGGTAACCCCATTGAGGCAAACTACCAGGTTGACCTTGAGGGTCGATTTAAAGGAAGTGTACAGCCTGGAGCCAAAACTAAAGATGTTGGGCTAATTTCAACTCCATTACCTGGAAGCACTGACGAATATCTTGTCTTGCTTATCGAATATCGTGATCTCGTTGGCAGTAATCCGATTGGCAATATTTTGAACGGTATCAATCGCGTCACCGACCGCGTGAAGCTTTACAAAGCGACACCTAGCTGGCGTAATGGATATTATAAGCTGCTACCAGCAAAGAAC
>JAKVBA010000176.1 GCA_022447525.1 Gammaproteobacteria bacterium
TTCAGTTTTTGGTAGCCATTCAGTAACAATTTTTGTGATTGCATGGATAAAGCCATGAATTTCTCTTTGCCCAACATAGTTCAGAACAGCATAATAGCCTTCAGGAATGACGTTGGAGAATATGCCAAGGTCATTTTCTGGTACTTTACAATCAATTGTAAATGCAAAATCACATCGATACTCAGAACTAGAACCCTCCAGAGGATTCGAATAAGGCATAGTAATAAACGATCCTGCCTCAGTTTCGTTAAGGTAATTACTTTTAACCAACCATGATAACAAAGTATCAAACCGTCATTCCGCAGCTAATTTCAGAATTAAAACAATGTGATCCAGTGATCGTTTACAGTAGTTAGTGTGACAGAACTCTTGACCGCGCTCCCCAGTTTTGATCTATTACTGTTATTTAACGGTCATTTATTATGTCTGCTGCTCAACCTGTCATTAAACGCCTAGACCACTTAGGGCTAATCGCTGCTTTCTGTCATGAAGTCGATTTACCAGGCATTATTGATCGCATCATTCCCAAGTACTCGGAGCACAGAGTTTCACATGGCGATGCCGTTTTAGCAATGATTCTTAATGGTCTTGGCTTTCACAGTAGAACGCTACATATGTTCTCTGACTACTTCGAGACGAAGCCTGTTGCCAAGTTACTCGCTAAAGACATTGAAGCACAACATTTAACTGACGATGTACTCGGGCGCACGTTAGATGCTTTATATGAAGCAGATGTGTCCGTACTCTATCAAGCGATTGCAGAGCATGTCGTTGATAAACTTGGACTTAAAACAGACTCTGTCCACCTTGATATCACTAGTTTTCATGTCGATGGTGAATACGCCCAAGACGAAGAGCTTAACGCTATAAAGTTGGTAAAAGGCTACAGTCGAGACCACCGTCCAGAGCTAAATCAAGTGGTCCTTGAGCTGATTTGTGAAAATCAAGCAGGCCTACCTGTTTATATGCAAGCGCTCAGTGGCAACACCAATGATGCTAAGGCATTTTCAGAGGTTACTAAACGGCATATTCATTGTCTAAAGGCAGCTCAAAACAGTCGTTACTTTATCGCCGATGCCGCTCTATACACCGAAGAAAGCATTCGTTCACTGGATGAACAACAACAGAAGTTTATTACGCGTGTTCCAATGACCATTAAGTCAGCCAAAGAAGCATTAATGAGCCTTGAGCCAGAGCAGTTGAGCCGTGTTGGCAATGGCTACTCGGGTTGCTGGGTTGACGCTGACTATGGCTCGGTATCACAGAAGTGGCTGTTGGTTCATAGTGAACAAGCCGCCAAGCGAGAAGTAGCAACGTTCTATAAGAACTTAGACAAAAATATCACCAAAGAGCTGAAAGCGCTGGGACAATTAATAAAAAAGAAGTTTGCTTGCGCAGTGGATGCCGAGCAAGCAATGAGCGACTTCGCCAGCCAGTGTCATTTGCTTGGCTTTGCGCAACCAACTATCGTTAAAGAGCCAATCTATTCAGGCCGCGGTCGGCCGAAGAAAGACGCAAAGCCAACGGGATACCACTATTTCATAGATGTTACGCCTTATACCGATCTAGAAAAAGTGAAACTGGCCAAGCTTAAGGTAGGTATGTTTATTCTTGCAACCAACGATACTAACTATGCCGATCTAACAATGGCTTCGTTGCTTGAGCATTACAAGTCTCAGCAAAAGGTAGAGCGCGGATTTCGCTTCTTAAAAAGCCCCGAGTTCCTAACATCATCAATTTTTCTGAAGAAGCCTCAGCGAATCGAGGCACTGCTGATGATCATGACGCTTAGCCTACTCGTTTACGCTGGCTTAGAGCACAAAATCCGAGAGAGTTTGGCTAAGACCGAGGAATTCTTTCCTAGCATGGTGAAGCACAAGACAACAAGCAAACCGACGGCACGTTGGGTATTCTTAAAATTCGAAGGTATCTACACTCTCGAATTTGGCAGTCAACGCTTCATCACGGGTGTTAAAGAGCATCAGACCCGGCTACTCAAGCTTCTTGGAATACTCTATGAAGCGGTTTATTCCTAAAATGGCTGCGGAATCTCGGTTGTAAACTAATTTCTCAACAACGAAGTAAATACATACCGTACTTAAGACTAAAAATATTGTAGAAGTAATTAACGTTTCAACTAGATTATCGTTTGAATCTTGGTTGATTGAGTCTTCAGTCATCCATGTCCAGACACTCCAGCCTAGAGAGGGGATTGCCGATGCTGAACCAACATACTCCGTATTTTTATGTTGATACTCGAAGCTCTCTTCTTTTTCTGGATCTTGTAGCTTTAACTGAGGTATCTCTGTAAAAATATTTTTTCCAATAAGCGATCTGTCTTTGGCTGAGAGTATGAAGCCATCGTTTCTTGATACGAATAC
>JAKVBA010000177.1 GCA_022447525.1 Gammaproteobacteria bacterium
GATAAAAAATGAAACACTCCAAACTTGTCATAGTCTCGATTTTCTTGTTTTTTACAAGTTCAGCATTTTGTGTTGACGACTTTTCATATATACAGATGGAACACATCTATAAGAATTATATAGTCGAAGATAACTCTGCAAAACCTCAATTTCCAAAATTATATGTATATGACTCGGAAGAATCTCAGTTTGTAGATGCAGAAACTATTAAAACTTTGCTAAATGTGGCGGATTCAGAAGCATCAAAAATAAAGAATTTTTTCGGGCAAGCCATATCATTGCCCAAGAAGCAAATTATACCTGTTGACTCATTACCAAATAGCACTCAACAACGTTACATAATGTTCTACTACAACTTGCCTGAAGATGCATATGCAGCGGCTTACGCATTTCATCCAACAATTGCTGGAGACCACGATTTTTTGATCAACAGAGTTACCGCCAATAAAGATATGGCAGTCTATACTGAATCAATCCGGGTTTGTCGGAGGCTAATTATCTTGAGAGAATTAGCCAATGAACAAACGAGTAACTTATTCCCCAGAAGTACGCGAGCGTGCAGTTCGCATGGTTTTGACATCAGAGCATGAACATTCATCGAGGTGGGCTGCGATGGTGTCTATTTCATCTAAAATTGGTTGTACACCCGAGACATTGAGGGCTTGGGTTAACAAAATAGAAGTCGACACAGGTAAGAAGGCTGGGGTCACAAGTGATGCCGCAGCTAAGATAAAAGAATTAGAGCGGGAAAACAAAGAGCTTAAACAAGCCAATGAGATTTTGAAAAAAGCAGCTGCATTTTTTGCTCAAGCGGAGCTCGACCGCAAACCTCAGAAGTAGTCCAGTTTATTGATTTATATCGCTCGTTGTATGGTGTCGAGCCTATTTGTCGTGTTGTGCAAATTGCGCCATCAACGTACTACCGTTGTAAATCACTAGAGGCCAAGCCTGAACAACGTTGTCAGCGATATCACCGTGACGAAGCGCTAAAGCCGGAGATTATGCGCGTTTGGCAGGAAAATAGACGGTGCTATGGCGCCAGAAAGGTCTGGAAGCAGATGAAACGTGAAGGCTTCACTGTGGCTCGTTGTACAGTGGCCAGACTGATGAAAGTGCTTGGCATTGAAGGTGTGTGTCGTGGTAAATACTGTATCACGACTATTCCCGACGATAGCGCGGATAAACCACTCGATTTAGTTAATCGTGAGTTCACGGCACAACGGCCAAATCAGCTGTGGGTGGCCGACATTACCTACGTCGCCACTTGGTCAGGCTTTGTCTATGTGGCATTTGTAATCGATGTTTTCTCACGCAAAATCGTTGGTTGGCGTGTGCTAAAAACAATGCAAACACAGTTGATCTTAGATGCCTTAGAACAAGCATTGTGGGCACGAGGTAAGCCAAAAGGCGTTATCCATCACAGCGATCGCGGTAGCCAATATGTTTCAATTCGCTACTCTGAGCGCCTTTCAGAGGCTGGCTTCAACGCCTCTGTCGGCAGTGTTGGTGATTCTTATGACAACGCGTTGGCCGAAACAATTAATGGTCTCTACAAAACTGAAGTCATCCACAAAGACGGACCTTGGAAAGGGCTGGAGCAAGTTGAACTGGCCACTCTGGATTGGGTTGATTGGTTCAACAACAGGCGACTGCTAGAACCTATCGGAGATATACCACCCGTTGAATATGAGGAAAACTATTATCGACAATTAGGTAAAGATGCGGCAGCATAACTCAAACAAATCCGCCTCCGAATTTACCGGCGCGATTCACTACATAAATTAAACTTGTTCATCGAAGGTAAACTTAGAGTGGACTTAACATTAGCTACTCATCTAGAAAAGCTGACAGGAATTAGCTATCAGTGTTGGCGTAGTTATCTAAAAAGTTACGATAACTATTACTTAAATAAAAAATAGCCACAATATAAAAAGATTTGTATATAACCATCGCAAGAGGCTAACTGAATCAAGCATCAGAGTTTTGAAGGCGACAGATTCTAATGTGGGTGAAACAAGCTAATTTAGGCGAGTAATAAGCGAGAACTTAATTGTGACTGAGCAGAAGGAAATGAACCTTAGAATGGCAACAGCACAAGCTATTGCAACTAGAAACGAGCTAAAAATTATTCGCGATAGAAAGAAGAAGAAGAGATTCAAGAAAGATTAATGGCAAAAAATTTACTTTAAAATCTACCAAGGAATGAACACTGATATATAAAAGTCCTCAAATAGCGCTTTAATTCCCCAGATAACGCATTAGTTCAGCTGTTTTTTTAGTTTTTCGACCATTTCACACCTATTTTCAAAAGTTCAATCCTCTAGAGATATTGAATTTATTGGCCTGCAAGGGAGCGCGTTGCTACGTGAATGGAAT
>JAKVBA010000178.1 GCA_022447525.1 Gammaproteobacteria bacterium
GTGTGGTAGGCGTTTTACTCGCCGTGCCTATTCTAATGTGTTTTAAGATCATACTCGAGAATCTGGGCGTATTTGATCACTGGATTAAACTTCTCGAGTCAAAATAATTTCACTCTCTTTGCCCTTTCAAGCTAGAAATGTTCGCGATTTTCGTAGTAGTTGTTACCGTTGAGATCTTCAAATAAAACCGTGATGTCCTTATCCTCTCCTACGAAGGGGCGAAGCGCAGTATCGATAACGTGAGCCACTGCAGTTTTGACATCCTGCCCGCGATCAAACCACAAAACTTCTACAAACGGATAAGCCGAAGAGGCTCCACCGGCCACAATGAACTGGCTCGCAATGTGCTCTACTGTGAAATGATCGTTAGGGGTGTCGGTCAGTTTGGCAAACTGTTCAACGATAGAACCTGCAACCTCTTCTAACACTGATTGCTCGATACCTCTTGCGCGAATGTGCGGCATTTTTTGTCCTTTAATAGCTCTTTAGTTTGTATACCGGAATTTTCTAAGCGGCATCATACCACGCTTTAAAAGCGTCTAGACTGAGGGCTCGCCTTTAGTACGCGATGAATGCCATACTATTCGGTAAAAGGGTAAAACGTTGTCACGGCAAATTAAGAATTACACCGAAACAGAATCTCGCACCACCACTTCACGCCATAAATGAGAACACTCTTCCACAAACTTTTTGTGAATAGGATGAAGCTGGTACTCATCTTGCGCTTCAACACTTTCAAACAGCATAAGTTCAGACACGTCAAACGAGTTATCTATCACGTCACGCTTTAGTGTATTGGCAGGCACACCAATGTGAAGCGAGTGAACTTGTGGGATAGCACGCAACGATTGCAAACCAGCAATGAGCTTTTGCTTATCTTCTGTTGACGTTGGATCTTTCAGCCAGAAGTAAACCATATGAAGGATAGGTGGTAACTCAGCGTTTGTGGTGCGGGACGAATGCGCCATAGCGGGCAATGCAGATAGCGAAGCAAACGCTCCTGCGGTTGCTAAAAATTGTCGTCTTTTTGTATCTGCCATAATAGAGCCTGCTTACCTTAGCTGTAGATTTCTGTCATAAACATTGAACATGCTGATGTTTCTACAATGACATTGGATCTCAATTGAAGCAATAGGAACCCGTTCATCTTCGCGTAAACACACACTTGTGAGCTCTGTCTTTCACTGCGAAATAGATCTGAACTCAATTAGCAAGGCAAGAAAGCGCCAGGAATTTAATATTCTGCATGTTGGCAAGCAACTTGAAAGATACCTAAAGAAACTGAATTTTAAACATGTAAACAACGAGATTTTGACGCTATGCGCTTACCTACCAAACAGCTTATCAATAAAATTGAAAACTTATCTAATGGTCTAACGCCAGAGCAGCTAGCAAGCTTCCTCGATATTATTGACGCTATGACAGCATTGGTTGAAGAAGCGGGAGAGTTAAAAGGCGATAGCGACAACAAAAATGCTAGCCTCAGTACTGAGCTATCCGTACTCCACTAAGACTGGCCTTTTTAGGATTACCGCTCTGAGGTAACAGCGGTGCTGCTATACCAAGCTGAATACCAATATCAACACCAAGAACGACAAATATTCGCTTTTGCTCATTTGTAGTTCGTTTATGTTCGTTTTATGATGCATTCCTATTAAATGTACATGGGAAGCTGCGTCAGAATTAGCACCTAACGGCCTGTTAGTTGAATGAACGGTTAATGCACTATTGCGCCAACATAAAACGGTTTCAGCTTTCATTCTTCATAACATAGCTCTGTCGCTTCTTTTTCTGATCAATGCGTTGTACTGGTTAAAGATTAAAAGGAAGATTTATGTTACCTCTCACGGAACCAACGCTTTTCCGCCAGTGTGTTGCTGAATTCATAGGCACGGCAATTCTGATATTCTTCGGTGTTGGTGCCGTTGCAGCATTGGTATTAACAGGCGCCTCGTTCGGTCAATGGGAAATCAGTATTGTCTGGGGGTTTGGCGTCGCTGTTGCCATTTATTGTACTGCCGGCGTTTCCGGTGCACATATCAACCCAGCGGTAACTATTGCGCTTGCGCTTTTTCACGGTTTTGAAAAGCACAAAGTTGCCCCCTTTATTCTTTCCCAGTTTTTGGGGGCATTCGCTGCTGCTGCACTTATCTACGGGTTGTATCATCAACTTTTTATAGATTATGAACTCACTCATAACCTCTCGCGCGATAGTGTAGACGCTCTCACAACAGCAAGCATTTTCTCTACTTTTCCCCACAAAGCCCTTTCATTTTGGGGAGCCTTTGGCGTTGAGTTCGTTATCACTGCAGTTTTGATGTTCGCAATACTGGCATTGGGAGATGAAAATAACGGCGCATCTCGTGGAGCCATG
>JAKVBA010000179.1 GCA_022447525.1 Gammaproteobacteria bacterium
TTGAGAACGTTCAAGGGCACCATCTACCTGAGTAAACATATCGAAAACCGATTTAAGTTTGTCTGCTGGAATGCCCTCTCCATTGTCTTTAAATGCAATGGTTACCTTACCGTCGCAAGTACTAATACAGACCTCGATATTGCCACCCGGTGGAGTGTACTTTGCAGCATTGTTGATAATATTCGAGAAAATCTGCGACAACCGGATAAGGTCTCCGTTTACCCAAACAGGCTCTGCTACTTTTTCCACCAGCAGCGTATGCTGTTTTTCATCAATCAGGGGCTGAATAGTCTCAATCGCCGTACCCAGAATCTCACACAAGTTCACAGGTTTTCGATGAATTCGAATTTTCCCTCGGGTAATTCGTGACACATCCATAAGGTCATCAACAAGCCGTATCATTTGCGTTACTTGTCGTTCGACTCGACCGAACGCCTCGCTCTTCTGATTCTGGCTGTAGTCGTCTGACTGCAGAATTTCCAACGCATTGCGAATTGGTGCAAGCGGATTACGTAATTCATGTGCCAACGTAGCAAGGAACTCATCTTTACGGCGATCGGCCTCTTGAAGCGCGTCTATCGCATTTCGTTCTCTCGTGGTGTCTACACCTACTCCCGGAAAACGTTCCGGCTCACCAGAGCTGTTATAAATGACTCGTCCTCTGAAGGAAGCCCAGCGGACAGTGCCGTCTTTTTGTAAAATACGGTATTCTTCATCAAATGGGGTGCGGTTATTAATACTTTCACAAATTGCAGCTTCACACGCTGCTAAATCGTCTGGGTGGATATATTGTTTAGGCACTTCAATGGCTACACCGTTTTCAGCCTCATCGCTACTGAGGTTAAAGAGTTCTCCCAAACGCTCGTCTGCCGTGAACAAGTTTTGCTTAATATCCCAATCCCAAATACCGAAGCTGTGTGATGCTTCTAGTGCTAAGCGTCTGCGAGACTCTGCTCGCTTAGCCATTTCTTCAGCGTGTTTACGCTCAGTAACATCTCGCGTCGAACCAGCAATGGCTTCAACGTTTCCGTCTTCACCAATAACAGGAACAAATATGTAGTCATATATACGGCGACCATGAGTACCGGTAAAAGGAACATCACTACGAATTGGTTGCTTTGTTTCAATTACCTGACGAATCTCCTTCATGTGCATATCTGCATGCCAAGGTTCATACCCAAGCTCTAAACATGTTTTGCCAATCGCTTCGTCCCAACTCAGCCCCCACATTTGCAGTAACGCGTCGTTGGCATACGTAAAATGCCCCTCAAGGTCGAAGATATAAAGCAAATCGGGCGTATTCGACAGAGCCGTTTCGTAAAGCCTGCGCTGTTTATTAAAAGACTCAATGTTCTCTAGTAACGCCGACTCGGCAACCCGTCGAGCGCGATTTTCGTTGTTGCGCTCGATAATGATTGCAGCGGTTTTAGACAGTGCATTAATGACGTCAATGTCATCGGGTAATGGGGTAAATCGCTCGCGATGAAATAAACAGAAAGTGCCCAATACCGTACGACTTTCTGCAGATAAAATGGGACGACACCAAAATGATTGAAGTCCTAATGCCTGAGTGGAGAGACTAAAATCACTCGAATCAGTTTGGGCGTTGAAATGAACATTTACCACATCACGAGTTTGACAACACTGTCCTAACGGCGTTAGTTCATCAATTGTAATATTCTTGAAGTACCGCCTAGTTTCTTCTGGCATCGACGGTGCAGCCGCGCTAATGAGTGATAACCCATCTTCAGATACCAAGGATATTCCACTTACAGCTTGAAAATCTGTCACCTTTTCTACTGCATTGACTAAAACGGTCAACACATCTTCTAGTGTAGCGCCAGATAACGCGAGTCTCATGGCGTCTCTTTGAGACTGAGAAATGATCTGTAGCCTGCGCTTCATAGAGAAGTCATGAAACGAAAACCCCACTACACCTGCCGCAACGGGGAAAATGGTGAGCTTGAACCAGGCGTGGTCAATACCAAACCGAATTTCCGTTGTTTTACCGGATTCCTGTTTTATTGCCAGTTCAAACTGCTGAGTAATATTCGGTACTTGCGACTGGGGAAACAAACTAAACACCGAGCTGTCAAAGAGATCAGATTTGTCTAATCCACAGATGGAACGGGCCTGATGGTTAGCGTAAATAACATTGCCTTTAACATCGGCAAATATCACCGCATCAGTTATATTTTCTATAAGAGCTTGAAAGGGGATGTCGTCGGTAAAAGAAGATGAAGCCTTACTTATTGGCTCAGACATAATTCGCTCAAATAATGTAGAAAAAATTATACTAAAGTAGAAATCACTATTTAGCTAACGATTTACGTTAAGCAGTACAAAGCGACTTCTCTAGCGGTGCGGTAAGT
>JAKVBA010000018.1 GCA_022447525.1 Gammaproteobacteria bacterium
AATTCACCCCTACTCAACCCTATTCAACCCTATTCATCCCTCTTCAACCCTTTTCAACCCTTTTCAACCCTTTTCAACCCTGTTCAACCCTCTTCAACCCTTTTCAACCCTGTTCAACCCTGTTCAACCCTGTTCAATATCATCGCGTTTGCATTTTCAATTTACTCTGTTATCAATTGTCTCTTCCTCTCCGCTGTAAAAGTACTTGTCGCATTTCAAGTTAAAACTTACATCTCGTACCTCGTCGAGGGTGTTAAGTTTACTAATCACCAAATCGTCTAGAACAACCGGCATCGCGTTTTGTATATGCTGACTCTTGCTTGGTTTTAAAAGGGTTAGACCACATTGCTGCCCTTTACTCACTGCTTGCAAAAGAACGTAATCACTGGCGAGAGCTTCCCTCAAAAAGAGCCCTATTCGTTGATTTCGAAGGTTGTTCACTTCAACAATCAACATTCCGCTTGGGATACTCATATTCCGCAACTCTTTTAATACTTGACCCAGCACTCTTGCATAATGAAAAACAGTAATTTCCATGTTTGGATATGCCAACCTATCAATATCATCTGAGATCTCATACGCGTTGATTCCGGCTAGAATAATACATTGCTCAAAACCCAACTCACTTAACTCTTCCATGGTTCTCTCTAACAATGTTTTGCCGTTTATTAGAAGGCTTGCTTTACACATATGCCCATAAACTTGTTTGAGATCATCGCTGACAATTTCATCTGCTAACAACACTGCGACTGGTTTATCTGCTTCTTTCGGTCTTGTTAAGTCTTGGTAACCCATTATCAATAAGCACCTCTTGCCGTTAATACTGCTGGCACAGTCATCAAAAGTAGTTTGACATCCAACAAAAAACTCTGATTTTTAATGTACTTAATATCTAATTCGACCTGCTGTTTAAATGGTATGTCGGACCGTCCCATGACTTGCCAAAAGCATGTAATACCTGGAACAGCTGCCAACCTCATGAAATCTCTTTGTGAGTACTGAACCACTTCTTTGGGAAGAGGTGGCCGCGGCCCCACCAGCGACATATCCCCAATAAGTACATTGAATAACTGTGGCAATTCATCGATCGAGGCTTTGCGAATAAACTTCCCAACTTTGGTGATTCTTGGATCAGACTTCATTTTGAAAATAACACCGCTCTCCATTTCATTGCTATTTTCTAACTCCACCAATCTTGCCTCTGCATCTGTCCTCATCGAACGGAACTTATACATAGTGAAAGACCTGCCGTTTTGCCCAACTCTCTCTTGCTTAAAAAGAGCACCACCCTTTGACTCCAACCTGATCAACAGCGCAATAATGATGAAAATGGGACTCAACAAAATTATTGCCGCAACAGCGGCAAGAACATCAAAGGTACGCTTTACTTTTGATTGTAACTCCGATGTATTTTTAGAGTAGAACGACCTTGACTTAATAGAAAAGATAAAATTAGTTTGATATTGATACATGCGAACTGCTGCCTAGATTCAGTTTTAATTTATTTCATATTTTTAATTATTTTTACTATTATTTTTATCATTGTCAACATATAAATAGCATTATTATCACTTATGGGGTAAAAAATAAGGCTGAGAGGGACCTGAAGCCGCCATGAATCAGGTAAAAATATCATTTTTATCATTTAGTAAGCCCTTCATCAGTGATAATTATGATAATTTTCGGTAATGAAAAAATTGAGCAGGGTCTAATCCAGATAGTTTGAAAGACTGGCAAAGCAACTCTCTTAATAAAACGACCGGTAAGATTTTTATCGGCAGGGGTATAACGCGAAAAAACACTCAGATCATTTGACGTAAACGGAAAGACATAATTTAAAGTTCCATGGCGCTTCTCACCGTATCGCGAGCAAAAAGAAAAAGAGATTCTGATAATCACTACAACACGACCGTACCCTAACTCTCCTGTCTCAGGCCGACATATTGATTAAGACTATGAGCTTCATTGCAGAGCCTTGTTGGACTAGCTTTGAGTCTAAAGCGAATCTAATGAAAGTGATCTACTAACAAACACCTCCATCACAATCACGATAACAATTTCCTAAAATCATAAGACGCGAATGGAAATATTACGACTCAATTGCCTCTAATTTTTCCAGAGCTCCGAGTCTAAAAGTAAATTTAAATTGGTAGAGCATGAGTTGTCGCGCTATAGACTTGAAGTGAAAAGTTCTGAGTGTTTGTTTACAAGTTATGCAGCCGAAAAAGCTCCCTCAATCTATAGCAATGGAAGCAGTACGATAGCGGCGAAAATTTTATATTCGAAGTAGAACGAATTTGAATAAAAAAAGGCCCGATCTAATGATCGGGCCAAACCAAGCGAGGTTCCAGGAAATAATTTTTTCTATTAAACGAGCGATACGCTACTTGTACCCATTTTTCATTGTATGCGGAAGATCTTATTTGTTCTTGAATCTTCCTTCTGATTTTGTATCGCAAGCCATTTTTCGAACTGTGTCGGTATTTTTGATAAGAAAGCAGAATTGAACACTCTAATTAAAAAGACAGGGTTACCAATCAAATAACGTCTGGCTTTGTCTTGAGGCTGCTGGATCAACCTCCAGACCCACTCCAGAGAATGTTTTCGCAGCCAGAACGGCGCTCTTGATACCGCGCCAGAATAAAAGTCGAACAAACCACCTACACCCATAACGGCTTTGACGTTCAAAAGATGCTGGTTAGCAGCTATCCACTTTTCTTGACGCGGAGCACCCAGTGCTACAAAGACGATATCAGCCTCAGACCGATTTATCGCTGTGCAAATCATTTCAGGATTGTCGCTGTTTTGATAGCCATCTTGGTAACCAACCACCTTCAATCCCGGAAACTCGCTGTTAAGTCTTTGAGCCACCGCTTTAACGACTTGAGGCTTAGCCCCGTATAAAAATACTCTTTTCTTTTCAGCACACAATTTTTCGCAAAGAAGAGGAAACAAATCAGTTCCGTTTACGTTGTCTTTGATTATTTCGCCCGCCCACTTTGCCGCTATACGCACACCCACTCCGTCGGCAAACACTCGATAATTTGAATTTAAAATGTTTCGATATTTTTTGTCTTTCGTGTACAGATTCACGCAATCGGCGTTGACGAAGGAGAAAATCTTGGCCTTAGTTCTAACCTGAAACTGGTTTAGACTTTGCATAACCGAGTCAAGTGCGTCTCCCATTGTCACGTTATCAATTGACACGCCTAAAAGCTCAAATTTGCGGGTTCTCGTACTGTCCTCACCATTACCGCGTTTCAACCTATTTGTTCTGGCTGACTGCAAAATTTTAGCCTCTAGTTTTTTACGGTCATCCTTTTCGAATGATTTTTTGTTCGCTGTTCCAATAGTAAGTGCCTGCATTAGTCAAATCTTAATAGTGATATATTTTTCATTATTATTAATTTCATATTTAGTATTTGTCAAGTTTTAAATATCATTATTAGCATTAATATAACGAAAACGCACTAATAAGGCCGAGAAAACACTAAAAAACCCCAGATACTCGCCATAATTATCATATTTATCAATAAAACACTTGAATTAATAATGATAATAATGATAATTACAACTATCCAAGGCAACAAGGCTCTAATCGGTAATTAAAATGAACATAAGAACAACAGTTTTACGCTCAATGCTTTTACTGGTATTAGCTTTATCCATTAGCGCTTGCGCGGTAGTGCCTCACAAGCTTAATAACGATCAAAGAGATGAAGATAGGTACTTCGTGCGCAGGGTTGAAGCACTAACCGCTACAAAACACAGGTCGTGGGATCTTTCCGCGGTAGCAGTAACCGCGGGCGATTTCCAATCATTCGGAGCAAAAAGATTCTCAAGAGGCGACCTAGTAAAGTTGTCGATACCCAGTATGAAAGATTACAACGGCATTTATCAGATCAATTCTGTAGGATCGTTGGAACTACCTTTCAATGAAAATGTGTTGGCAACTGGCCTAACTGCTCAGCAACTTACTAAGAAAGTCAAAAGACTTCTAGTTGATAAAGGTTGGTTTCGAGAACCTGATTTCATCCTAAATATTAGCTTAGTCCAAGAATCAGCAATCGAGGTTTCTGTTTATGGTGCTGTTTTCAACCCAGGTCGAGTGATAATCAATGAAACGCCAGTCGACAAACCCCAAGAACCGGTTCTACAGGAAACAGGGGCTTTTTCTTCCGAAAGGGATTTAACTGCGGCGATTCGAGCAGCCGGCGGTTTACGCCCCGATGCTAAAGCAAGTCATATAATGATAAAGCGCGATTCAAAAGTGCATCGATTCGATTTGACCTCTGTCGTTGATGGACAGCTACTTCCTTTTATCCCACATCTGATTAACGGTGACCAAGTTTTTGTGGTGTCAAACGGTGTTGAAAACACGAATTTGATTCGACCATCTCAATTAACACCTCCTGGAATGAGAGTGTTAATGTCAAACTTGACCGCCCCAACATTAAGCAATGCATTGTCAGCCGTAGGTGCTGACTCGACCAGATTACCATACGGTTCCAGCTTATTAGACGCAGCCGTCTCAGCAAACTGCGTTGGAGGTACCCACCAGGCTAACGCATCTCGAACGATTTTATTGATTACCCGACACTACGGTTCGAAACAACAAATCGTTCTAAAGAGAACTATTAATGAGTTGTTAGCTACAAGTTCAGATAGTTTGATGAACCCGTTCTTGATGCCGAATGATGGAATCGCATGCTATGATTCTAGATTCACAAATATTAGAGATATCGCCAGAGGAGTCGGCGAGCTTTTCGGACCAATAATCCTGGGGGGGATATTGTGAACTGGTCACTGTTTTTCAAGTATTTCATAGCAGCAGCATGGGAAATAAAGCTTAGACTAGCAATATTAGCGATCCTAACGATCTTGGTTGCTATTGCGTATATAAAGCTTGAGAAGCCAAAATATAAAACCTCTTGGGTGATGCTATTGCCGGGCACGGAGCGTTCAACATCACTCTCCCTAGACAATCTGGGAGAGGCTCGCAGCGCGGGCTCAAACGCTTATGGAAGTGTTTCCATTAGTCCTAAAAATACCTACAAGGAAATAGCACTGAGCGACGCGGTAATTGGTGCCGCTGCAAAAGAATATGGCGTTGAAACTGGCGCTTTCACCAAACCTCGAATTAAACTTGTGGATCAAACCCCTGCGATGGTGTTCGGATTCAAAGGCGCATCGGGAGAGGATTTAAAATTTCGCGCTAAACTTTATAACGAGATATTTCATAAAGTCTTAGATCAGCTTCGCAAAAATGAGATTGAACGAAACTATCGTGGCGTAGAGAGCAGCCTTTCTGAGGCAAAGAAACGCCTCAGAGACGCCCGAGAAGCGATTGTAGCTTATCAAAACCAAAGTAGCCTAGTATCAGAGTCACAATTTCAGACATGGCTGGTAGAACTGGAGACGATTCGCTCAGCACTAGGACAGGCCGAGGTTAGACTTGCCTCTTTAAAGGGTAGAGTAAACAGTGAGCTCAGCCAGCTGGGAATTACCCTCGAGCAAGCCAAAGCGTTTTTATTGGTACAAGCGAGTCCGGCAAATCAAGAAGCGATGGAGCTTTTAAGTACCAAACTAGCAGAAGAATCTAGTCAACAAAAAATCTACGGCACTGAGAATCCTATTCGAAAAGAATTAATTAAAGAGATCGCAGGAATTCGAAAAAATTTAGCCACAAACTTAATTCCTATCCCAAAGTTGAGTTCAATACCGAGAGCTCGTCTTTATGGTTTGTTGTCAAAAGATATCGGTGTCACCTTAAAGGCGTTGAATCAAAGGATAATAGAATTAGATGGTACGCAAGCAGAAATAGACGTATTAGCTCATCAACAGGAAGCGACTTCGAATCGAATTAAAAAACATGCAAAGGAAGCGGCAAAACTCAATGACCTACAACGAGACCATCAAATTGCTGAGGCTATTTTCAGTTCGGCTTTAGCAAAATTAGATACAAGTCGTCTTGATATCTATGCCACCTACCCACTAACCCAGCTACTTACTGAACCAGGAGGTACGATAACGCGCGATAGACTAACCGCCAAGTTAATTATTATTGCTCTTTTTTTAGTCCTCTTCCTAATCTCGCTTTCACTGATACTAACGCGGTTACGCAGCAATCTTTTAGCCCAAAACAAAGGTGAGGATTTGATGGCTGCGGTAGCGGAATTAGAGCAGCAAGATTAAGGCGATAGCAATGAAGATAATACCCATAAAGAAACTGATTGAAGAGGTTCGCTATCACCGATGGAGTCAGTTGCTACCATTGAACAAAGATGAAAAAGTCATCGGATACAGTATCAGCTTTACGTTTCTATTCTATTCAGTCGGAGCTCTTTACTTGGTCGCTCCTGTCATTGGCTGGCTATTTTTAGCAGTCATTATGCTGCGTTGGACGGCGGGCGAAAAGCTATTTTTTAAAAACACCAAATGGCTGATCTATTTATGGTTTTTGAGCGCGATCATTCTCGAATTCGCATTAATAATGGGTCACCTAGATTTTAATCTAGGATTCGGAAAGATAATTAAATCGACAGTCGGATGGGCAAAAGGTTGGGCGTTACTGAGTATTTTTATCGTTCTTGGTTACATGCTCAAAATCCGTTACCAAGTGGTTTGCAGAGCTGCCTGCATAGTTGGACTTGTTGCCCTTCTCATCACACCGGTTTTGGTCCTTAGCTACATAGCGAGCTTACCGGAAGTATTATTTATTTCGCCTTTAAAAATACTAGGTGGCTCAGGACCAGAGTACTTCACTGTTCAACTTTATGAAATTGATCCATTTAATGGTCGCCCACGCTGGCGCTTCTTTGCTCCTTGGGCACCAGCGGTAGGGTTTGTCGCTAACATATACATAATGTGCGCTTTTTTCGAGAAAGATCCTATCTGGCGATTCCTCGGTCTTGCTGGCAATGGCATCATGATTTTTCTTGCGGTCTCAAGAATGGGAGTGATTGTAGTGTTACTGGTGCCAATCGCTGTTTGGGGGCTATCTAGGCTAACACGCTCATGGATCATGATCTCCACGGCTATTGGGCTGCTATTAGTCGCTATTTTTTTCGAACCAGTTTTTGATTTCATAAGCACTACGATTAATGACATCAAGGCATCAAGAGCTAATTCAACCAGAGTTAGAACCGCGCTGGGCAATATCGCTTTTTACCGCTGGGAATCTGAGGCATATTGGTTTGGGCACGGAGTGGTAGAGGCAGGCACGCATTTAGTCGAGTTCATGCCAATAGGATCTCATCACAATTGGTATGGACTATTGTTCGTTAAAGGCATCGTTGGTTTTCTGGCCTTCTTAATTCCTTTTGCCCTAACAATAGCCGTCTTATTGGTGAAGGCACAGTATCAAGTTAGCTCAAGGCTTGCACTCGGGATGTGCTTAATTCTCACGTTCTTTTCGTTAAGTGAAAATATTGAAGCCCTGGCTTATATGACCTGGCCAGCTTGGCTACTTGTAGGTATTGGTATCAGAGACTCAATCGAGGACATAGACAGTTACCAAGGCAACCTTCTAGGACAATTTAGACTTTATTCTGAGATCACCAAAGCTAAGACAGACAGAGTTAAAAAATGAAATTTTCAATCGTTATACCTCTTTATAACAAACAAAAATCAGTCCGGCGTGCAATTGTCTCCGCACTTGATCAGCAAGGAATCGATCAACGAGAGCTGGAAATTTTGGTCGTAAATGATGGTTCTCTTGATGGGTCTGCTATGGTGGTGGAGGCAGTAAGAGAAGAGTTTGTTGATAAACGTATCAAGCTGATATCACAATCAAACGCTGGCGTCTCGGCAGCAAGAAACCGTGGCATTGCAGAGTCGAGTGGTCAGTATATTTGTTTTTTGGATAGTGATGATACTTACCGACCCAACTTTCTTGAGGAAATATCAAAACTGATAGAGATGTTTCCTGAAAGCTTAATTTTTGGTACGTCATATGCTTTCGTTTATGGTCGACAAGGAAAAATAAAAGACGCACGAACAGCCAAAGTATCCTCCTTGGCAACTCGCCGTCTTATAGACAACTTTTTTTGGGAGGCGGCGACTTCTGATTTACCCTTTTGTGCGTCGAGCTTTTGCGCGCCTAAATACGTTTTCACAGAACTTGGCGGGTTTCCTGAAGGGGAAAATATGGGTGAAGACCAAGACTTCTACATTAGAGCAGCCCTACACGGAACGATAGCTCATAGTAAGAGGGTATGCGCGAACTATTATATTGATGTAGATCACTCACTGATGGACTCGGTATCTCCCGACAAGGAGATGCCCTACTCTAAACGTCTTCAAGCTCGCTTGGATAACGGTCAAGTACCTGAAAAATTCGTTGAAGGTGCAAAACTTCTAGTCGCCGGACATCTTACAGATTTAGCTAGACGCAACTTAGCAACCAAATCGGTGCAAACAGCAAAGCGATTCCTAATAGATAGACGGTCTAGGAAGAGTCTGTTTAAGTGGCTTTACTGGTCTCTAAAAGCGAAATTTGCTGAACTTAGGTATTAAGATACCACGCGCGCAACGATTTTGCGTTGCCATGACTGAGGTATAACACAAAACAGGGCGCAGGCACCGATTGTAACCAAGGTTCGTTTTGGTTCCTCGAATAAGGCAACCAGATCGGTTTTAATTGCGCGCCACATCCATTTCGCAGCCAACTTTCCTTCCGATTGAGTCAAACATCTTCTCGCTGCATAACGACATTGAAAAGCAGTCGCAGCAGAACCGTTTTCAAGTACAAAATCTGGCGCTAATACCGCAAGCTTCGCGACAAACTTGCGCCAGGTTTTAAATTGGTTCTCTACGTCTGCAGATAGACCCTCATTGTTGACGCGATAATTTGTTAGCGGCTCATCAATCAGAAAGAAATTTGTTGCTGTAATGACCGCTATTCTTGACCAACAATCAACGTCTTCCGACTGTTTTAGAGATTCGTCAAAGTACTGCCAATAATCTTTGCGTTGACCATGTTTGTCTCTTCCTACAAACGCTATCTGATCAAGAATCCCTTTTCGAATAACCGGCGCAGATCCATTACCAATTGGGTTACGACAAAATACATTCCTCGCGGTATAGTCCTTTTTTATATATGGAGACTGGATTTGATCGATAGGATTACTCCCTTGATTGACAAACATAGAGGCACTGAAACTCACACCTATATCCGCGCGGCCTTCCATTAATTCAATATGTTTCTCAAGCTTATTGATTTGCCAAAAATCATCCGAATCAAGAAACGCCACAAAAGTACCTAAGGCACTACGGATTCCGGTATTTCTGGCTCCAGCTAGCCCCCTATTTTTTTGGCGAATGATCTTAATTCTTGAATCAGAAAAGCGACCTTCAACAAAGGCTATAGAGTCATCAGGGCTTTCGTCATCAATAATCAAAAGTTCATAGTCTTCATATGTTTGGCTTAACACAGAGGATACCGCCTGCTCGATATATGCCCGGACGTTATAGACGGGCATAACAACACTCACAGTTGGCTTCGAAATAAGGTCTTCCTTAGTCATAGTTTTACTCAGACTTATTGTCAGTCACTGGAGGTTGTAAACTCCGCACTGATTTCGTCGTGCTCGAGAAGTTCAGTCTCGATGCCCAAATGGTATAAAACGGACAACACAACATAAACACGATTAGATACGCCAAAGCCACATACTCTATGGAATGCATAGAGCCTATAACAATTGCGATAACAAAACAGAGAGTGAAAAATAAGTTCCAATTAAAGTCTATTTTAATACGCTCATTGGCCATCATTAAAGCGGATGAACTCTCTGCGAAAGCCCTTGGGATTGCTGATAAACACAACAATGCCAATACTGGGACTGCATGCACCCAATGGTCTCCAAAAATGATGGGTACATACCAATAAGCCAATCCTGCTTTCAAACTCAGCAAAGGCACCACAATAAGCGCTATTTGTCTTAAGTTGGTTTTATAGCGTCTTGCCAACTCTCTGGAATCCTCCCTAACCTCACACAAATTCGGATACAGAGCTATGTTGATGGAATTAGTCAAAGTCAGACTGAAACCAAGGCCAGCATTTTTAGCGAAATAGTAGAGGCCCAGTGCCTCGACCCCCAACAAACGTCCAATAATAAGATTATCAGCATTCAGACGAACTGCCTTGAGCGTCTCAATACCGAGAAAATATTTTCCAAAAGAGAATACATTTTTCCATTGCTCGAAACAGAATAAACCACCCGAGGGTTTCCATAAATAAGCACGACGATAGCCAATAACCCAAATCGGTGAGGTCAGAAACTTTGGTAAAACAATTGCCCAAGCACCGAAGCCCATCAAAGCAAATATAGCTGTCATCAAATTATCGACGGCGACCTGTCCACCATCGATCAGTGCAGCCGACCTCATATTTTGCTCTCTTAAAATCAGTGCAGCCTGCACTAACGCAAATGGCATTAGCAAATAGGTGAGCGCTAACAAATGTAGCATAGGAACTAACTGAGGAACCTCATACCATTGGGAAATTGGGTACGCTAAGCCAACCTGGAGAACAAATAATAAGAAACAAAAAATAAAGTTAACTCGATATGCGGTGTTGCATATCGTTGCCAACTCGCTCTCCGAGCACTGTATTATCTTAGCGCTAATACCGTTTCGGTTGAAAACTCTTATTAACTCATTAACGGTGATAACCAGAGCCGCGATGCCGAATTCAGTGGGCCCAAGCGCCCGAGCTAAAACTATAGCGGTTAGGAGACGAGTTATGCGAACCACAACTTCACTCGCTCCCAACCAACCTAGACTGCTCAAAAACTTACTGTTTAACCTATCCTTTATCCTTGTGAAACCGATCATTGCCGACGCTTACTTAATGCCCCAAACGATTTAACTCATTCTTCAGACCTTGTCTTATGGTGACCCAATCGGTTGCTATACTGGTAAATAATTTTTCTACATCCGCAGCGGTTGGATCTTTCTCAAGCCGAGCTAGTTGCGCAGAAAAGTCATTCAATCCAATACTGCTGGCACCCCCTTTGAGTGAGTGACTTATTCGAGAAATTCTATCGATATTTTCATTGCTGACGGCTGCTTTTAACTCACCTAAGTTTTCATCAGTATGACTGATGAAAGTAGGAGCAACATCAACAAATATGGTTTCCCAGAAATCACCAAACTGACTTTGTAAATAACTAACATCAAAAGCCATGGAATTCTCCGATTGATTTTTTGAGGTAGCTGCTTTAGCGCTAGTGTTGCAACCAGGCACTATCGAATTCAACGTATCAGCCAATGCAGCAATAGACAGAGGTTTGGACAAAAAGTCGTCGAATCCCATCGCTAGTAATCGTTCTCGTTGGTTCGAATAATTTGAAGCCGTCAGCGCTACGCAATACTGTTTGGCAACTTGTTCGTTCGAGCCTCTAATCACTTGAATCGTCTCCTCGCCGTCCATAACGGGCATGATTATGTCCAAAAAGACTACGTCATATGAATTCGATCTCAGTTTTCTTATGGCCTTCATTCCGTTGTCGACAAATTCGGCAGTTTGTCCGAGTTGAGCTAACTGGGCTTTGAGCACCGTTTGATTGGTCGGATTATCTTCGGCAACTAATATTTTGAGATTGACGTCGCCTGTATCCCTACTTGACCGTGAGGTCTTTTTATTCACATGATTCTCACTCAAAATTTCCGCTGGAATCTTTACAATGAACTCACTGCCCTCGCCTAATTTACTCCTGCATGAAATTTGACCGTTCATCAGCTCGACTAACTGGCTACAGATGGCCAAGCCTAAGCCTACTCCTTTACCCGTTGATCCCAACTGTTTATAGGCATCAAAGATGGTACCTAAATTTTGCTCTGGAATTCCAACTCCAGTATCCATAACTCTGACGGTTAAATTACCAAAAGTCTGTCCACGTAAGCCTTTTTCATATTCAACTTTGATCAGGATAGCACCCGATTCGGTATTCTTGACTGCATTAGACACAAGATTATTAACGATTTGACGGAATCTACCCTTATCAAGTTTCAACATCTCTGGAAGATCATCGCTAACATCCAAGTTTAACGATAACCCCTTTTCTTCAGCATCAAAACGAAACATCGATGAGATATTATTAAAGAATCGGCTGGTCTCCAAAACTTCAAAGTGGAGCTCCATTTTACCAGCATCGATTTTTGATATATCCAGCATGTCTTCTAGAAGTGTAACTAAGGAGTATGCCGCGTTCTTTATTGTGGATAAATAATCTGTTTGCACCTCGTCTAAGTCGGTTGTTAGTAACACCTCTGATAACCCCATGACGGCGTTCAAAGGGGTCCTGACCTCGTGACTCATTTGACCGATAAAGGCCGCCCTTTCGTCCAAAGTTTTTTGCAGCTTACTGTTCGCTTGACTTAGCTCTTTAGTGGCTTCTCTAACCTGATCCTCAAGACCAAGTTGTGCCATTTCGAGCTCTTTATTAGCGACATAAAGTTCCCTTGACTTTTGCTCGAGTAGTTTTTCTGCTTGGTCTTTAGCAAGCTTCAATCGCTCTGATCGGGCGATAGCCAAATTAATTTTCTTATTAGCCTCACTCATAACATAATATCCAACCCCAACTATGTCTGAACCTGCTTATGGATAACAAATCTAGCGCTGCACCTATCATCCGCCAGAATGGCTTCAGCTAGGGTTTCTTTGTCGTCGAAAAATTGAAGGCACCCGATGACCATTGCCTGAGCAATATCTGCAAGCGGTCTAGGTGATTGATAATTGAGTATTAATTGATCACCTGTATCTTCATAGTTGAATTTTGGAAGCTCGGCATCTGGATAAAGTTTTTTAACTTCAACGTGAATGTGATCGTCAATTGTGGTCAACATGTGAGCGGCTGAATTGACACCGTCAAAAAATACCGAATAGTCTCTTCGAAATACCTTGAATAGATGATTAGCGAATGGTTGAATCAACTCATCAGCTGATTTTGACGTTTCCTTAACCGTTTGAGTCAATAGCTGGATGAGCTCTTGGTAATCATATTGCCCAACCCTTGAATATGCCCCCTTAGAAGCCACACCGCTGTCGTCAATGATTTGTTGTGCAATCTCAAATCCCAATTGCTCTTCTAAAAATTCCACAAACTCCGAAAGAATTATGCCTTTCACTTTATAGCCCTCCGCTAGCTAAATCCTAGCTTCGAAAAAAGTACTTCTTTGAGAGCCTCTACGTCCACTGGCTTAGAGTAAAACTCAACTCCTGATGGAACTCCCCCTCTCTCCAAAATACTTTCATTTGGCAACCCACTTATCAGAATTATTTGATCACTGTTCAACAAATTGGACTTGTACAAAGACCGTATCATTTGTAATCCGTCCATCCCGGGCATGTAAATATCTGAAATGATAACGTCCGGCGGTATATTTCCAATGTCCAGTAATCCAGCAAACCCATCCTCTTTAACAATAACGTCTATGGGCTTACTCCATGAATTTATCACTGCTTCATAAAATTTTGCAACCGTAGGATTATCTTCAACAATAAGTACCCGCTTATTCTTACTCGCCTTTGGCTTAGTTTCAGTATTTTGTTGATCAATATGCTGCTGAACAGATTCAGCTACAATACGACGATGGCCTCCAGCCGTTTTCCATGCTTTCAAAGACCCATTTTCAACCCATAACTGCACAGTTCTAACAGAGACGCCAAGAGCCTTCGCGGCCTCGATAGTGGTGTAATAATTTTTATCTGACATTTTGTTTGAATAGTTAGCATTTCAATATTTGCATTATTATCACTTTTATCAGATAAGTCAAATAAAATGATAAGATTAATAACTATATGGATAAGATAATCTGTTTAAATCTTTGCAATTCGCACTGGATAAATGCCCACCTAAAAGAGGGCTATTTGATTGATCGACCTAAGCTCAATTAAATGTGAGCCTTCCCACTTGAAAAGAAATATCTTCCTTATTTAAAGTTGGAAGGAGCGTATTTCGGTAACCCAACAAAGAGTCTTTATGAGGCTGACGGCGGCGGCTTTTCATTAAGCATATTTGACCGATAAACATCTACATCCATGCTTTAACTAAGGATAAAGTTAACAGCCAAATCAAGATAAATTGCGAAAAATAATTTTGCTGTCGGTGTCTATATCGATCTCTGCTGTGTCAGCATCGCCAATGATTTCTGCTTACTCGAAGGCTAAGTAAGCGATATTTGAGAATCGCAAGGAATCTCCCAACCTACTCATGCGTAATCAAGGCACTCTGGAGAATTCGGTTCTAAGGAGAATTAAATAAAAGAGTTACTATCCAACGAATCAAAACTCGCATCCTTATTAAACGAAATAGAAACTGACATGAAAGTAAATGACGTCTGCTCAAGCTCGTTATCATTAATAGTCAATCGCGAAAACTGGAAAACTCCAGTACAGAAATGTCTCACTAACGCGGAGGCTGTCAGTAGCATCAAAGATCCTTATTAGCTGTGAGTGTTTAAGTACTTAGCCAAAAAAAAGCCCCAATACCTCAAAGGTATCGGGGCTTGATTCAAAGGCTGATTCGCTGCGCGCTATCGCGTAGCGTATCGCTTTTTACTTTGCTGCATCTTTTTCTTTTTGCGCTGCGATAACTTCGTCTGCAACATTACGAGGACAAGGCATGTAGTGCGAGAACTCCATGGAGAACTGACCACGTCCAGATGTCATAGTACGCAAATCACCAATGTAACCAAACATTTCCGCGAGTGGCACATCGGCTTTAATTCTCACACCCGTTGGGGTGAGATCCTGCGACTTGATCATTCCGCGACGACGATTCAAATCACCGATCACGTCACCAACATTGTCCTCTGGAGAGAACACATCTACTTTCATGATTGGTTCGATGATTTGCGCGCCAGCTTTTGGAAGTGATTGACGATATGCACCTTTCGCTGCGATCTCAAACGCTACCGCTGATGAGTCAACTGCGTGGAACGCGCCGTCCATAAGAGTTACCTTGACATCTTCTGTTGGGAAGCCTGCAAGAACACCTTTCTCCATAGAAAGTTGAAAACCTTTCTCAACCGCAGGCCAGAACTCACGAGGTACGTTCCCGCCAGTGACCTTAGATTCAAACTCAAAACCAGCGCCTGGCTCATTTGGTTCGATAACATAGTCAATTTTACCAAACTGACCAGAACCACCAGATTGCTTCTTATGGGTGTAGCTATCTTCGATACGCTGCGTGATTGATTCGCGGTAGGCCACCTGAGGAGCGCCCACTTCACACTCAACACCGTAAGTACGCTTCAAGATGTCCACTTTGATATCTAAATGAAGCTCACCCATGCCTTTGAGGATAGTTTCGCCAGATTCTTGATCTGTCTCCACTATGAACGAAGGATCTTCAGCGACCATTTTACCAAGTGCTACACCCATTTTCTCAGTTGCCGCTTTGTCTTTAGGGAAAACAGCCATAGAGATAACTGGATCTGGGAAGACCATTGGCTCAAGGGTCAAAGGATCTTTAGGGTCACATAGTGTATGTCCAGTTTGAACATTCTTCATGCCTACAACAGCAACAATGTCACCAGCAACGGCTTTGTCCAACTCGATACGATCATCAGCGTGCATTTCAACGATACGGCCGATTCGCTCAGTTTTACCCGTGAACGAGTTCAGAACGGTATCGCCTTTATTCATTACACCCGAGTAGATGCGAATAAACGTCAAGGCACCAAAACGGTCGTCCATAATCTTGAACGCTAAGGCTTTAAGAGTCTCATCTTCACTTACTGTGGCGACACGATCAGTTTCATTACCCTCGGCATCAACCACGGGTTGAGGCTTAACTTCTGTTGGGCTTGGCAAGTAATCAACAACAGCATCCAATACCAACTGAACACCTTTGTTTTTGAACGCTGAACCACAGTAAGTCGGGAAAAACAGCAATTCGTTGGTACCCTTACGGATACATGCTTTGATTTGCTCGATGCTTGGCTCTTCACCTTCTAAGTAGGCTTCCATCACATCGTCATCGGCTTCTACCGCTGTTTCGATTAACTTCTCGCGATATTCAGCAACTTTGTCAGCCATATCAGCTGGCACGTCTTTGATTTCGTACTTAGTTGGATCACCCGAATCGTCCCAGATGTAAGCTTTCTTGCTAAGAAGATCAACAACACCGCAGAACTCGTCTTCGATACCGATTGGCAATACCATCACTAACGGGTTAGCGGCCAATACGTTTTCAACCTGTTCTACCACGCGATAAAAATCAGCGCCCATGCGATCAAGCTTGTTAACGAAAATTACACGAGCCACCTCTGACTCGTTCGCATAACGCCAGTTGGTTTCAGATTGAGGCTCTACACCACCTGATCCGCAAAATACGCCGATGCCGCCATCGAGCACCTTCAAGGAACGGTAAACTTCCACAGTAAAGTCAACGTGCCCGGGAGTATCAATGATATTCATACGATGGCCAGCCCATTCACATGAAGTAGCCGCCGACTGAATAGTAATACCGCGCTCTTGCTCTTGCTCCATGAAGTCTGTGGTGGCTTCACCATCGTGTACCTCACCGATTTTATGAATCTTGCCTGTTAAGCTCAAGATACGCTCGGTCGTGGTTGTTTTCCCCGCGTCAACGTGCGCGAAGATACCAATATTTCTGTATTTCGATAAGTCAGCCATGTCGATCTCTCAATGGTGAGTTGTTTACTATCCATGCTCTTTTTAAACTCAAAGAGCGTCAGTTTGATGCATCTAAAAAATTAAAAAGGTGCTGAAGCCTGAGCCCAACACCGAGTGGTGCGCGATTCTACCTGAAGTTAATGCCAAGGTCTAAGGCTTAAACCCATTTTTTTAGGTATTTTTTGCGCTATACCGATGCTAGTTTTTAAAGACATTTTTAGTTTTCATAAAAAAGTCTCGTACTTTACATAATTTTTCATAAAAATTTCACTCATGACTGATAAAACTCTTTATAGTCAACGGGTTGGGAATCCAAAAAAAGTAGAAGCAGGATTGATCTTCGGCTGACTCCCGAGGATTTTTACCAGACACTGTTTCGTACGATGTAAACCGCAGTGACTTACACGCGCTCACTGCGTTGATGACAATTGTGTTTGCGATCATACCTTGCACAAACACCACTAAAATCAACGCGCAAAGACAGTCACCAGTACAACGATCACCAACACATCCAAGAGACCCAACCATGCAGATAGATCGACCTATGGCTAATTTGTTTTTTCAAATTAAGCGTTCAATCCCATTCGAACATCAACACGATATGAAAATCGCCTCGCCCCTAATCGGCGAAAAGCTGATAAGCCTTTATCAAAAATCGCATGATCAATTGCTCAGGGCACTGATCAGAGAATTTCTCAGACGAGCCGGAGACAACTGGGTTAGTCAACTAGACGCCATACAATCTAACGACGACTCCCAGAACCGTGCATTTTCGTCAATGAAACACTAGAAAAAGCAGCAAAACGTTTTACTGAGGCCACTTTCGCTCTATAATACAAGTACTTGAAAGTGCGATCTTTTTTAAGCACAACTGATCCAACTAAGCACTGCGTCAGCTTATTAAAACTAAGTGTGTAGACTAGTAATTCGGTTTTTCTTATTTTTACCGCTTATTTTCACGTAATACAATTACTGATGGGTGTTAGATTGCCGCGGCAATCGAAACGCTTGAGTAGCAACTTAATTTCAATAAAGCTGACCAGGAATATCAAAATGGCAACACTAACGGGAACTGTAAAATGGTTCAACGAAACTAAAGGTTTCGGATTTATCGAGCAAGAAAACGGACCAGATGTATTTGCGCACTACAGCGCAATCTCAGGCGGTGGTTTTAAAACTCTTGTCGAGGGATCAAAAGTAGAGTTCGAAATCAAACAAGGCGACAAGGGTCCACAAGCGGAGAACATCGTTCCACTTTAGTCCTGGGAAAGTCTCAGAAAAGACCTAACATTATTCGTAATTCGTAAAAAAGCCGCTCTGTATTTAAAATGCAGAGCGGCCTTTTTATGGTCAATTGGTCTGTTAGACTTAGCTCCTCTCACCCTAACACTCCGTATTTTCGGAGAAAAGTCTATCTTCTGTCCAAGCGACGATAGGCTATCGCCTCAGCAAGGTGTCTTTTATCAATATTGATTTGAGCATCCAGGTCGGCAATGGTACGAGCTAACTTTAATATACGGTGATACGCTCTAGCCGACATTGTTAAACGGTCGCAGACGTTAGTCAAAAAGTTAGCGAGAGATTCGTTTAGAACACAATGCTCCTCAATCTGGCCTACGGTCATCTGGCTATTAAGTATCGCTCTTGCGTTAATTTGGCGCTCTCTACATTTTACTACCCTCTTTTTCACAAGCTCACTGGGCTCATCATTAGACTGCTTTCGTAACTCAGCAATCTCTACTCTTTGAAGGTGAACATGCATATCAATCCGATCAAGCATTGGACTCGATAACTTAGACAAATAACGCTCGACACTCGCGGGAGCACAGCTGCAAATTCCACTTGAATCACCGAAGTAACCGCAGCCACAAGGATTGCAAGCAGCAACAAGCATAAACTTTGAGGGGTAGGTCACTGTGCCACTGGCTCTGGAGATATTTATCATGCCAGTCTCAATTGGTTCCCTTAATTGTTCCAGCACTGATCTAGAGAACTCAGTCAATTCATCTAAAAACAAAACTCCATTGTGTGCTCTTGAAATTTCACCTGGCTTCGGGTTTGATCCACCACCAACCAAAGCTGGCCCTGATGAAGAGTGATGTGGAGAGCGAAACGGACGTTCACACCATTGTTCAATATCGAATTCACCGTCGGAAATCGACTGAATAGTCGCCGACTCCAGCGCCTCTTGCTCACTTAAATCAGGCAAGAGACTCATCAACCTCGATGACAACATCGTCTTCCCTGTCCCTGGCGGACCAATGAAAATTAGGCTATGCCCGCCTGCAGCAGCCAACTCTAAAGCTCTTTTAGCGTGCACCTGCCCTTTCACGTCTGAAAGATCAAAGCCATCTTTAATCTCAGACCTTGGTTTAATATGGGCCTCACATACCTGCATACGCTCAACATCTGCCAAGTGCTTGCAAACATCCAATAAATGACCTGCTTGTAAAGCAAGACTGCTCCTACTGAGGCTCGCCTCTTGCGAGTTTGCACACGGCACAACCAATATAGCGCCCTGCTTCGAGCAAGCGAGTGCAGTTGGAAGTACTCCCGATACTTTTCGCAAAGCTCCATCTAACGCTAACTCCCCAACAAACTCATATCCCGCAAGGTCCGCTGCAGATATCTGTCCTGAGGCAACTAAGATCCCAATTGCTATAGGCAGATCAAACCGCCCTCCATGTTTTGGCAGATCCGCCGGAGCAAGATTCACCGTAATCCGTTTAGCTGGAAAATCAAATCCCGAATTGAGTATCGCACTTCTAACACGATCCTTACTTTCTCTGACAGCAGTCTCAGGCATTCCTACTGTGGAAAACGCTGGCAAGCCGTTGGCAAGATGCACCTCTACAACTACTGGAAGCGCCTGAATACCCACAACCGCCCTGCTCTTAACCTTAGCGAGGGATTTGTGTGGTGTCGATTGATCAGAGTTACTTGGCGCATCGAAATTAGAAAGATCGGAATCACCGATCACTTCAATGTTATCTAAACTTGGTTCTTTCATTTCACTTCTCCATGTGATTTATTTGATTGTTGTCTCTCAGCAGTGCTTTCGCGCTGAAATTGTCATTTCATATTTTGTCTGGATCTCCCTCTCTCTTGCTTGTTTTAAGCACCGAACTTTATTTGCTCGCTGCTTCTTCCGCTTGAATCTCTTGTGCGACCTCTCGAATCACATTTCTGAACCATTTATGAGCGATATTGTGATGTAAGAGCGGGCTCCATACCATATGCAACTCAATATTCGGAATTTCAAAAGGAGCTGGCAAAATCGCCAAATTATCAAAATGTTCTACTAGATGAGTTGATCTGGTAGCCACCGTTGCTACTAAATCTTGTTGCTGTGTGAGCTGCATAGCTGAAATATAGTGCCGAGTATAGACCGATATATTTCTCCGTTTGCCGAGTGAATCAAGCGCAATATCAACCCATCCTAGTTTCTGCACATCGTCAGGATTTACCCCTGTTGCAACCCCCATGCCGGTTTTATTGACCCATACATGATTGGCCTTCAGATATTTATCGAAATTAAAGCCTTCTCGAAAGGGATTATCCTCCCTCATCACACATGAAAAATTGTCCTGCCATAGAACAGAAAGGTGAAGTGACTGCGGTAGCTGATCAAATCTATTCATGACCAAATCGACATTACCGAGCTCAATATCTTGAAAAGTGACGTCACTCGGGGTGAGAATATCAAGCGCTGTATCGGGTGCTTCAACCGCCATTCTAGACCTCACTCTCGGCAATAACGTGGTCTCAGCATAATCACTTGCCATAACACGAAATAAGCGCCGAGAGCTCGCAGGCTCAAATTCAATCGTCGGCTGAACAAAGAGTTCAATCTGAGACAAAACGTTTTGCACTAATGGCTGAAGCTCTTTGGCCTTATCAGTAGGCATCATTCCATTTGATGTTCTGACCAAAAGCGGATCATTAAAAACTTTTCTTAGTCTACGTAAGCCATTACTCATGGCCGGTTGGCTCAAGCCCAGGTGTTCAGCGGCTTTGGTAACGTTGCCTTCACGGAGTAAAACGCTGAAGTAAACGAGCAGATTTAAGTCAATATTTGATAAATTCACAATTATTCACGCCATGAATGATGATTCCCGAATCATAACCGAACTTTATGAGTGCTCCAAATATTATTTCTTTTACTATTCCAGCAAGGTTTCTCAGAGCCAGCATTAACTTCCAGCCTTGCATGACCGTGAGAGCTCGTTTGAAAGCAACTACGAAACTAGAATATCGGTGAATTTCTGGCAACCACCAATGAAATCTGCCTAAACCACCGTCTGAAGATTTACTAAAAACGCTTAGCGAGCTCACTCACTAAACCTCGAGAGGGCTAGTCTCTCCTTTCGATTGTGCATAAGCTCATTATCTTCGTCTTCTTTTCTATAGAAGTAGAGGACGAAGGAGCTATCCCTCAAACTAGACATGGATAGAAACTATCGCCATGTATTCGGATCCCACGATGCGTTATATAAGTACATCCGTGCACGCAAAAAGGGTGGCCATTGGCCACCCTTTCTGTTGGGAATTAGTTTTTAAACTAGTCTTAGTTCGTAAACTCTGGGTACGCTTCCATGCCACACTCTGACATGTCTACGCCTTCAAATTCCTCTTCTTCGGATACTCTGATACCCATAACAGCTTTAATGAGAAGCCATGCGATTGAGCTAGTCACGAATACCCATACGAAGATGACAAGCAGTCCGATGATTTGGCCGGAGAATGAGGCGTCACCAAAGATAGCGACCGCAAGCACACCGAAGATACCAACAGTACCATGCACAGAGATTGCACCGACAGGGTCATCGATTTTCAATTTATCCAAACCGACGATACTAAAGACTACAATCACACCACCAATCGCGCCTATCACGGTGGACATTAGTGCTGACTGGGAAGCGGGGTCAGCTGTAATCGCCACTAGACCAGCAAGTGCACCATTCAAAGCCATGGTCAGATCAGCCTTACCAAATAAAATGCGTGCGACGATCAAAGCCGCAATCAAACCACCTGAAGCAGCAGCATTTGTGTTCATGAAAACATTNGCGACTTCGTTAGCGACNCTGATACCTGATAGCTTTAGAGTCGACCCNCCATTGAAACCGAACCANCCCATCCAAAGGATGAAAGTGCCGAGTGTCGCTAGAGGAAGGTTAGCACCCGGGATAGCTCTAGGAGAGCCATCTTCAGCATACTTGCCCTTACGAGCACCCAGAAAAAGAACTCCAGATAAGGCAGCAGCTGCACCAGCCATATGTACGATGCCTGAACCCGCGTAATCACTGTAATCTAGGGCACCAATGAGCGGAACATCTTTACCACCCCAAGTCCAGCCGCCTTCGATTGGATAGATAACACCCGTCATGACAACAGCAAATGCCAAGAAAGCCCAAAGCTTCATTCGTTCTGCAACAGCACCAGAAACGATAGACATCGCAGTAGCTACGAATACCACTTGGAAAAAGAAGTCAGAAGCACCTGAGTAGACGCTATCGCCATCAAAGCCGTTTTCGGCCTTAGCAGCGAGCGCAGCAGCGGCGTCTATGCCACCAGTCGTCTCGACCCCAGAGAGGAACAAGCCGCCATCGTACATAAAGTTATATCCGCAGATCATGTACATAGTACAGGCAACAGCGAACAATGCTACGTTTTTAGTTAAGATTTCAGTAGTGTTCTTAGAGCGGACTAGACCGGCTTCGAGCATTGCAAAGCCTGCAGCCATCCACATTACAAGTGCACCACATATTAAGAAGTAAAAAGTGTCGATCGCATAAGCGAGTTCGAAAATTTGATTTTCCATGATGTTGTCTCTCTATAAGGAATTCAATTGTGATCTAGATCGCGTCTTCGCCGGTTTCGCCGGTTCTGATTCGGATTACTTGATCCAGTTCAACGACGAAAATTTTGCCGTCGCCCACTTTGCCGTTGTTTGCTGATTCTGAAATTGCTTCGATCGTTTGATCTAACAACCCTTCAGCAACCGCAACTTCTATTTTTATTTTCGGCATGAAATCGACGTTGTATTCAGCACCGCGATAGAGCTCTGTGTGACCCTTTTGACGACCGAACCCTTTAACTTCAGTAACGGTCATTCCCTGAATGCCGATACCAGCTAGGGCATCTCGAACATCATCGATCTTGAATGGTTTAATAATGGCTGTGATTAGCTTCATAGCGCGTCACCTTCTGATTGGTTATGAATTAATTTTTTCTTACTACTGCTCATTTAAAGCTAGCCACGTCGACTGTGCGGATTAGCTTTTGAAAAACTAATTGCATTGTCAGTGCAGCTCGCTCCCTGAGGTAAAAGCAAGGCTCATGCCAACTTTCTTCAAAATTAACAAATCAGTGAGTTAAATGAATTTCAGCCTTATATGGGTGCACCAAAATGGCACCGCCAGTATCTTTTCGCACTGCCGCTGTGCGCAATTAAAAGTTCTTGCATCTTTTTAGTGCATTAGCATCGTCAGATACACATAGATTAAGACTCCAATACCGCAACACAACCATTCTTATAGGGCTCACGCCCAAATTCTTTATAGTTGGCACGGTCTTTGCTTACCTCCAAAGTGTCGTTACCACAGTGTGTACGATGGAAAAATGAACATTGTTCCTTTTTAAACTTTAAAGAAGAGAAATCTGAGGAAATTATGAAAAACTCTATCAAAGCTTTGTCTGCTTCACTGCTTGCAGCAGCGGTTATTGCTCCTTCAGCTCAGGCTGAAATCACAGCTAATGTAGCTCTAACGACAGACTACGTATGGCGCGGCATCTCCCAAAACACTGACGAAAGTCCTGCACTTCAAGGCGGCTTCGACTACGCTAGCGAATCAGGTTTCTATGCGGGAGTTTGGGGTTCAAACGTAAACTTTGGCGGTAATGAGAGCATAGAGCTTGACGTTTATGGCGGTTGGGGCACAGAACTTGAGAATGGTCTCGGTCTCGACTTTGGTGTTATTCGCTACTCATACCATGGTGGTGCTGACTCCAGCGATTTAGATTTTACAGAGTTCTATGCGGGCTTAAGCTACGCGGGCTTTGGCTTTATCTACTCATTGGGAGATGAATTTGGCGACCAATATGAGTTCAGTTACGGCCATGATATCGGCGCTGTCTCACTGGCAGCCGCTTACGGCAACTATGATGTAAACGACGACGGTGATGATTACGATTATTACAGCCTCGGGGTTTCAGGTAGCTTCGGTGGCGAGTCTGACATCGGTTGGGACGTCTCTTATTGGGGAACTAGTGGTGATCTTGTCGACAACGTAGACGTTGCTGACGATCGCATAGTATTTACGGTTTCTAAAGAGTTCTAATTACACCCGTATTCAGCTCAACTTACTCAAGTAAGAAGCGAAAAACAATAAGCCACTCGCTCGCGAGTGGCTTTTTTAATGTTGTCACAACAAAGCACAACCGTTATCAGCAGGTCAGCGAAATCAGCAACTTGATTGACTCTGACTCACCAGAGAGATCTCTTTTCAGGCTGTTAAAACTAGTCCTCCGCAAGCCGGCGCTCTAATTCGGTAATCGTTTGTTCCATTCGATCAACCTTATCTCGAGTTTTTGCCAAAACGGCTTTTTGGACCTCTAACTCCTCACGAGTGACAGTCTCTAAGTCTCTGATAACATCTTCTATTGCCGCCTTCAAATTCTCTCTCAAGTCTGCTGAAACAGACTCAGGCAACGCAGCTTTTGCTGTATCAACGACTCTCTTAACTAGTTCGATTGCTTCCAATGGATTAGGGGGTAGGTTTTGATTACTCATGTTAAATTCCTAGTTACTCATCGAGCCCTAGATGTTGATGATCTTATCGAAAATGCGAATAAACTGCTCAAATACTTAAGATCATCTACAAGGTCCCAAGCGCCTGTCTGATCTTTTTCAATCCTCTAACAAACTCCACAGAGGAATAGTTATCCTCATCTTTTAGGCTTGAGTATAAAGTGTTAACACCTGCAACTACGTCCCCACGAGATCGAGACAATTCATTGTCAGCATCGAGCACTTTTAGAACAGAATTGATAGCCATAGCCGATTGTTCCGCAGAAGCATAATCACGATGGGAAGATATCAAACCGACGTCAACTAAAGTTGCCAAAATGTTTAGACCTTCAACTACCGTAATTGGTGATTTTGAAAGATGCCTCTCAACCTTTTCAAGTGACGCGTCAAGCTTTTTGACCTTAATATCATGGGAATTTTCACTCTCGTTGACAATGAGAAACGCTTTAATGTCCGTCAGCAAGGGGATTGCCAGCTCGGGCACCACCGCTTTTGCAACTTGATAACTACTCAGCAAATATGAATCGTTATATCTAAGCGCGCCTGCAGGGAGGGTGATTAGAGGGTTTTTGCTCCAAGTTAACTTACTCATCTCGTCATGGCAACCCAAGCAATCCATATGAACAAGCTCAGGAAATAGACCGGCTTTTGGAAAGCTTTCGACATTACTTACAAATTGGCGAGCAGCGACAACTTGCCCCATAGCCCAGACTTGCAGCTCGGTGATGTTGCCCTTGCGCTCTATGTAGTCGCTATCAACTTCATAGTGGGCTGGCTGTATACTCGAAAATGTATTCAGCTCAAAAGAGAGTCTTGGATGACCTGCTCCCATTATTTCGTGTGTAATCTTTCGATCAGATTCATTACCCACGTGGCAGGAAACACACAACTCCGCTCTGGCCCGTGGATCTTCGGTTGGATACAGACCTTTACTCAAGCTGGCTTGATGATCACCTGAAGTGTGAATTTGTAAATAAGCTTCACCGCCACCATGGCATGATTCGCAGGTGACACCGTCAACAATGTCAAATTCGGCACCTCGTTTATCAATTGCCACATTATCTGCATGACAACCAAGACACATATCCGCTGCGGCAGCATTTCCAATCCCAAGATTCTCCGCAATCTTCTTTGATCGTGAATTCAGGAGTGTTGCATAAGCTCGAGCATGCGGATCGCTCTCATTCCACACCCTAAATTCGTTACGTAACACATTCGAATCTACAAACTTTACATTAGCCCCATGACAGGTACTGTCAGAGCAACTTGGGACCCCTAGATGTTTGTAATCATTTTTTGCCAGCAGTGTGGTGCCGTTACAAACCGTAATCAGCAAAAACCCAACAGCGCTAACAGTTTTTTTGTTTGTCCTTTCTAAAATAAATTCGACCATTGAAAACATGTTTACTTCCCGTTAACGGTAAAACAATCCAAACCCCTCAGTGTTTGATGCTAAAACACCAGCCAACTTGGCTAACCCTTGACCCTATACATTGACCAACAGACCATAGAAGTGCCCTCATACAATGTTGAACCTCAATCCCTTAGAAGTCAATTAAGAGAAGTTATCGTCCACCGACAAACATAGCAAATATTAACTTTAACTTAACAAAATTTTACATTAATATGTTTGAAGGTCAGAACAATAAAAATTTTGAAGGGTCAAATTGTTTGGTCTGGTAGTTTAGGCGTTTAGAGGTGGTGCCTCAGATTAAATTACGCGATGTCGCTACTTCTTGGGTACAATCAGTGTCAGGTGCAAGGAACTGACTTGAGGCGGATTGTTATTGCGAACAAACATTGTCGAAATATAAATCAGTTAAGCCCTGCTCTTAGCCAGATCATGACATTGGTGTTCGCTCGTAGAACGTTCACAGCCCTCCATTAAACTAACGGAATTGCTATACGGAGCGATTAGATGGAGCAGTTTGAATTAGCGGTTATTGGGTCAGGTCCCGGAGGCATGAGCGCAGCTGCACACGCAGCACAACTCGGATTGTCACATGTGTTGCTAGAAGCATCTCCTAAACACTCAAATACGATCCAAAAATACCAGAAAGGCAAACACGTTATGGATACGCCAAATAGGCTTCCATTACGCAGCCCGCTCGAATTCGCTGCCGGAACGCGCGAAAATATTTTAGACACATGGGAAGATGGTCTCAACGAAACTAAAACAAATGTCCGTTACAAATCAGAAGTTAAATCGATTGACGGAGAGAAA
>JAKVBA010000180.1 GCA_022447525.1 Gammaproteobacteria bacterium
TAGATGCCAACAGCCTTGGGCGGGAAGTAGAAGAAAAAATTCGCCAAGGTTGGGACGCTGCGTCGTCGTTGAAGATGGTTGTGGAAGGCTATGCCGCGCGCTTTCAAGCCATGGACGACCCTTACATGCAAGAGCGAGCCATTGATATTGTCGACTTGTCTGACCGTATCCTCGCCAACATCTTGTATGAAGCGAATGGCAAGAAAGTTACCGAGAAAACCATAACCGAAGCCAGTATTCTTGTTGCCGAAGAAGTATCAGCGCCTATGCTTGCCGAGTTCCCGAAGGGAATGCTTAAGGGCATCATCTCTATTCGTGGCTCGAATAACTCGCATGCGGCAATATTAGCAAGAGCCATGGGCGTGCCGGCAGTAATGGGCTGTCAAAACGTAACGCCAGCGCTGCTTGAAGACAAAGAGATTTTACTTGATGGGTATTCAGGTGAAGTTATTGTCTCGCCCGAGCGCAACATCAAGTCCGAGTTCATACAGCTTATTGAAGAAGAGTCAGCCATTGCAGAGAAAATTGACGCAGAGGCTGACAAACCGTGCGAAAGTGTTGATGGCTGTAGAATGTCATTATATATCAACGCGGGGCTTTCAGCTGAAGTAGAGCTAAACGCTGAACAAATTGGCGCGGGTGTAGGGCTTTATCGCACGGAAATTCCGTTTATGCTGCGCGAGCGTTTTCCTTCAGAGCAAGAGCAAGTAAAGCTGTACCGCCAAGTACTTGAAGCCGCGCCAGAATTACCAATTACTATGCGTACTCTCGACGTGGGAGGCGATAAGCCACTACCGTATTTCCCGATTAATGAAGAAAACCCGTTTTTGGGCTGGCGAGGAATACGCCTTACCCTTGATCATCCAGAAATTTTCTTGGTTCAGGTTCGCGCCATGCTTCGTGCCAGTGTTGGCTTAAGCAATTTGCAAATTATGCTGCCTATGATTTCCACCGTATCAGAGGTTCAGGAATCTAAGCGGTTAATTAATCAGGCGTTTTACGAAATTTCTGATGAAATTGCAGAGTCAGGCGAAACACTGCATAAACCTAAATTAGGGATCATGCTAGAAGTCCCTTCGGTACTTTATCAATTACCTCAACTGGCTAAACACGTTGATTTCTTTTCTGTTGGTAGCAACGACTTAACTCAGTATCTGTTAGCCGTTGATAGAAACAATACGCGGGTGGCAGGTCTTTACAATAGCTATCATCCGGCTGTATTAGGGGCGCTTTACGATGTGGTTCAAAAAGCCAATCAAAATCAGGTGCCCGTGACTATCTGTGGTGAAATTGCGGGTGAGCCTGCGGGTGCGTTACTGTTGATGGGAATGGGCTATCGCCGATTAAGCATGAACGGGTTCAACTTGAGAAAAATAAACTGGCTTATTAGAAAAGTCACGCTGGATGAATGTAAGAAGCTACTATCATTGGCACTCACCTCTGTAAGCCAAGAAGAAGTTTTTGTGCACTTGAATCAATATCTTGAAACTAAGGGCCTAGGGGGCCTTATCCGAGCAGGTGCTTAAAAAATGGACCCATTTTTAGTAATTATTGTCAGCTGTTTGATGTTGGGCTCTGTGGTTGGAATTCTGGCGGGAATGCTAGGTATTGGGGGCGGTTTAATTATCGTACCTGCGCTATCATACTTACTGATTCATTTTCTGGGCATGACTACCGAAACAGTTATGCCTGTCGCTATCGCCACTTCTTTATCGACCATCATTTTCACTGGCATGTCGTCGGCTTTAGCGCATTATAAACTGGGTAATATTCAAAAGCATATTGTACTATACACAGGCTTAGGCATCGCGTTTGGCGCAATCGTTGGTGCTCAGGTAGCTAGCCATATCTCTGGTGAATTGCTTAAAGATGTCTTCGCTGTACTCGTTATACTTATCGCCCTGCAAATGATTTTCGGAAAGCAAAAAGCATCAGAGAATGAAGCCTCTAAAGGTACGCTTGCGGCTGTTGGTGGGGGAGCTGGCCTACTCAGTGCGCTTATGGGTATTGGAGGAGGCGCATTACTAGTACCTGCACTAGTATGGTTTCGTGTTAATGTACGCGCGGCAATTGGCTGTGCAGCCTTTTGTGGGCTCATTATCGCCGTTTTTGGAACGGCGAGTTTTGTTGTTGCTGGTTACAATGCGATAGACGTACCAGAACACAGTTTGGGTTATGTGTATTTGCCCGCTACAGCTGGTATTGTTGCCACCTCTATGTTTACCGCAAACATAGGAGCGAAGCTTGGGCAGCGAGTAAACGTACGTGTGTTAAAAGCGATGTTGGCATGCTTACTTGTTTTGGTAAGTATTAGAATGATTTTAGGAATTGAATAAAGTAATGGAACAGAGCAGTTATCTGGTA
>JAKVBA010000181.1 GCA_022447525.1 Gammaproteobacteria bacterium
CGTGGTGATGTTCGTCAGGCTAAGTTGTACTACTTGCGTGAATTGACTGGTAAAGCGGCTCGAATTAAAGAAAAGCTTAAGTAAATTCGATGAAAGTTTTAAAAAACCAGCTTTGGTCCTTCAAGCTGGTTTTTTTATATCTTCAATTTGTTTTTATTAAAAAACATAAGCAACAGAAAGTGTATAAACCCAAGGATCTATATCAATATCTGCTGTAATCTTGTTCCCGCCATCAAATGTAATTTCTGCTTCTGTTGAGATATCAATCCAACGCACAGATGTGTTAATGGCCCAGTGGTCATTCAGTTGATAATCCAGCCCCACTTGTAATGCTAAACCCCAGGAATCATCTAGCTCGACATCACCATTAGTGAGTCCAAGGCCGCTAAGTGTCGTATCAGCTTCTGCAGTGAGGTCTTCATCGAAAAAAATTGTATATAACCATTTAATTATAATTTGTCATACTGCATATGTACTGAAAATAGCTTATCGACAGAGCATCGGTGTTCCTTTCTAATCGCTTTAGCTTGAGCCCACTTATGCTCAATAGGATTCAAATCAGGACTATAGGGCGGAAGGAATTCTAAGATACAACCACTCTCACTGATGGCTTTAATCATATCTTGCCGTTTATGAAAGGTGGCATTATCCATCACAATCACTGATGACTTAGGCACCTTCGGTAATAAATCTTGCACCAACCACGCATAAAACACATCAGAATTAATGGTGGAATCAAATAAGGCCAATGTCAGAAAAGTAAATCCAATGATGGCGCCAATAGCATTCGTTCTTCCCTTGGCATTCCAGTCATGAACACCAAAGCATCGCTGTCCTATCGGCGCATAACCGTATTGGCGGGGAGAATCATGGGCAAATCCACTTTCATCGAGATAAATAATGGATTTGCCTTCAGATTCGTATGTCGCTATTTTTTCTTTAAAGGTTGTACGTGCCTGCTCGTTGGCTTTTGGATGCGTTTTCGTTTTTTTTATAGCTGATGCCTAGTCGTTTCAACGCATAAAAAATAGCTTGAAGACTGACCCCAAATGCTTCTGCACGTTCGCAGAGGTAAGCATCTGGATAATCGTTAACATGTGCTAATAGCTTTGCCATATCAATTTTTGTGGCAGGCTTATTTCTCTTTTCTACAGGTTCAAGTTGGCGCTGCCATCGAAAGAGCGTCCTGATGGGTATGTCAAAGCGATCACTGGTTTCTTGATAGGTAAGGCTGAGCTTTTCTTTTGTTAAGAAAACTTTCTGGCGAAATTGGAGTGGATATGTCATACAAACTATTATGACATATTATATTTAAATAGCTATAGAAGGGCAATAATGAAAAACAAGTATGACGCATCAAAAACGAGGAAGCCGTTGCAAAAATTGAGAAAAACTTCCCAATAGTGGTGAAACAACAAGCAAATAAAAATTAAAAAGTAAAAACAAATAGACACAAAAATGTATGGTCCGCCTCATATTTGCAACAATAAATTGCTGAATGACAGGGTTGGTTTGCGCTAATGTATTCGGAGTCTTATTAGGCGCTCTCGCAACCTGCTCCACGATGAGATCCGCGCTGGATTATTCTCAAAAAACCGAAAGCTTAAAATAGCTGTTTTTTGTGTCAGATTTTAACCCAGTGGTTCTACCGTTTGTGTCATCAGTTTTATCATTGCAAATCAGGGGGTTAATGGTTCTGCTGAAAAGGGTTGCTTAGTTTTCATAACGGCCCAAGCGATTCTCGCCAACTTATTTGCCAAGGCCAACGTAACTACATTAAATGGCTTCGTTCGCCTTAGCTCAACAAGCCACTCACCGTAAACTTTGCCTGTCTTATCCGGCCTGGATAGAACAGCTCTAGCCGCATGAATAAATAAGGTTCTCAGGGTTTTATTGCCTCGTTTGCTAATCCCTAGCAACGTCGGCTTCCCTCCCGTGGAATGTTGTCTCGGTACCAGGCCTAACCACGCAGCCATATTGCGGCCATTCTTAAAATCGGATGCGCTGGCTATGTACGCGAGACATAAACTGGCTGTCATATCGCCAATGCCCGGAATGGTTTTTAATAATTGCCCAAGCTCATCCTGAGCAACAATCTGCTGCAATAGTTTATCCTGAACCTCTATTTTTTGGTTGAGGTAGAGATAGTAATCATGCTGATCAGTCAAAGAGCGCATCACCTGCTGAGGCAGCTTCTGTTTTTGCTGACCTAACCACATGAATAATTGCTTCATTGTGCCATGTCCTTTGGGAAAACTGAGCCCAAACTCTAATAAAATAGACCCTATACGGGACATACAGGCTGTCCGCTCTTTAACGTAACCTTGCCTAACCTTATGGATGACTGAGACCGATTG
>JAKVBA010000182.1 GCA_022447525.1 Gammaproteobacteria bacterium
GTATGCGTAACTGTCTGGCTATCTCATCGGCTGCTTCTAAGTTGGTTTGTAATGCCGTCTCTTCGATATCACCGCCTTTGGTGGCTCTGGCTGAGTTAACATCAATTGACGTTAGGGCTTCCGTGGGATCGATCACTAGAGCACCACCCGATTGAAGTGTTACCTCTCTTGCGTAAGCAGACTCAATTTGGTGTTCAACTTGATAGCGAGAGAATAACGGTACAGTGTCCTGGTAGAGTTTAAGCTTTATAACGTTATGCGGCATCACCTGATTCATAAAGCGAGACGCTCGTTCATAGATCTCCTTGTCATCGATAATGATTTCGCTTATATCGCTGCGGAAATAGTCACGAATTGAACGAACAACAAGATTGGTTTCTTGGTAAACAAGAAATGGTGCCGGTTGAGACTCGGAAGCCTGAGTGATGGCATCCGACAATCGTTGTAAATAGTCTAAATCCCATTGCAGTTCTTCGGCTGATTTACCAATGCCTGCTGTTCTTGCGATAAGAGCGTGTTCTCTGGGGATGTCAAGTTGCGACATTGCTTCTCGCAGTTCTTGGCGCTCTTTGCCCTCGATGCGACGAGAAATACCACCACCTTTAGGGTTGTTTGGCATGAATACTAGGTATCGTCCAGCAAGGCTGATGAATGTGGTCAGGGCCGCCCCCTTATTGCCTCGCTCATCTTTCTCTACTTGCACAAGTAGCTCTTGTCCGTTGCTCAAAACATCGGCAATTTTTACCTGTGAGATCGGTGTTTCAGAGTTGTAGTTCTGAAAATAGGTGCGTGAAACTTCTTTCATTGGAAGGAAACCTTGGCGGTTGCCACCATATTCCACGAAAGCCGCCTCTAAGCTAGGCTCAATTCTGGTAATTTTACCTTTGTAGATATTTCCTTTTTTAAGGGCGCTATTGGCTGTTTCTATGTCTAAATCAACTAGCTTTTGGCCATCCACTATTGCAACTCGTAACTCCTCTGGATGAGTTGCATTAAACAACATTCTTTTCATGTCTGTCTCTCATTGCCTACTTTGGCAAATACGTTTCGGTGTGAAAAAATAGAACAGACGGTGGATAGTGGTGACTATATCGCCACTTTGAAGCGGGTGCCCGCTCTTTTGAATCCGTGGGTTATGGATGAGAGAGGTTTTACAAAGAAAACGCTTAGAACCTCAACAAGGTAAGCCTTCCTGTTTTGTTACCCAACGACCTTGTTATATCGCGGATTAAAACGGCTTAGGACCTATTCTGCTAGTTAGTCGCCTAACTGACTGTCAAGATTTAGTGTTAGAGAGCAATAATTTACAACGGCACTGATTTTTGCCTGCTAACTGAACGAAACACGAATTTCAAACCTCAACAATGTACCCAGTCGAATACAATGTGACCAAGGCCAAGCGAATAAAAATCAAAGTGATTATGCGTTGGCTTCTCACACGTTTGGTTTTACTTGTGTTTTTTGACCTTCAAAAGATCGTTTCAGCTAAATAAATTACAGTTTCTCAAATAGTTTTAGATTGCTATCGCTGCAACCGAGCAGCAACGGCCATCAAGTATTCTTTATAAGACCAATGTGACTCATCACATTGTGTTCAATTTTTACATCTTTTGCGTGCCTTTCTGCAAAACTGTCAAGCTTTGATCTATGCACTCACCGAGGGGCACTTGGTGCCCCTGAAGCCTCCAAAAACTGGGGTGGAGGGCAATCCCCATATTCGCTTGCTACCTGCAACGCGGTCAGTTGAGATAATGATTCGCGAAGGGCCTTTTGTTGCCTAATCTAGTGCGCCTACCTTTGTGATGTAGGTGTGTTCTGCATCGGAATTACGAGCAAGCGATTATAAAATGGTAAGGTTGATTGGTTCGAACTAATTGGTGCTCAGAGCAATTGGATTGCTAATTGAGCCCGTTCGCCTTTCCCAACTTCACCGAAATCTTTCTATGTCGTTTAAGCATTGAGAACTTTCTAATAAAAACATCCTCGGGATATCATAGCTTTAGGTGAAAGCATAAGCCTAAACTGTTCTTCAGGTTTTTATGATTAGCTTCGCCAACCAATTAGCCCGAAAACTCTAACGGGACAAACGCATCAGAGCTGGCCGATGATAACAGTCGGTTCCATCTAAAGCAATCATTTGCAAACAACCAATATATGAGTCGTGAGTCTTACATGATTCCGCGCTTTGGCCGAAGCCTTGGTTTTGATGATGAACGCTTTGTTAAAAGAAACTATAATTAGCGCGCATCAACACATCGGGGGCTAACTTGCCAAGTAATACCAACAACAAAAATGGGTCTAGACCGGCTAAACGCACTCGCAATGATATCAAACGTTCAGCTAATCCCGCAGTC
>JAKVBA010000183.1 GCA_022447525.1 Gammaproteobacteria bacterium
TTCTAATTGACGCGAATGCCAGCTCAGCTTCTCCACCTAACGCTGTGAATTTTATGAACTCAACTGGGATAGTCTTATACTTTCGTTCTTTCGCAGCTAGTGCTTTCGTGGGTGCGGCTTACCTTTTGCTGATTGAATTTGTGCAGCTTTTAAGTGGTTACAAAACAGCTTTTTCGCACTCACTGGTTGTATTGGTGCTGTATCTAGTTGGAATTTATTTCAACTATCTATTGCAAAGAAAAGTGGTGTTTGCGTCAGACCGTCAAGCCGTAGTTCAATTTTTTGCGTATAATTTTTTTAGTGCCGCCTTGGTCTCGGTATTGAGCAGTTTTTTTTATAATTTACCGTTAATGCAGTCCATATTTGGTGCTTGGATAGAGTCGGCAAGTACCGCCAGCTCGTTGTTAATCGTAAGCCCCATTTCGTTTCTATTTTTTCGAATGTTGTTTCACGCGAGAGTGAACTAAAACTATGTCTGATAAACCTGAATTTTCCTTTGTTCTACCATGCCTCAATGAAGTACTTACTCTAGAAGTCTGTGTTCAAAAATGTCACGCTGCAGCTAAATCAAATAATATCGATATAGAGGTAGTAGTGGCTGATAATGGCTCCACAGATGGCTCTATCGCTCTTGCGAAATCACTTGGCTGTCGAGTTATTAATGTGGAGAAAAAAGGGTACGGGAGTGCTCTTATCTCTGGAATACGTGCCGCAAAAGGTAAATACGTAATTATGGGCGATGCGGATGATAGCTATGACTTTTCTGCAATAGAGGAGTTTGTTATTAATTTAAGGCAAGGAGCCGATATCGTCATAGGTAACCGATTCAAGGGGGGCGTACAACCAGGTGCCATGCCTCCACTACATCGTTATCTTGGCAACCCCGTTTTGAGTTTTCTCGGAAGAGTTTTCTATAATACGGATATCGGGGATTTTCATTGTGGCCTTCGTGGTTTTGATCGTGAACGTGTTCTTTCACTTGGGTTGCGATGTTCAGGTATGGAATTTGCAAGCGAGATGCTATGCAAAGCTGTTATTCACAAATTCAATATCGTCGAAACACCAATTAAACTTTACCCTGATGGCCGTGACAGAGCGCCACACTTGCGTAGTTGGCGAGATGGCTGGCGCCATCTACGCTTCTTATTAATCCACAGTCCGAATTGGTTATTCATCTATCCAGGATTAATGCTTGCGTTGATTGGGGGTGTTTTTGGCAGTCTCCTGATGAGTGGCCCCATCGAGGTTAGCTTCGGTCGTCTAGATTTGAGTGCTTTGGTTTTTTCCTCAGCGTTTCTATTGTTAGGCTTACAAATGCTTAGCTTGGGCTGGCTGACAAAGATTTTTCATCATCGCCTATACACTCCTGATCATAAGCCACCCGTGTTTGCTAATATCACGGTAGAGAAGGTGCTCATTTTGGGTAGTCTTTGTCTTTTAGGTGGTCTCGTGGGCGCTTTTTATTCAGTCTCACAGTGGCAGGCAACCAATTTTGGGAATTTGGATCCCGCGGTCATTCTTCGATCAGTCGTGCCCAGCGTAACCGGAATATTAGCCGGAGGGCTACTATTGATAAATGGTCTTGTTTTAGGGGTAATGGAAAGTCTTACTGGCTTAGACGAGAATAATTAGTTTTTAGTTGAGTTCCATCGAAATACCGACTGTTTTCATTCGATCCAGCCTCTATTTCTTAGTTCAGGCACTATGCTGTCTATCAGTCGCTGCGCTGCGTTGGGGCTGATATGATTGTCATCGTAGTAGAACAACTCGTTCCGATCATTTGCATAGCATTTGGTTTGATCGCACAGTACTTTTGCTGGATCGAGTCGAATCAAAAGCGTGTTATTTGGTATCGAGTCGAAAGCCTCAACTATTTTTTTAGTTCGCTGAGTAAATTTGATTCTCTTAATTGAGAGCGGGTTTGTTTCGAGTTCTTGTTTTAATTTAAGCGGACTTACTGAGCCGTAGTTTTTTACAAAGGTTTTGGGTACATCGAAGCCCATCTCCGGCACCGGATAGACTAGTACCACTTTGATATTCTGTTTCAATAAATCTTCAATGGTTTCAACTACAAGGTTCCTCAGAGCTTCTGGCGAGGGTTCTCCAGAACGCTTATTGGTCAGCAACACTGGGTAGCCTGGTTCTTCAGCAAACCTGTCTCCATTTTGGTAAAGCGCAAAACGTCCAGAATAGAAATAGATCCCGTCTTTGAAATGCTTGATTGCATTCAATCTGGATTGGTATGAGGTATGGCATCCGTCAATGCGTTTTCCATCTTGAAATAGGATGGCTTGCTTAACCATTGGGCAGCCGTCACGAGCTATCTGAATAAAAGGTCTACCTTGATTTTT
>JAKVBA010000184.1 GCA_022447525.1 Gammaproteobacteria bacterium
GCAGACATGTGGGGCATAATGGCGAAGCCGCCCTGCGTGTATGCCTCCCAGCGAGCCTGCGAGCGGCTTAATGTGATTGTTATGCGCTATTGACTTACATCGCGCAAGTACCATAATTAGGTATATATTGGTACTTGGAGAAATCAGATGGCTAAAAACACCAGCATTACCCTTGGAGACCATTTTGATGGCTTTATTGCTAGTCAAATTCAAACTGGTCGGTATGGTTCAGCAAGTGAGGTGATTCGTTCAGCTCTTCGCTTGCTAGAAACACAGGAAACCAAATTAAACACTCTACGTCAATTACTTGTAGCAGGTGAAGAAAGCGGTGAAGCTGAATACGACCTTGAGCATCTGATATCAGAACTAGACGGTGAATTAAAAGAGTGAAACCGTTTAAATTAACCGTACTAGCAAAATCAGATTTAAAAGATATCGCATTGTTTACGCAACGGAAATGGGGCCGAGAACAGCGTAATGTATATCTTAAACAATTCGACGATTCATTTTGGATGTTGTCTGAAAACCCTGATATTGGTAAAAGCTGCGACGAAATAAGAGATGGATACAGAAAATCTCCTCAAGGTAGCCATGTGATTTTCTACAAACAAACGGGCAGTCAGGAAATTCTGATCATAAGAATCCTTCATAAAAGTATGGATGTAAATCCTGTACGCTTTGGCGCATAACATTAAGCTAAGCGGCGCAGTTGCGTGGGGTATAATGGCGAAGCCGCCCACGTGTTTGTGTCCCAGTGTGCGCGAAGTGCACACGCCTTAATTTGTTTGTTATAAGGCATTGCTGATTATCAAGTAAATAGCGAAAAGAGCAATGCTGAACCAGGCTTGCTTAAATGCAGCCCTGACACTCTTAATATATGGGAGAAGCTCTGGCCGATAAAGTGGATAGTTTTCTGGATTTCCGAATACCATGCCAAAAATTTGATCATAATGTGCAAGTTGTTTTTCTATTTGCTTAGAAAAATTACCCTTTACTTCATGCGCTTTCTCGAAGAGTTTACTGGCTCTAATACTGGCTCTTATCCAAAGCCCGAGAACAATTCCGAATAAGATAAAGAATACCAGCTCAGTCAAAACTTATGCCTTATAGATACAATGACTCCAGTGAAATGCTAGCCTCCGCATTTTCGTGGGTTAGCTGAAAGCCAGTGCCATAATTAGTTTGCTTAAGACTAAATCATTTGGAGGCTAGCATGAATAAACATAGCATGATTTTTATCGGCTTGGATACGCACAAAGAATTCCATGAAGTAGCTTATTGTGAGGAGCAACGTGGTGCCAGCCCTGTCCACTACGGACGGATACCTTCATCAAAAGTTAGTGTAAAAAAGCTGCTTCGTCAGTTTGAATCTAAATATCCCGGCGCAACACTTCACGTCGTATATGAAGCTGGGCCTTGTGGCTACTGGATTTATCGGCTGATAACAAGCTTAGGGCATTGTTGCTATGTCGTGGCTCCGTCTCTTATTCCCAAAAAGCCTGGAGAGCGAATTAAGACCGACCGCCGAGATGCGCTGAAACTGGTGAAGTTGCTAAAGTCGGAAGACCTTACCCCCATTTATGTACCTGAGCCGGAAGATGAAGCCGTGCGTGACTTATCCCGTGCTCGAGAAGCGGCAATGAAAGATTTAAAGGAAGCCAAGTACCAGCTTAAAGCACTACTGCTGCGCAACAACATTCGTTATGAGGGTACAGCCAACTGGTCGAAGAAACACCTTCGCTGGCTCACTGAATTAATATTGCCTCATCCGGCCCAGCAAATAGTCTTGCAGGAGCAACTACAAACTATAGAAGAGCGCATCCGGCGACTGGAAAGGCTCGACAATGAGTTAACCCACCATGTGCACCAATGGCGTTATTATCCGGTGGTGAAAGCCGTTCAGGCGATGCGCGGTGTTCGATTGCTCGTTGCTGTTGGCGTGGTAGCAGAGCTTGGCGATTTAAACCGCTTCCACCATCCAAGAAAACTCATGGCGTATTTAGGTTTAGTCCCCAGCGAACAATCATCAGGCGGAAAGCGGCACTTAGGTGCTATTACTAAAGCGGGAAATGGCCGAGCACGGCGTTTGCTGATTGAAGGTGCGCACAGCTACCGGTATCCAGCGAATGTCTCTACCGAGTTACAGTTAAGGCAAGAAGGCTTACCCAAAGACATCGTCGATATTGCTTGGAAAGCACAGCTGCGTCTGTACAAACGCTATCAGCGCATGAGTAAAAAGGGTAAACACTACAATTTAATCATCACCGCGATAGCCAGAGAAATGGCCGCATATATCTGGGCTATCGCAAAAGAAGTGGTACTTACACCGGTTAATCCAAAACTAAG
>JAKVBA010000185.1:0-1269 GCA_022447525.1 Gammaproteobacteria bacterium
TTGAAAATCAGACCTTTTTTACCGACTTCGGATTTGATGATGTCCGCGCATAGTTTGATGAGCTGATCACCTGCTTGGTGCCCGTAGGTATCGTTGATAAACTTCAGGCGATTGACATCGGCGTAAATCATAGCGTACGCGCCGGTCGTACTCTGATATTTACAGTCTTCGACAAACGATTTCCAGTAGTTCTTGTTGTAGACTCCGGTATGTCGATCGATTAATTTTTCAGCTATTTCGGTTTGTAGCCTTTCTGCCAGTGCGGCTGCGAGTATAAGCATCTCTATAACACTACCGATAACCAAAGAGTATTTGATTAATAGACTGTTAGTGGCATGATAAGTCATTGTGCCGATGGTTGCGATGAGGCCAAGGCTTAACATGATGACTGCTATACTCAGCATTTTTGCCTGTTGATTGGCATATTTTAACCAGTAATAGAGGCTGAATGATGTTATGAATATGGTTGAAATCAACCCTACTAACCTTTGAATGAGAAGTGAGAGGTTAGTAGTAAATTGAGAATAGTCTACTAGGAAAAAAAGTACAGAAACGAGCATTACTATTCCGAAAATATTGCTAGTAACCCTAACTATTTTGTCGCCTTTGCCTGGATATTGATTAGTCCCAATAAACTTTCGCGGGAATACAAATAGAAAGTATATGACCATGGCACCTGCGATAATAATCAATAATGAAATTATGTAGCTAAAGTGGTAGCGGTCAATTGGGTTGAATATGATCCCAAGTATATACTTGAGCCAACCACTTAATCCTAGGTTTAATATCATCATACTTGAAGCGTAAATTAAGTAGTAAAGATAGTCCTCGCGTTTCAGTTTCCAATAGATAAACAGGGCGTATATGATGCATACGGATGACATCCCAAATAGAAACATTGCTAGTTCAGATTCGTACCGAGCTGCCACAAAGCCTTCGTTAAAGTCGTGTAGGGAGAACTGAATCTCGCTAAAGTGGTTGTTCTCTGCTATGACTAAATATGAGATGCCTTTTTTTAAAGTTATCCCTAGTAGCATAGAATTTGACGAATAGTCGTCATCATTCTTGCCAAACCCGTAACTTGTCTCATGGTAGACCGTTTCTGACTCGTCGATGACCCAGACTTTGGCTGAAGTCGATGCAACAATTTGATTTTTGAGAAGAAACCGTCTTTGATTCGATTTATTTTCCACTTTCACGCGAAAAATATGTGGAGTCTTTATTGCGTAGAAAATAGCCTCTTCACGTTTACCGGTGTTTTTTTTAAAC
>JAKVBA010000185.1:1279-2296 GCA_022447525.1 Gammaproteobacteria bacterium
AGTTCGTAGATTTCAACGAAGCTTTTATTGTAGATCGACACGCCAGGGACTTGAGCGCTCTCTAGTTCCTGATTAATTACTACTGACTTAAAGTCTTCATCAATGATAACTGGCCCTGCTTTGGCCAAATTTGAGATGAGGAACGTAAACATCACCGATAAACCGAACTCAATAAAGAGAGTTGCTAGCGAGAGTTTACAGTCTTCCTTGATTGGCTTGGTCATCGTTTTAGTATTAACCTTCGAAGCTATAATCGTCAGCGCAAAGTGATGAATGATCTTGTTCACCTCGGTCTTTTTCTGTAGTTATGGCGACCTCTTGAAAAACTTAGGCACCGATACAAGAAGGTTCGTAAGTTTGGGATTCAAATTCAATGCAAAGAATAGTGAAACTTTAGGTTATTTTAGATGTTTGTCTGCCAAGTGATACCAGACAGCAATCCCCCTAATACTTGAGATAAATCCCCCCAAAGGCTATAACCACTCCCACCAGCAATCCAACACAAAGGCAGGACCTATGACGCAAAAACCTTCTGTTTGGCTCGAGTTTTCACCCTTGGCGCAGGCTACGGGCAGCATTAATCTTGGCCAGGGGTTTCCTGACTGGGCGCCGCCGGAGTTTATTCAGGAGGCGGCGGCTGAAGCGGTGCGGGGGAATGGGTTCAGCTCTTATGCGCGCTCGCCGGGGCATCTGCCTTTGGTGCGGGCGATTGCTTCTCAGTATGGCAAGACCTTGTCGATGGATATCTCGGCAGAAAAGCAGGTCTTGGTGACCGTAGGGGCGAGTGAAGCGCTGTATCTGGCGCTATCGACCTTTGTCTCGCGTGGGGACGAGGTGATTGTGATCGAGCCGGCCTTTGATCTATACTTTGGCTGTCTGGATTGGATCGGGGCTACGGTGCGATCGGTGCCTTTGGTCAGTGATGGTGAGGGGTCTCCAAGCAGCTCTGGGGAGTTTCAGATCGACTGGCAGCAGCTTAAGACCAGCCTTAGCCCTAAGACAAAAGCCATCCTGATT
>JAKVBA010000186.1 GCA_022447525.1 Gammaproteobacteria bacterium
ATCAATTGTCAATTATCCATTATCCATTGATAACGGCGCAAAGCGCAAGCTAACGCTCTAAGATGAGGATTCTTGTGTTTACCCCTGTGGATCTATCGCTATTCAGAAAACTTCCTTGTGGCAACGGATCATTAATGACACATTTATCCTCTAACCAGTCTCGAAACTCCCGATATTTCCTGTCCTTCCGGAATTCAATAGATTCGGGAGCAATGGCCACCAACCGTCCACCATCAACGAGACGCGCAAAAGTGTGACGAATATGGATAATTTCGCTGCCTTTGACAAAGGGTGGATTCATTAGTATTCTGTCGTAGGATGTGGTAACATCGAAGCAGTCAGAGCCAATAACGTTAAAACCTTTGAGTTTGAGTAATTGTCTGAGATTATAGTTAAGTTCACAGACTTCTAGGTTGACATCAGCAGCTTCTTTGATAGCACTGGCAATGTCACCCTTCCCACCTGATGGTTCCCAGACTCTCATGCCTGGCTGAAGTATTGCTAATTTGACCATTTGCTCACAAATCGGCTTAGGCGTTGGAAAATACCCAGGAATCTTAGCTCCAATCAAACTGCGCTCAATTTCAGCTATTTGCTTAACTTTTGGGTCGATGACGGGGGCTTGATGGAGTTCTTCTAAAGCTAAGATCGCTTTGCGGACACTAGAAACTGTACCGAGATTAGCTCGTAACAGCGATCTAGCCCAACCGTCAACCGCTAGACCCCGTTTGATGGAGTCATCGCGCCACTTGGGGTCTCTGAAATCTGCTAAGTCGGATAACTGGGTTTTTGTGCTAATGTCTGACAGAATACGGGGTAATGTGCCTTCATCCAAAGCATCAGCCATTGCATAAAGCCATGCTTGAATTAAAGCCAATTTCTCCCCGTCTTCCCTCATAGATGCAGCAATCCTCGCCCGTCTCCGAGTAGGGCGTTGTTGACCAATAGCAGGATTGAGTTTATTATCAATTTGAGACTGCATTCGTTCAGCTAAGTTTCTGAATTTCTTGGCTTTCTTGGGATTAGGATACCGTAGTTTGGTAGGGGTATCTTGTAGCGGAAGGTCGAAAATAGATAACTGTTGGATCATTGGTAATTAATTCCTTTTTCTTCTTTTTTCAGGGCATTCTGGCTAATTACTAAATTTCATGTAAACTAAAAAGAGACGGATTACTCCGCCTCTTGTTCAGTTATTTAGTTCAATTTCTTTCTCAATTAAAAGAGTTCTTCTGGAAACCGAGAAATTGCTTGTTGAGCGTAGTAACGACTGTTATAGTTTAGATGCCGTTGCCATGCTCCGTGATAACGACTCCAGCGAAAGCTATTACTTTTAAGGATGCTTCTTACCTCTTCGTTGGGCTTTTTATCAAAGATTAATTGAAGGCGATCTACCTCAAAGTTCTCAACTAAAGTAAACCCATTATATTGAGTTTCTTTGTTGCCTTCGGTAAGGGTTTGTTCAAGTTTTTCTCGTAACTCCTCAATCCGTTTTTTTAGACGACTCATTTCTTGATTTCCTAGTTGTAAATGATAGGAAAAAGGCGCACGTTCAAGAAAATCTCTTGATACTAGACGCTTGATGTCGTCAGCCTTCATTCCATTTTCAGTTAACAATTGCCCAAACTTTTCCCAGTTATCGGGGTTCATGTTATCCTGCTTAGGGTGCGGTTTTCCTGCTTTACGCCAGAGTTTGTTCACCAACTTCATCTGTTCTTGGTTGTTCTGAAGTTGTTCGAGTTTGTCTTTCAATTTCTGGATGGCTTCTGGATCATCAGAGGCGATGGCAGTGCTAACCGTTTTGGAACCATAATAATCGGCTTTTTGCTGCGCTTCGACAGACTTCCGCATACTATTATGACTGCGTTCGATATCTTTGCGGTGGCGACGTTCTGAATGATGACCGACTAAAATGGGCTGTCCAAAGGGAATGCGATCAGTAATGCTTTTTGAGGTATTGTATCTTGAATTCGCTTCTTGCTGCCATTTTTTAGATTTTGATTGCCAGTATTCCTCTTTATTAGCAATTTTTTCCTCATAATCAGCTTTTTTGCCTTCGAGGTATTCTTGAGCTTCTGCTGTTTCTTCAATAGGGATGTTTGGATCGGTTGACATGATGAAATATCTAATTTTTTTTGCCATACGTCCGCGCGAAAGCGCAATTACATAATTTCATCAGCGCAAAATTACATAAATACATAATTCTAAAAGTCCATCAGATAACCCCGAAAACCTTCTGTGGCAATGCTTATAGTTTTGTAATTGCATAATTATGCACTGACTTATTTACAAATTTT
>JAKVBA010000187.1 GCA_022447525.1 Gammaproteobacteria bacterium
CGAACTCGAAAAAATAGTTTTCGCGCTACCGTTAAAAAATTTCAAAAAACACTTGACAGGTTGGATGGCGCAAATTTTGCCCTGACCAACCCCTTTGCATTTACACCCTTCTAGCACCTCCTGCTTCCCCTCTAAGCGTGTTACGCATTTTTTTTGGGAAAAGTTTCAGGATCAAGCTAGAAATTTGCTTATAAAGCCTCCCTGACGCTCCCAAAAAGGCATGCTATTATTCAACCGTCTTTTTTGGAACCGTTATGCCACGCACTTCAGTAAAAATAAAAAAGCACCTGAGCTTCGACGCATTACGCCAAGGTCTATCGGATTTGTTCGAATCCCTTGATGACCATCGGGTTCAAGGTCGCTGTACACACAGTTTGCACGATGCTTTTATGAGTGGCTTTGCCTGCATGTTCTTTCAAGACCCCTCGTTAAAACACTTTCAAGAGCGCTTGGAAGAGACAGAGCACAACAGTAACTTGCGAACGCTGTTTAATGTCACTAGTATTCCAAAGGATGCTCAATTGCGGGATATCATCGATCAAATCGATAGTGAAGCATTACGTCCCGTATTCAAAGATTATTTTGAGCGTTTACGTCGTGGCAAGCACTTGGAATCCTATCAAATTTTGCCTAGTCAGTACCTCTGTTCGATTGATGGTGTGCACTACCATACTTCAGAAAACATACATTGTGATCACTGTCTGACAAAACGCCATAAAGATGGCTCAACCACTTACCACCACGCCACGGTACAGGGTGCGTTTATGCACCCCGAGTACCGACAGGTCATCCCCACCATGCCGGAACCCATTGCCAATAGTGATGGTGCGGATAAACAAGATTGTGAAATCAACGCCGCTAAGCGTTATCTCAAAAAATTAAAGAGCGATCACCCAAGACTGGGAATTACCATTGCAGGAGACGGCCTGTTCTCTAAAGCCCCCATGATTGAGGAAGTTCTCCGTCATAAGATGAATTACTTATTTGTTGCTAAGCCTGGCGATCATCAATATATGATGGAGTGGATCGCTGCTTATGACACCTTACCTGAAGTCATAAGCCAGGATATTAAGGGTCGTAAGCATCGTTACACTTACATCAATCAAGTACCGCTCAATGGACAGGAAAGCGCTCCCCTGGTGAATTACATTCATTATGAGCTAACCAACGAGAAGGGCAAGGTAACTTATAGAAATAGCTGGGTAACGAATCACGAGATCAATGATAGTAATGCCGCCAAATTGGCTAAAGCTGGGCGTTGTCGATGGAAAATTGAGAATGAGTGTTTTAACACGTTAAAAAACCAGGGCTATTACCTGGAACACAACTTTGGTCATGGCAATAAACACTTAAGCCATAATATGTACTTGCTGACTTTATTGGCGTTTTTCTTTCACCAAATCTTTGAGCTAACCGACCCAGCTTATCAGCGGTGTCGAAGCACAACGTGCTCCAAGCGTTTTCTATGGGAGACCTTCCGCACTCTGATTCGTTTTTTTATCTTCGACTCTTGGAATGATGTGATGCTCAAATTAATGAAAGACCGTGGCGGCATTCCAGTTCTTGAAAAATCGAAGTGAGCTTCAATGCAAATCAATGCGCTTTATTGCGTAGAGCTTGCCCTGCCTGCTCGAAATGTTCAAACCGAGAAACCCCTATATAAAACCACGAAAAATTACTCTTAACGTAAATGTGACACCAAAGGGTCGTTTTACGACTAGGTCGAGATTTTGACCGAGAATTGCTGTTGGAAAAGGCTTTTATTTGACACCAGTTTTTGTGTTGTCTAATCTGATAAAGAGACCTCTAACGGTTTTGCTTTACACTCTTTATTATTATCAGGCGTTTTCTGTATAAATAGCCAATCGGAGTCTACATATGTATATAAAAGTTACTATCAAGCAATTGCTTTGTATTGTATCGATATTCTGTATGAGTTGCTTTACAGTCGTACAAGCTGCAGATACTATCAAAGTCGGTTTAAATTATCCTAAAACAGGTCCTTATTCTGTCCAGGGTACTGATCAATGGCGTGCCGCCAATTTGGCAAAAGATGAAATTAATGCTAGTGGTGGTATTATGGGTAAGCAGGTCGAAATTGTTTGGCGTGATTCAAAATCTAATTCAAAACTAGCGACCAAAAATATACGCGAGTTAATTGATTTTGAAGGTGCCAAAATGATTTTTGGTGGTTCATCAAGTGGAGTT
>JAKVBA010000188.1 GCA_022447525.1 Gammaproteobacteria bacterium
GCCTAGTATTGCTGTATATATTAAAAAGTTGGTTGGGCATTAACCTTTTTGAAGGGTTCTCATTGGGCTTGTGGGATTGGCTAAACGGGAAAGGATAGCTAATTGTAGGTTATGCAGTTGGGTATGCGTTTTTTAACCGGATAACTGGCGTCTCGCAACCATCTGCATACGGCTTCATTAGCATTGTGCTTTTGAATGGTTTTTAACACAAAATCTCTGCTTAGCGGATTTTGTATCCCAAGGTTTAAATGGTGTTTCAGCTTTTCTTTTATTTTTACATAGTGAAAAGACCGCGCATTAAATACTTGTAAGCCAAAATCAACTATGAATTTATGTAGTATTGCATCTTGCGGCCCTGCTCTATTCGCACTTTCTAAGTAGCTGTAAAACTCGTCGTCTAATTCTCCCTGCTGACGCTTTACAGAAGCTAAGCCAATCCAACTACCGCTCCAATTAGGTCGAAGATTCAGGCTTTTTTCATAGCTTTTTGCCGCTTCTTGTAAATTAAACACCTTATTTGTGAGGCCTGTTGTTGTGCTATCAGTATTTTTAGTTTTCGCTTCGGTGATAGTCTTCCACTCAAATAGCTGCCCTTGTATTTGATGGTACAGCGCGTTATTTGGGAAATAATTAAGCGCATTATCAATTTTATCTAAAGCGCTATTTACCTTTTGTGTTGAAGCTTTATCTGGCGATAACTGCCATACTTCAATACTGTTCTTTACACTGTAGTATGCGTTGCCCGCTATAAACAACTGCATACTCCATACAAAACCGAACGCAGCAAGTAAAAAGCCTATCCATTTAAGTAAAGCACTGTTATTCGCTAACGCGTTTAATACTTTATTTGTCATTTTCTACGTCGCTATCAATAGGGAACGACACAATAGCTCCCGGTCTTTTGATAAAAACCTCGTTAGCAAATTCAGTACTAAACTGAGACACAACTTCAAACGCTTCTTGCATGTCGTTGGGGCGACGAACCAGGTCGTGAGTGTCAGAAGCTACAACGTGAAACGCCTTACTTTGCATCATAGATAACGCGAACTCTTCTACTTTGTCACCAAAACGACCTGTTAACGCGCCAGCCGTTACTTGGAACATACATCCTTGGCGTTGCAACCAGTTGAACTTATGTTGCTCTGCCAATAGTTCACGGTTGCGTTCTGGGTGAGCGATAAGTGGCTGCACGTTATTTTTTAATAGCCATTTAATTAGTGCTTCCAACCCTTGCGGGATATGGCTATGTGGCATTTCAAGCAACAATATGTACTTGCCATTATATTCGCCCAAAAAAGGCAATTCTTTTTGCTTGTACCATATTGGTATAAGTTCGTTTACGCGAACTTCAGCAGCGAACGAAAGAGAAAGCGGAATACACGCGCGATTAACTTCTTGTTGAAATACCTGAAAAGTTTGTTCGATAGACTGTGACGTATTGTCAAAGTAACCTTTATGTATGTGGGGTGTGCAAACCATGTGACGAACGCCGCCATCAACAGCTTGCTGTGCCATTTGTAAGGCAATATCTAGAGACCTGGCACCATCGTCGATGCCAGGTAATATGTGGCTATGTAAGTCTATCAATAAATGCTGTTAGCTGTTTTTATGACTGGTATACCCGTACTGATCATAAAAGCCAGCGTACCTTTGTGCTGCTCCTGATTTGCGTAAGTCTACTTGATTTAGTACTACACCATCAAGACGATGACCCACTTGAAGGAAACGAGACAAGCCATTGTTAATTAGCTTTTCACTGGTACTGTCAGCACGCACAACATAAATAACCGAATCACACGAGTTAGCAATAACCATAGAATCACTTACCGCTTGCGTCGGTGCAGTATCAATAACTACATATTTATACTGTGTTTTCAACTGTTGAATTAGCTCGTTAAAACCTTTATCTGAAAGTAGCTCTTGCGGGTTAGAAGGAATAGTACCAGCAGATAGAATATCAATATTAGACTCTTCATCCCTTACTAAACACTCGTCGAATGTATGAGATTTGAGTATAAGATTCGCTACACCTGGCTGGTAATTTGGAATATTGAATTGCTTGCCAACACTAGGGCGGCGTAAGTCTGCATCGATAAGAATAGTTTTATCTAGCTGCCCGAGTGCAAAAGCCAAGTTAATCGAAACCGTTGTTTTACCTTCTTTAGGCACACTAGACGTTACCATTATTGCCTGTT
>JAKVBA010000189.1 GCA_022447525.1 Gammaproteobacteria bacterium
ATTCAAAGACCACTTTCGAGCTTTCTTCGCGGTAAAACGCAAAGCGAAATCTTCCATCATTTCATTCGCAACAAGTTTATTGTAACTGCGTCGGGTCGGAATTATTTTTTGATTAGATTGCATTTTAAAGTGCTACGTTTTTTTGAGTTATTACAAAGAAATACATTATTTATCAACGAACTTTCGTTGTTTAGATCTTCCCATCTTACATAAGTTAAACCACTTAACCATGCGTATTTATACGTAGGTGGTTGCGTGCTTTTGCGCATTCTTTTCATTGCATTCAAAACTCATAATGAACGTGTTGGAAATAAACACAATAAATAGAGCTCACTGACCATGTGCTGATTACTTTAATAAAGGAATGCAAATGAAACTAGCCCAAACATTAAAACCGGCCGCGGCCGTTGGATTTATCGCTTTAAGTCTCACAGGTACGGCGCACGCGGACGATAAATTTAAATTAACTGACAGTCTTTCGGTTACTGGCTTTATTGATATGTCGTGGTCGTCAGTTGACGTTGAAGGAGTTGGCACCGAACAGTCATCCGGTTTAGATCAATTCGAAATAGATTTTCTTTATAGTTTTGACAGTAAGTTTTCAGCGCAAGTTGACTTGGAATACCAAGACAACGGAACTGGAGAGGAAGTCGACATTGAACAAGCTTTTATTTCCTACGCAGTATCAGAAAATTTTAGTGTAAAAGCAGGACGTTTTCTTAGTTATACAGGTTGGGAAACGGAAGAACCAACGGGTCTCTATCAGTACTCAGGAACTGGCTATGCCGCATACTTTTACGGTGGTTATCAGCAGGGAGTTTCAGGTTTTTACAAGGGAAATGGCTACCAAGTTGCCTTGTCATTGGTTAACGATTTAGGGGACTTAGAAGGTGAGAACAGGGATACAGATCATCCTGCGTTTGAAGCAATGTTAGCAGTTACGCCCACTGAAGCCACAATTGCAAAAGCTTTTTATTCAAGCGACAAGCTCGACGGAACAGATGAAACTACCACACTGGTAAATTTGTGGGCCGCGTATATAGAAGGCTCTCTCACCCTTGCCGTTGAATATAACACTTCAGAAAACGCTCCAGCTTATGCCTATCGCTATGGCATCGATTCAGAAGCCTCTGGTTACTTAATCATGGGCAATTACGCAATGAACGATTTTGCTATTACTTTACGTTATCACGACTATGCAATCGATGATGCAAGTGGCGCAGAAGTAGAAGATGGCAGCGCTATCACGATTGCACCAAGCTATACCTTTACCAAAAACCTATGGGTGGTATTTGAATACCGAATGGGTGAACAAAATGGGGTAGATGTAGACCTTATGGCCCTTAAAGCACTAGTTACTTTCTAAGCTAATTCAATCACATTGATAAAAGGAATACTCAAATGAAATTTAAAAAGATCGCCCTCGCCAGCACAATTATAGTTAGTACATTTTGCTCTCAAATCGTGTTAGCGGCAGATACTATTAAAGTAGGTGTACTACATTCGCTGTCGGGCACCATGGCAATATCAGAAACAACATTGAAAGACACAGTGTTGATGATGATTGAAGAACAGAATAAAGCGGGCGGTATCCTGGGTAAAAAGCTAGAAGCTGTGGTAGTTGACCCCGCGTCAAACTGGCCGCTGTTTGCAGAAAAAACTCGGGAGTTACTGGCACAGGAAAAGGTCGATGTGATTTTCGGTTGCTGGACGTCAGTGTCAAGAAAATCCGTATTGCCCGTAATTGAAGAGCTCAACGGCTTGTTGTTCTACCCTGTGCAATACGAAGGGGAAGAGTCTTCGAAGAATGTGTTCTACACAGGCGCAGCGCCTAACCAGCAAGCTATACCAGCGGTAGATTATTTAATGAATGATATCGGTGCTACTCGTTGGGTTCTAGCAGGAACTGATTATGTATACCCACGCACGACAAACAAGATATTAAAAGAGTATCTGAATGCGAAAGGCGTTAAAGACGAAGACATTCTTATTAACTACACCCCATTTGGTCATTCTGACTGGCAAGGTATTGTTTCTGAGATCAAAAAGTTCGGCTCAACAGGCAAGAAGACTGCTGTGGTTTCTACAATTAACGGCGATGCGAACATTCCATTTTACAAAGAATTAGGCAACCAAGGCATTTCTGCAGAAGATATTCCAGTGGTGGCATTCTCTGTAGGTGAAGAAGAGCTTT